>NZ_JAJENT010000483.1:0-28023 GCF_035615515.1 Phormidium sp. CCY1219
GCGATTGTCTCCCATGTCGGCTAACAATCGTTTGTAAGTGTCCCAGCTAATCTGCTTTAGCAAGACTCTTCCTTCGGTAGGTGCGTTGGCGATCGGTGCGGTGGTGGTCATCGGAATATCTGCTCCATGCGACGGAAATCTCGTTCCACTTCCACCCACAGGGATCGGTTATGCGGGTCGGTGCGGAGGGCTTTTTTCAAGTATAGCCGAGCTTTTTCCAATTCTCCTTGGGCGATCGCGTGGCGTCCCCAGCGCTGATAGGCGATCGCCAACCATTGTTGGATTTCGCGATCGTGGGCGATGCGTTGGGCCAGTGCTTCGACTAAGGCAACGGCGCGGGGAAACCGTTTGTCTTTGAGCAATTGCTGTAATTGCAAATATCCGCGCTGTTTGAGAAGTTCTTCCACATCGGTGAGTCGAGGATTGTTGCGAAAAAATGGATCCTTGGGGGTGACGTGGGTTTTGGCGGATCTGCCGGATGTGGACACCGGCGAGGGGGTAGGGGCGGGGGTGGGAGAGGGTTGGGGCATTTCAGCCGCAGGTTTGGCCACGGTGAGCAGGAACTGATACGCCTGGTGCAGTTCGATAAATTTATCGTGCGCTCTTGCATCGGGGTTGACATCGGGATGAAACTGCCGTGCCAACGAGCGATAGGACGCCTTCACCTCTTCCAAGGTTGCGCCTGCATTCAAACCGAGTATTTTATAGCACTGTACAACATTCATCGCAATAACAATGGCAGAACTCTTTCGATCGAGATTCTGCCATTGTTGTAGCATTCCGGATAGTGGGGAACCCCGACCTCTGAGGAAAATTAAGCCGCGATCGCGGAAAATTAAGAATTGAAAATTAACCCATTCTCAATTCTTAATTTAATCTCCGCTTAGGAGGGGCGGTCTTCAATCACGCGATCGATGATGCCGTATTCCTTGGCATCTGCCGCCGACATGAAGAAATCGCGATCCATGTCCTTCTCGATTTTTTCCAGGGGTTGATTGGTGCGATTCGCGTAAATCTGATTCAGATTGCGGCGAATTCGCAAGATTTCGCGCGCCTCAATTTCAATGTCACTGGCTTGACCTCGGGTGCCACCAGAGGGCTGGTGGATCATAATCCGAGAGTGGGGCAGTGCCAGACGCTTGCCTGGGGCACCGGCAGCCAGCAGGAAGGATCCCATCGAAGCCGCCAGACCGACGCAAATGGTCACCACATCGGATTTAATGTGCTGCATGGTGTCATAAATTGCCATGCCAGAGGTGACGTAACCGCCGGGAGAGTTGATGTAGAGAATGATGTCTTTGCCTGCATCGTCAGAATCCAGATACAGCATCACGGCGATGACTTGATTCGCCAGTTCATCGTCGATATCTTTCCCGATGAAAATAATGCGCTCGCGATAGAGGCGGTTGTAAATATCAATCCACTGGGTATAGGTTTCCCCCGGCATCCGGTAGGGAACTTTTGGCACACCAATCGGCATTTTGCGCTCCTCTATTATACTATGTACTGCGTGGGTAAGCCAGTCTAGTGAGATGCTGGAGGCTTACGCATTCAACATCCACACTGTGCGTTTCAAGATTAGCTGACGCCGGCGGGCAAGGGCTGCGCCAAGTCTTTGGTTTCCAGAACGCGATCGATCAGGCCGTATTCTACAGCATCGTGCGGGGTGATGTAGAACATCCGATCCATATCTTTGATAATCTTTTCTGGAGGCTGGTCGGTGTTTTGAGACAAGATATCGATCGTGGTCTGCCGATTGGCCAGCACTTCTTTGGCTCGAATTTGAATATCCGAGGCTTGACCGCGAGTGTAGGCTTTCGGTTGGTGCAGGACGATGGTAGCATTGGGCAGACTGGCGCGACACCCTTTGGTGCCGGCAGAGAGCAACATCGCCGCCATCCCCATTGCCGATCCGATGCAAATGGTGTGAACCGGGGGCTTGATGTATTTGATGGTGTCGCAGATGGCAAAGGCTTCGGTGTCAAAGCCAATCGGATCGCCACTGTAACTCGAGGTGCCGGTGGAGTTGATGTAGATATTGATGGGTTTTTCTGGGTCGTCGTACTGCAGGTAAAGCAGTTCGGCGATAATCAGTTCGGTCACGGCGGGCACCAAGGGCATCCCCAGATAGACAATCCGCTCCTTGAGCAACAAGGAGGGTAAATCTGGGGGTGGTGTCCGATATGAGGCGTCCCCGTAATAGGGCGATTGAACTGCCTTAATGGGTGAGTTCATGTCCAGTTTTTGCTTGCAATCATGGCTGTGTCTCTATTTATAGTAGCGTGTCCCTGCCCGGGGCGCTGCAAAAATTAAAAATTGGGGATTGGGGATTGGGGATTGGGGATTGGGGATTGGGGATTGGAGAACTTGAAGAGGTCAGAAGGGATCGAAATTGAAGGGAGCATATTGCGGGTTGTTAATGAACGATGAGCCAGAGCGATCGCATTAGCTGTGGGGACGAGGGTTGTGCCACAATCCAAATAGCCCCAAACTTCACTGGGAACCCAGAATCAACAGCAGTTTTGACATTGCGAGGAGGAAATTGCAATGAAAGTCGATTTAAACCTGGCATTGAACGATTCGAATCTCGATGCCGGTCAGGCGAGCAACCAGCGTCAGCTTTCGATTTCCGTGTCCGCGATCGGCACTGGGACAGAAAGCGCGGTGCCCCTGAACCTGTGCCTGATTCTCGACCATAGCGGTTCGATGGAAGGGCGACCCCTGAAAACGGTCAAAGAAGCAGCCTACGGACTGATCGACCGACTCAACCCGGGCGATCGCCTCTGCGTCGTTGCCTTCGACCACAGAGCCAAAGTCATCGTCTCCAACCAAGTTATCTCAGACACCGAAAGCATCAAAAAGAAAATCGACAAACTAAAAGCCGACGGTGGCACTGCGATCGATGAAGGCATGAAAAAGGGCATCGAGGAACTGAAAAAAGGAGCAAAAGACACAGTTTCCCAAGCCTTCGTCCTCACCGACGGCGAAAACGAACATGGCAGCAACGATCGCTGCATCAAACTCGCCGTGGAAGCCGCCGCCGCCAACTTCACCTTAAACGCCTTGGGATTTGGCGATCACTGGAACCAAGACGTGCTTGAAAGACTCGCCGATGCTGCTGGGGGTGCCCTCTCCTATATCGAACATCCAGAACAGGCAGCGAACGAATTTGGGCGGTTATTCAACCGGATGCAGTCCGTAGCCCTAACCAACGCTTACCTGCTGCTGAAACTGATGCCGAAAGTGCGTTTGGCCGAACTCAAACCCGTAGCCCAAGTAGCACCGGATACCATCGAACTGCCAGTGCAAGCCGAAAACGGAAAATTGGCCGTGCGCTTGGGGGACGTGATGAAAGACGTGCAGCGGGTGGTGTTGGCGAATCTGTACGTGGGCAAGTTAAGCGAAGGCATCCAACCGATCGCGCAAGTGCAAGTGCGCTACGATGACCCCGGCATCGGCAAAACCGGCTTGCTCTCGGATCCGATCGCGATCTCGGCCAACGTCCTGAGTGCCTATCAGCCGGCCTTGAATCCCCAGGTGCAGCAGCACACCTTAGCCTTAGCCAAATATCGGCAAACCCAAATTGCCGAACAGAAAATGCAGCAAGGCGATCGCGTGGGTGCGGCCACCATGCTGCAAACAGCGGCCAAAACCGCTTTGCAAATGGGAGACCAAGGCGGCGCAACGGTCCTGCAAACCAGTGCCACTCAATTGCAAGAAGGCAAAGAACTCTCCGAGGGCGATCGCAAAAAAACCCGCATCGTCTCCAAGACCATCTTGCAATAAAAAAGCCCCTGGTTCAGGGGGGAGCGTTCTCGACGTTGCCCGCTTCAAACCTCGGTTTGACCGGGAGAGTGCTCATCAAAAGCCACTGCCCCGATTTTGCCGAAAGCCAGGTAAAATCGGGGCAGTGTAATTAAAAGCAGGACAGATTTTCACGCGCATAGCAGGAGCGATCGCGAATTATCGGGTTAGGCAATAACTGAAGCATGAGGGCGAGCAAAAATCATCCGTCCGGCAGAGGTCTGCAAAGCAGAAGTCACCACCACGCGCATTTCGTCGCCGATATGCTTGTTGCCTTCTTCGACCACCACCATCGTGCCATCTTCTAAATACCCCACACCCTGGGAATCCTCCTTCCCTTCTTTGAGAATTTTCAATTCCAGGCTGTCTCCGGGCAGATAGACCGGACGCACGGCTTGGGTCAAGTCATTGATATTGAGAACCGGCACTTTCTGCACGGTGGCGACTTTACTTAAATTGTAGTCATTCGTCAGCAGGGTGCCGTTAATTTCTTGGGCGAGGCGCACCAACTTGGCATCCACGGTGTGCAGGTCTTCGTAGTCTGCGGAGTGGATGGCGATTCGTTCGGCGTAACTTTCTTTAATGCGGTTGAGGATATCCAGACCCCGACGCCCGCGCACTCGCTTGCGATCGTTGGAGGCATCGGCCACCATCTGCAATTCCTGCAACACGAACTGCGGGATCAAGATTTGCCCTTCGAGAAAGCCGGTGCTGAGCAGGGCTTCGATGCGACCATCGATAATGCAGCTCGTATCCACTACTTTCGTGGCGGCAGGCTTCAGGGTGCCTTCAGCAACCAACATGGTTTCCACGCTGTTGGGATTGATCAGCCGCAAGAAGGCTCGACCGTGCGTATCCGCCAAGGCGATCCCCAGGAAGGCAAACATGACGCTGCCGAGGATGGCGGCGAGGGGTTTGATGAAGCCTAATGCGGGGGAAATGGGCAGGAGGAACACCGGGGCCAACATCAAGTTGGCGACTAGAAGTCCCATCACCAAGCCGATCGCCCGGGTGATGAGCAGGTCGATGGGCATGTGCCGCACTTGCTTTTCCATGCGCCGATAGGTGGTTTGCACGGATAATCCAAACGCACCGCCAATTAAGGCTGCAAAACCGGCGGTTACAGAACGCAAGCCGTCGAGATTCGTTACCTGGTCGATCGCACCAGCGGGGAGCAGTTCGATGCCGTAGAACCCGATCCCCGCTCCTGCTAAGATAAATGTCAGAATGATGATTGCATCAAGCATGGTTGCAAGCCTATTCGATAAAAGGTACAACTCCTGATTTCTCCTAGGGGGCTTTGCCATCGGAGGAGATTGTCATCGAGGAGTTCTGGAAGCCAACGGTAGAGATTGATTTTTAGCAGACCTTCCTATTATACTGGGAAGGTTTTTAGGCCGAAGCCGTTTTCCGCTGGCTCGTTGTAATTTACCAGAGTGTTTGGTATCGCTGAGAATCGAAGTTCCAATTTGTTTGAAACCCCGATGGAAGGGAAAAGGGCTGAAATTCCGACTTCAGCTTATCTTCACATTCCCTTTTGCCGTCGCCGATGCTACTACTGCGATTTTCCGGTGTTCGTGGTGGGCGATCGCCAGCAGGGGGAAAATTCCCGCCCGATCGTCGAGTATGTCGCGCTGCTGCAAGAAGAAATCAACACCACCCCGAGTTTGGGTCAACCCCTCACCACGGTCTTTTTCGGAGGTGGCACGCCATCGTTGTTGTCGGTGGAGCAGTTAGACCGGATCCTAACCGTACTCGATCGCCGATTTGGCATCGCCAAGGATGCGGAAATTTCCATCGAAATGGATCCGGGTACCTTTGAGCGCCAACAATTGGCCGGCTATCGCGCGGCAGGAATTAATCGCGTCAGTTTGGGCGTGCAAGCATTTCAAGATGAACTGCTCGCCGCTAGCGGGCGATCGCACAACTCTGCTGACATTCTGACAGCCCTGGAGTCGATCCGCCAAGTGGGGATAACCAACTTCAGTCTGGATTTGATTTCTGGACTACCTCATCAAACTTTGGCCCAGTGGCAGCATTCTCTAGAAGCTGCAGTGGCGATCGCTCCGGTCCATATCTCCAGTTACGATTTAATCGTCGAACCGAAGACTCCTTTTGCCCGATATTACCAACCCGGTGTGGCACCGTTACCCAGCGACGACTTGACCGCCGAAATGTACCGTCTCGCCTCGCAAATTCTCTCTGATGCCGGATATCAACACTATGAGGTCTCTAACTATGCCTTAGCGGGGTATGAGTGTCTGCACAATCAGGTCTACTGGGAAAATCGTCCCTATTATGGCTTTGGCATGGGTGCGGCGAGTTATGTGGGGGGGAAACGCTTCACTCGCCCCCGGAAAACGCGCGAATATTATGCCTGGGTGGAGCGGTTGAAAGCCAATGGCGGGGCGATCGACTGTGCCGAAACCCCCGCCTCGGAGGTGATGTTGGAAAGCCTGATGTTGGGGTTGCGCTTGGCTCGAGGATGGAATTTAGCCACCCTGAGCGCCCAATTAGACCGGGAAACTCGCGATCGCATTTGGACTTCCCTGCAGCCCTACGCCCGCGCCGGATGGCTGCAGGTGGTTTCCGAAACCGGTGCCCCCATTACCCTGCCCTCCCGAACCGCTTTGCCCCCCTCGGGATGGCTCAGACTCACGGACCCAGAAGGCTTTTTGTTTTCCAATACGATTTTGGCCAGCGTATTTAGCGCCTTGGAATAATCCCCCCGCGCCCAACCCCGAGGAAAAAACCGATTTTGTCACCGATTCTTGACAAATCGCGCCGATTTGGGGACCCTAGGCGGCGGGACAACCCAGTTTAACAATTGCCAATTGCCAATCTAGTCCGGAAGAAGGGGGGAACTTTGCCCGGGTAACAGCACTCACCTGGGTATCGAGTCTGGGATGCAGCAAGGGCACCGAGCCGTTTTAGAGCCGTCAGCCCGCCTTCGGCTTTGCTGCCAAAAGTTTCTATTATCCCCAACTCACTTCGCTACATCAATCCGTAAATATACGCAGATAACCTCGGGATAATATAAGCCAAATTCGAGCGAATCCGCGAACGGAGTCCGTAAAATTACTAGAACATCAACCGGGGCGACCCCCTTCTTTACAAAAAATTCATAAAAAGTGGCCGAGAGGATAAAGATTCTGTAAAATAGAGAAAAATTTTCGTGGAATCCACTGAAAACGGTTCGAGATATGTCAAACTAAATCTCAGTAAAAACCGAGGGGCGCGATTCAACCCCAGTCGCATGGGGATGACACTTGTTCTGTAGGGGGCAAGATGGAACGTCTGGGATGGGAACGCGCCAGTGGGAACGCTGGGCGGCCACAACGTACCCAACGCGATCGCTCGCAGGTAACAGGTGGGGCTTTTGCCCGCCCTTCCCAGAATTTATACCTAGGTACAGTCGATCCGTCACGCTTTACCGAAGGATGGTGGAATAGGTTGGTGTAGAAAAAACCCCAGGGGGACATCACCGTGGTGAATCCGGGAAAACGCCAACCAACCTCCTCATAGCTGGCGGTAAGTGAGCCTTATCTTCTGCGATTTTAAAATTTACGAATACGGGAGTTAATACTTATGGTTGACATCACAGTAGCAATTCCAACCTATAACGGGGAAAAGCGCTTAGGAGAGGTACTCGATCGCCTCAAGAGTCAGGTGGGGACGGAACATTTCTCCTGGGAAGCGATCGTCGTGGACAATAACAGTACCGACAACACAGCAAAACTGGTGCGGGAATATCAAGCGCAGTGGCCCGCACAGATACCCTTACGCTACTGCTTTGCAGCGGAACAAGGTGCAGCCTTTGCCAGACAACGAGCTGTAGAGAAAGCCAACGGCAAATTAATCGGATTTCTCGATGATGACAACTTACCCGAACCAAATTGGGTAGCGGCGGCGTATGAATTCAGCCAAAACCATCCAGAAGTGGGGGCATTTGGCAGTCAGATTCACGGATACTTTTATGAAAACACCGCGACGGACAAAGTTCCGGATTCAATCAAGCGAGTCGCCTGCTTTTTAGCCATTATAGAACGGGGGGATAAGCCCCATCGATACGATCCGAGACATAAAATTCTCCCGCCGGGAGCGGGGGTCGTGGTGCGGAAAGAAGCCTGGGAAAAGCACGTTCCGCCCCGGTTGTTTTTGAACCATAAAGGAAAAGACGCCGGATTGGCCAGTGAAGATTTAGAAGCATTATTGCACATTCAGAATGGCGGATGGGATATTTGGTACAATCCGGCAATGGTGGTTCACCACAAAATCCCGAATTCGCGGTTAGAAAAAGACTATTTGTTAATGCTGGTTCGCTGTGTAGGTTTGAGCCGAAATCGCCTGCGGATGATGACGTTAAAAAGCTGGCAAAAACCCTTAGCATTTCCAGCGTATTTGGCCAACGATTTGCGACGGTTGGTCTTGCACGCGATAAAATATCGCCCGGATAAGGTGCAGGATACGGCGACAGCTTGCGAACGGGAATTGTTAACCAGTTCGGTGATGAGTCCGTGGTTTTTGTGGAAACATCAGTGGTTAAATTCCGAGTTGGGCGATCGCGCTACAGTGCTGCAAACCGAAGCGAGTGCGCGACAAATTGCCGAAGCGTTTGAAGAAGAACGCTTTCGCCTGCATTCGCAGCGGGTTTATCCCCTCAAAGGCGATCGCGACGACTTCGAGCATAGCGAAATCCTTTTACGTCTGGAAGATAAAACTGGCAAACTGCGATTGCCCGGAGAATTTCTCCCCCCCACAGAACGGCACAATTTGATGCGAACCATCGACCGCTGGGCAATCCGAACCTTATGCGAGACAATTGCCCACACCGGAAGCAAACCGAGCGGTGTGCTTTACGAAATTAACCTGTCGGAGGCGAGTGTGAATGACGAGGGGTTTGTGAATTTCCTGCAACGGGAATTTGCCTCTCAAAACGTTTCGCCAAAAATGCTGTGTTTTGCGATCGGCGAACGAACCGCGATCGCGAATTTAGAGAAAGTGGCGCGCATGATTCGGCAATTAAAAGCCATCGGATGTCAAGTGACCTTAGATCGGGTGGGTAATCGGGGGTCTCGCCGGGAAGCCCTGGAAAAACTGTCGGTGGATTACCTGAAGATTGATGGCAACTTAGTCAAGAGCATGCTGCAAAATCCACTCCATTGCGATCGCCTGCAAAAAATCAATCAGGTTGGCCAAAATTTGGGCATGAAAACGATTGCCCACTGTGTGGAAACGCCGGAACTGTTAGAAACCACTAAAAATATCGGATTTAATTACGCCCAAGGATTTGGCATTGCTCGACCGACTCCCTTTGGATTGACCTGCCAATTGCCGCTTGATTTGCATTCTTTAAATTGGAAATCGGTAAACCCGCACAATTTGGCAACAGCACAACAAATGAGTTAAACCCACGCGCCGATTCGATAAGAGTGAAATTTGCAACAAACATGGAACAAATCGATTTCACCGTGGCTATTCCTACTTATAATGGGGGAAGCCGCTTAAGGGAGATTTTAGACCGACTGCGATCGCAAATCAACGGCGAATCCCTCTGCTGGGAAATCTCGATCGTGGATAACAACAGCCAAGATAACACCGCCAAGTTGGTGCGCGAGTATCAAGCCAACTGGCCCGATGCCTACCCATTAAAATACTGTTTTGAATCCCAACAAGGACTCGCATTTGCTCGTCAAAAAGCCATTGACGAAGCTCGAGGAGAATTGGTCGGATTTCTAGACGACGATAACCTGCCGGATTCCAACTGGGTATGGGCGGCTTACTGCTTCGGAAAAGCGCATCCGAAAGCCGGGGCTTATGGCGGTCAAATTTACGGCGAATTTGAAGTAGAACCGCCGCCGGGATTTGAAAGAATTCAATCGTTTCTTGCCATTAAACAGCGAGGTTATCAACCGCATTTATACGACCCGGAACGGCTGAGTTTACCTGCTGGGGCGGGGTTAGTGGTTCGCAAACAAGCTTGGGTCGAAAGCGTACCGCGCCGCTTAGCGCGTACTACCCGAGGGGGAAATGATTTTGAAATTTCGATTCACATGCACGATGCGGGGTGGGAAATTTGGTACAATCCGGAGATGAAAATCGCGCATAAAATTCCTAAGTCGCGACTGGAGAAAGAGTATTTAATGTCTCTGTCGCGAACGGTGGGGTTATGCGTCTGCGAGCTGCGGACGCTTCATGCCAAACCGGGGCAAAAACCGATTATTTTTGCCAAAATTATGCTAGGAAGTTTGCGCCGATCGCTGCGGCACTTTCTGCGGTATCGCGATCGGGTGAGAACCGATGTGGTGGCAGCTTGCGAGATGGAATTTTTCTTGAGTAGTTTTGCCAGCCCTTTATATTACTTAAAAAATTCGCTTGGGTCAAGGAGTTTAAAATGAGAAAATCGGTCATTGCGATCGGACTGGATGCAGCGGATCCCGACCTCATCGAACGGTGGATGGAAGGGGGACATTTGCCGAACCTGCGACGCTTGCGCGATCGCGGAGCCTACGGACGATTGACCGGCATCGACCACTATAAAGCCGAAACCCCTTGGACGAACTTTTTGACCGGTTGTGTGCCGCAAAAAACCGGCTATTGGGGCGGAATTCACCTCCATGAAGGCACCTATAATATCGAAAATGTGGGGGCGTATGACTTTAAAGAATATCCGCCGTTTTATGCCTTAGGGAACGATTACCGAGTGGCGGTGTTCGACATGCCGAAAGGCACCCTTTCCGAGGCGGTGAATGGGATTCAAGTGTTGGCATGGGGAGCGCATTCTCCCGGAACCCCCAGTCATTCGCGACCCGATCGCCTGTTGTCCGAGATAAACCAGCGCTATGGGGAACATCCGGCCCTGCACAAAGATCATGGAGAGTGGTGGGATCGGGGTTATCTCACACGCCTGCGCTCAGCCCTGCTGACCGGGATTTCCCGGCGCAAGGAGATTTGCCGGGACTTAGTGCGACAGGAGCCTTGGGATCTGTTTTTAACCGTGTTTGGCGAACCGCACTCTGCCGGTCACGACTTTTGGTTTATGAGTCAACCGGAGCATCCTTTGTATCGCGATCGCCCGCAAGATTTGTTCAGCACCGATCCGTTGCTGGAGGTGTTTGAAGCTGCCGATCGCGCGGTGGGAGACATCCTCGCCGAGGCACCGGCAGACAGTTATCTGGTGGTGTTTTCGGTACATGGTAGCGGGAATAACACCACTGATGCGGCGAGTATGTTCTTTTTAGGGGAGTTGCTCTACCGATTTAATTTTCCCGGAAAAGTGGCGATCGCCCCGGGAAAAACAGGCACCACCCCGCCACCGCCCATTTTAAAGGCGCGACGGAAAACCTGGAGTGGAGAAATCTGGCAGCGCAAGTTCGATCCCAACCCCTTGCGACGTTTGTTGCGACAATATCTGCCCACGCGCTGGCACGAGTGGATCGATCGCTATCTCGGCGTGGTGCAAACTCCGGATTTAGCCTCCTCGGAAACCCTGAAAGCACAAGGGGATCCGTTTTTCTGGCAACCCGTGACCTGGTATAAGCCATTTTGGCCGCAAATGAAAGCCTTTGCCTTGCCCAGTTTTTCCGAAGGATATATCCGGATAAACTTAAAAGGACGGGAACCGCAAGGCATCGTCGAACCCTCCGAGTATGAGGCGCTATGTGAGAATTTGACGCAACATTTGTATGCGCTGCGGAACCCGCGCACCGGCGATCGGGTGGTGAAACAGGTCATCCGCACCCGGAAATCCGCCAGCGATCGCGATCCCAAACTCCCCAGCGCCGATTTGGTGGTGGAATGGCAAGAGCCCCCGGCAGATATTATGGATAGTCCCGCTTTCGGACGCATCGGACCGGTTCCCCACCGTCGCACCGGCAGTCATCGTTCCCGAGGGTTTCTCATGGTCGAGGGTGAGGGAATCGCCCCCGGTTCTACCTTGCCCGACGGAGATGCGATCGATTTAGGGCCTACGATTTTAACCTTAATGGGCGCACCGATTCCCGATCGCTTGCAAGGGAAACCCCTGCTGGAAATCCCTGTTTCTACCGTTGCTCCCTCGTGAGCGCGCCCTGTAGTCAAATCCCCCTCGTTGAAAACGTTTAACCCGATGGGTAGATTGTGTACTGCTCACCCTACCAATGGGGGGTTGCGTAATTTATTTTATCGTGAATTCGCACCAGCCAAAGCCAGCAATAACATTAGAAAAATAACCCGAAGTGTATTATGAGTGTGGCTAATTCTCAGCGTTTG
Organism: Phormidium sp. CCY1219; assembly: GCF_035615515.1. Taxonomy (GTDB): domain Bacteria; phylum Cyanobacteriota; class Cyanobacteriia; order Cyanobacteriales; family Laspinemataceae; genus CCY1219. The sequence goes on from NZ_JAJENT010000483.1 coordinate 12,055, forward strand.
AATTCAGCGCAAAATCAACCAGGAAAAAAAGGGAAAATAAGTCGGCGTTATCGGGTGGCGATCGCGCTTTTGTCTCCCCTTCCCTTATCCGTAGGAATGAAACTGCGAAAGTGGTTTTATCCGGGAATTTTTGCCCGGATGGGAAGCAACGTGCAAATCGAACCGAATGTGGAATTTAACCAAACCTATTGGATAGAAATCGGCGAGGGAACCTACATTCGCTCGATCGCTTCCATCGCCGCCGATGGCAAAAACAGTTGGATTAAAATTGGCGATCGCGTCAGTCTGGAACGGGGGGTAGATATCAGAGCGCATGACGATGGATATATCGAAATCGGCGATCGCACCCGCATCGGACCTTACACCTGTTTGTCGGGTCGTCACATCAAAATCGGACAAGACTGTTTGATTGCCTCCCATAGCGGAATTTATGCCAACAATCACATTTTCACCGACCCCGATCGCAAAATCAACCAACAAGAGCGGTCTTACAAAGGAATTGCCATCGAGGATGATTGTTGGCTCGGGAGTGGTGTTAGAATTACCGATGGCGTTACGATCGGTCGCGGGAGCGTCATCGGTGCAGGGGCCGTAGTGACGAAAGATATTCCGCCTTATTCTGTCGCCGTTGGGGTTCCGGCGAAAGTGGTTTCCCTGCGAAAGAAAACCCCGGAAAATTCCTCTGAAACCCGGTAACGGCGCGCGCCACCCGGGGGGAAATAATTTCTGGCAAAAGTATCGGAAAAATCCCACTAAAGGATGATGCATCGCGGTCAGGGTTTGCCGTAAAACAGTGTCAGGGAAGGCGATGGAATTGCTTTGATTGGAGGAATTCCATCCCACAATTGCCGCAATTTTTTGCCCGTCGCCACCCACTGACCCACAACGATAATATCCTGAAATATTACCCATGAATCCGCACAATTATTCCGCCAATTCATCCGGACAGAAACCCTGGAAAATCGCGATCGCCAATCGGTTATTTCGCTTAATAGAAGGCATAGAAGTGCCCTTACTGCAATGGGTGCCGTTTCCCTTTGGTTCTTGGTTGCGAACCCTGGCGTACCGCAGTTTTGTGGCCAAACTGGGCAAAAAAGTCACCATTGAAACGGGGGTAGAATTTGTCGGCGCTTGTTGGATGAAAGTGGGCAATGAGGTGTTTATGTCTCGTGACGTTCGCCTGAGAACGATTGGTCGGCGCAATCGAATTGAAATCGGCGATCGCGTCTCGTTCGATCGCGGTGTGGATATAAAAGCGCATGGTAGTCAAGGCCCGATTACCATCGGCGATCGCACCTATATCGGGCCTTACACCTGCCTGTCTGGATGTCAGCTTACCATCGGCAAAGACTGTTTGATTGCCTCTCATTCTAGCATTTATTCTAACAATCACGTTTTTTCAGATTTCCACCGAAATATTAACGAACAAGGCAACAGTTACAGTGGAATTGTTATTGAAGATAATTGCTGGTTAGGCACTGGGGTAAAAGTCCTGGATGGGGTAAAAATTGGCACGGGCAGCGTCATCGGTGCAGGGGCAGTGGTGACGAAAGAGATTCCCCCGTATTCTATTGCCGTTGGCATGCCGGCGAAAGTCATTTCTCGGCGAGAGGCTGAAGTGGAAGAGGCGGTTAAAAGTGGCAGAATTTGAGAGACAATGATAAGTAAAATTACTGCTTTTAGTAAGGTTGAATTACTGCCAGTCTACCCCAGGATTTGCCGAAAAAAGACTCACCCAAAAATCGCCCAAAACAGATTTATTGTGCTACAATTTTTTTTACCATTGCATAATTTTGTTGTAAAAAAATGTTAGTTTTTGCGATTGCCCTGAAAAGCGCTAAAGTAGCTCGAGATTGGGAACAAACGTGCAAAATATTCGAGCGCAGCATTCGCTCGGTTTGCGCTCAAACTGCAAGCGAATTTAAAGCGATTGTGGTTTGTCACGAACAGCCAAAAATTCAGTTCCATCATCCGAATATTGAATACTTGCCAATCAGGTTTTCCATTCCCGGAGATGATATTGAAAAAAAGCGTCTGGATCGACGCCGAAAAGTGTTTGCCGGACTGCTAGCTGCGAAAAAATACCACCCCACCCATACCATGATTATGGATGCAGATGATTGCGTCAGCAAGCATTTAGCGGAGTGGGTAAAGCAAAATCGAGATGGCAATGGATGGGTTTTCAATAAAGGGTATTTATATGAAGAAGGAAGCAATTTCCTGTTTAGGGAAAAGAAAGCGTTTTATCAATGGTGTGGAAGCAGTCATATCATTCGCTACGACTTGCAGGATCTTCCAGAAAATACAGATGACGATCGCATCGATTACAATCGCTATCATCGTCCCCATGCCTACATTATGGATATTATGGAAAAAAAGGGGACACCTTTGGAAACCTTACCCTTTTTTGGGGCGATTTATATGCTCGGTCATGGGGAAAACGTGAGGAATTTTGCCAATGTCATTCGCCCGAAAAAGCTTTTGCCTCGCTTGAAAAAAGTGGTGGTGAATTACCGCCCGCTAACCGGAGAAATTCGCGATGATTTTGGCCTCTATTCCTTGGAGGAGAACTGTTCGTTTCATTAACCTTTTAATGGGGGAAATTTACCCGATGAAAATCCAGCGCTATTCTCAGAAGATTTTACATAAAATTCCAAGGCTTCAGCAGCTACAACGGTGGCATGATGAGCGCAGGGCTGAGGTATTTCTGATTTCTTTTCCCAAATGCGGACGAACCTGGCTGAGGTTAACGATCGCGAAAGCATTAGAACGGCACTTCGAGCTAAAAAATGCGACTAATCTGATGGAGTTGTATGCGTTAGGGGAACAGCATCCGGATATTCCGAAGATATTCATCACTCACGACGATGATGCGTTTTGGAAAAAACCCGAGGAACTGGTTCGATCCAAGGCGAAGTACAAACATGCCAAGGTTATCTTTTTGGTTCGAGACCCGAGAGATGTGCTGGTTTCGAGTTATTTTGAGAAAAAGAAACGGAGTCACATTTATCCAGACAAACCCTATTACCAGGGAGAGTTATCGGACTACATTAACGAACCAGTAGGTAGCTTTGATACGATTTTATAATTTTATCAGATTTGGGCGCAAAATCGTCAAGTTCCGAAAGATTTTTTAATGATTCGGTATGAAGACCTTCATGTTAATCCCGCAAGAGAACTGCGTAAAGTTATGGAGTTTATTGGAATCGCACAGATAGGAGATGCAGCGATCGCGGAAGCGGTGGAGTTTGCTTCTTTTGACAACATGCGAAAGATGGAGGAAAAAGGGGGGGGTGGGATGCTATCGCTTAAAACCAAGCGATCGCAGGGATCCCGAATCTTACAAAACTCGCCGGGGAAAAGTGGGCGGGTTTGAAGATTATTTGAGCCTTAGCGAAATTGAGGAGTTAACGCGACGGATGAATGAAACGTTAAGCCCAATTTATGGATACGGCGATTAAGCGATCGCTGGTAGTTTCCCCGTCATCACAGGGACGAAATTCCGTGGGATGGCGGGGAGGCAATGGCGACGGATCGCACTTTAGGGCGTCGGTTTGAGTTCTTTCACCCAGCGAACCACCTCGGGATGATGAGTGACCCAAGCTTCGCGATCGCGCCGAATGTTTTGCAAGTGCGACTCCACGGATTCCGCATCGATAACCACGCCAAAATCCGACGGCACTTTTTCGGTTTGATAGTCGAACAAACGATTGATTATCAAATCTCCCACGGATTCGCGATAGTGCGAACTATCCCAATAGTAATTCATTTCGCGATCGATGGACTCGGTGGTGATGCTATTATACCCGGAAAAATCCCAAACCGGGGCAATTTTTACCACTTCTCGTTTCCACTGTTCGAATTCCGGCCAAAGTCCGGCAAGGCGCAAGGTTTCCCATTGAGCGGCGTGGGCGGGAGAGATAAACAATTTTAATTCAATATCGCGGGATTTGGCAATTTCTACCAGGTCTCGTAATGCCCCTAAAAACTCCTGGGAAAGCTCGTACTCTTTGTAATATCCTTCCCGTTCCATGAATCCCCCCATCATGTTGGCAAATTCTTCGGTAATCGGTCGTTCCGGTTCGTTTTCGTACACATATCGCAAGCCATTGGGCTGATAAAGAAAGTTGGCATCAGCATTGAGGCTAGATTGAATGGTTTCTAAACTCGATCTCGTCGCCCCCAAAGAAAAGGTCACGTTGAGAAACTCCTTGGGCATTAAGGTTTCTTTTTCCAATCGCGTTTCGCTAAAGTCCGCTTGATTGTTTTTAAATTGATTGAACATAAAAAAGTCAAGTCCGAGAATCACGGTTTTGACCTCGGGTTGGTTTGCGATCGCATGGTCGAAGTAACGCTTCACCTCATACATATTTGGCCCCACCAGTGCCAAATTGTAAGCCGATTCTGCATTTAATGCCGGATGATTGGGGTCGAGACCTAAATCGCTGCGCGATGAGCCTAATAACAGGGTTTTCGGTTCCACACGGGTCACGGCGATCGCTTTGAACAGTCGCACGTGATTGAACTTCTGGGTTTTTAACCGATTCAGGCCCAAAATTTCCGGACTATTCATCACCCCATAGGGGTCAATGCCGGCATTAAATAATCCCACAGTTAACAATCCGGGCACTGTAATTCCTAAAAAAGCCAAATTAAATCGTCGATAGTTATTCATTTACACCCTCCGTTGAGTTAAAATTGATGAATATCGTTCCCAGGTTTGACCTGGAAACGGGGGTTGGCAAATTAAAACTGAAAGTAAAGAAATTCGGAAATTCGATTGAGGGAAAGCAGACAAGCGAGGGCAATACCACTCACCCCCATCGCCCACCACCATTTCGGTTTAAATTGCTTAATAATTTGCTGGGTATTGGGCAACAGCGTCACCGCCAGCAACAGCAATCCTAACGTCACAAAACTTTGTTGGTAATTGGGCGGAAGATAAGGCAATTCCTGCCAAGGTCTGAACTGTACTCCCATTTCTGCGAGCCAAGGCAAGGCGGGTTCTACATCATTAACCAATACGATTCCTTTGATTCCAACCGTAGCTTTGACAATTTCTGTCGCTTCATATAAATTATCGGCGCGGAAAAATATCCAACTCGTCATCACAGCGAGAAAGGTGATTAACCATCCGAAAAACTGAGGCAATTTGACGCCAAATTTTTTCCAAGCGTGATTGACCACAAGAAAGGTGCCGTGCATGGCTCCCCAAATCACGTAAGTCCATCCCGCACCATGCCACAATCCTCCTAGTAACATGGTCAAAAATAGATTGCAGTAGCGGCGAATTTCCCCGCGACGACTGCCCCCGAGAGGAATGTACAAATAGTCGCGCAGAAAGAAGGATAGGGTAATGTGCCAGCGACGCCAAAAGTCAATAATGGAAGTGGCTTTATAAGGAGAATTAAAATTAATGGGCAGGCGAAAATTAAAAATCCATCCCAAGCCGATCGCCATATCTGAATAGCCGGAAAAGTCAAAATACAGTTGAAAGGTGTAACTTAACGCCCCCACCCAAGCTTCGGTAAAGGTGACGATTTCGGCATTATCAAACACCGTAGCCACCCAAGGGGAAATGCGATCGGCAATCAGCACTTTCTTTCCCAATCCCAGGATAAACCAAGTTAAGCCAATGGCAACATTTTTATGAGAAAATACAAAATTGCGAAGCACTTTAAACTGCGGAATCAGTTCGTTGTGCCGCAAAATCGGACCAGCAATAAGCTGAGGAAAGAAGGTAACAAATAAACTATACGACGGTAAATCGTATTCGTAATCTTCGGTTTGTCCCCGATAAGCATCCACCACATAGGCAATTTGGGTAAAGCTGTAAAACGAAATTGCTAAAGGTAGTTCAATATCGGGAACGGGCCATTGAGTTTGAAACAGATGATTGAGAGAAGAAACGAAAAAGGCGGCGTATTTGTAATAGCCTAAAATTCCCAAGTTAAAGGCAACGCCACCGAATAAGAGGGCTTTGGCTTTTGGCGTGCCCGGTTTGGCTCCATCTAAAAATTGGCCGAAGTAATAATTTCCCACCACGGAAATCAATAGCAGGGGCACATAGGAAATTTTCCAGTAGCCATAAAAGAACAGGGAAGCTAAGAGCAGCCAAATGGTTGCCGCCCTTACCAGACGATATTTGCTCAAGCCGAAAAAGACGAGCAGGGTAATGGGCAAAAACCCAAAAATGAATTCGTAAGAGTTAAATAGCAAGGTGGCTCAGATTCTTTTTCTACTTCTACATTTTCTAGTATAATTTGAAATGACTCTTAAAAAACTAGCGAAGAGAGGTTTTTTTTTCCGGGATAATAAGTTATAATAGTGCCCGGTTCGCACGTGGGTGTGAAAAATGCCAGAAACTCGCAGAAAACAGAGATTCCGGCAAGCTTCTGGCGAAGGGAGGGGGAAAACTGGCGGAAAATGGCAGAATTTAGCAAATCCCTGGGGCGATCGCACCAGTCTCGGCGATCGCCCCACCCGGGCGCATCGAAAAGGAACCCTTACAGGGCGATAAACGCATCAGAATTGATGCGAGTCGGGGAGATATCCGCGAGTAAAGCCAGCAGTTCGTTGGTGTCGGCGATCGCGATTTCGGTATGGTTAGCGTGGGTGCCACTTCCGGAACGAATCATCAGATTGTCATAGCTCAAATCGCCCATTAATCCGAGCAAATCTTGACCGACTTCAAAATCAAGAATGGTATCGGTTCCCTCACCCGCACCTAACACAAACAAATCGTTGCCAGGGCCACCGGATAAAGTATCGTCGCTACCTGCGCCCCGCAGGATATCGTCACCAGACCCCCCGGAAATCTGGTTAACATTCGTATCCCCGGTGAGAACGTCGTCATAGTCGGAACCCACCAGATTTTCTACCTGACTGAGGGTATCTTCACCGCTAACCGAAGCGACAATTTCCTCATACCAAACCTGGGCGATTTTTTCATACCCGCTATCTACCAAATGATAGCCATCAGAATTAAAATCCGCCGTCTCTAAAGGAGCGTTATAAATATCGACAAAGCTCACCTTTTTTCCGGCATTGATTTTGGGGGAAATCACTTCATTAAATATGCGCCCGCTAAACTCGGCGGTTCTCGCTTCGCGATCGCTGTCGGCGGTATTGGGAAGAATGGAACCCACCAAAACGCGGGCATCGGGAGAGTGGGTGACGATGCGATCGACCAGCACATTTAATTCGGCGATCGCCACATTCACATCATCCCCTCGGTTAATATCGTTCGTCCCCGCCATCAATAAAATCAGATCTGCCGGATTGTCGCTCAAAGTATCTTCAATGGTGGTATAATCCGGAGCACCCGGCTTGTTATACCCTTTAAAATTGCTTGAATTATCCGTCAGTTCATCGATGGTAAATCCCCCCCGACCTTCGTGGTCTTTATCCATGCCATCGGGTCCACTGTGCGCCGATCCGACAAAATCCATATTAAACCCATCTCCAGTGACCAATCGATTCCACAAATGGGTGCGATAGCCGGCATAATTTTCCTGATTGGGTTTTCCGCGCGTGTTGGAATCTCCCAAAGGCAAAAGGGCGATCGGGGTGGCAGAAAAGGGGGTGAAATAGCGGGTAGCGACGCCAGTTTCTAAATTAGCGATGACGCGACTGGTGGCGATCGCCGCGTAACTTGCCGTATCGGTTCCCTCACCGCCATCGAGATAATTGTTTCCCGGACCCCCCGCCAAGGTATCGTGACCTTCGCCACCATTGAGGGTATCGTCCCCCCCAAAGCCGGCGATCGGATTATCCAGTGCATTTCCCGAAAGCGTCTCCGAATCGTCAGTCCCGTTAATCCCGCTTGACATATCGTTATCCACAATTGTCACCACAGCACTGGCGGCACTACCCAAGGTTGCCCCACCGATGGGATTGCTGAGGCTCAAAGTGAGAGTTTCATCCGCTTCGTCTTCCGTATCGTCGATGAGCGCAAGGGTGACAGTTTTCTCGGTTTCCCCATCGGCGAAACTCACCAAAATGTCGCTGTTATCGTAATCATCGGGACTGGTGGCGGTACCATCGGCGGCACTCACATTCACCGTCACGTCCCCATCGGCCCCATCGGTCCGGGTAAGCGTTATCCCTTGGGTGGCGGTTCCATTTTCATCGAGGGTGAAACGGCCCGCACTAAACTCGAGGGTACCCGGTTGTGCGATAGGTTCCGGTTCGGCCACCGGGACAAATTCAATATAGTCAATGCGCGCAAATTCCGTACTGTCAACGGCCCCGAAAATTTCGATCGCCTCCCCAGAATTCAGGGAAAGACCCGTTGCCACAGTTCGAGCGACGTGATTTTGGGAGCTAACTCCGCCATCTCCGTAGTTTTCGTCGAATACGAAGCTCGATTCCTGGCTGCCAATTCGCACGGTGATGGGGGATTGTCCGTCGTTTTCGTCGAAATAGCCGAGAATCACATCGTAGGTGCCGCTACTGCCGGTAAAGGTGGTGGTGGCGCTACCGCTGGTGCCGCCAGTTTTGTGCAAGGTAATTAACGCATTGCCCGAGGCGGGGGTGCGATCGCTCTCCACCCGGTAGGTGGTGAGGTTCATTTGTTCGGCTTCGATGCGAATCGAGGTCATTTGGCGTCTCCTCAAGTGGAATTGTATAGAAGAACTGCAAACCGAGCGAGGGCTGACGTTTGAGTAACACAAGCATGAATGGTCGAATCCGGGAGGTGAATCCGTAATTGTACTTAGGGTAGAATCGCGCGGTTGGGTAAGTTGCAGGCATTCCACAAAGGACTCATGCGGATTCAATCGGTTTGAGACGCACCTCAAATGGTTCGGCGGTCAGCATTGACCCGTTGTGCTTACGGAGGTAAGTAAAATTACGGGTAAGTCGTTCGGTAAGTTCCGTGTAAACACTATTGTGCAGCAAGTTTCCCGAATTTTTTATAAAGTTTTCGTAAAAGCACATATTTTTATCGAGTACAGATGTGAAGTTTCAATGAAGCGAAGTGACTCACAGTAAATGCACGGAGAAGGGCGGCAATTTTCATCCCGGTGGGGTAGAATCGGGGGAAGTGGCCGATCGCCGCCCGGTGGACGAGGAGAACGGGGGTGCTAACGACTCAGGGTAAAATAAAACGCGGCACCTCGATTCACCTCACCCATTGCCCAGACTTGTCCTCCGTGGCGATTGATGATGCGCCTCACTGTTGCCAAACCGATGCCGGTGCCTTCAAACTCACTGCTGGAGTGCAGGCGCTGAAAGGGGGCAAACAGTTTTGCGGCATAGGTCATATCGAATCCTGCGCCGTTATCGCGCACGAAATACACCGGTTGGTGGGGTGGGACTTCTGTATTGCGAGTTGACAATTTGTCATAGCCCTGGGCGATGAGGGCGCAGCGATCCGTTACTCCGAGTTCGATGCGCGCTTGCGGGACTTTGCGGGTAAATTTCCACGCATTACCCAGCAGATTTTCCAAGAGTACCCGAATCAGACGCCGATCGCCTTGTGCGATCGCCGTGGGTGCGATCGCGAATTCCACCGATCGCCGGGGTTCCATTTGCTGCAAATCCTTGGCGATCGCCTGAGCCATTTGACTCAGATTCACCGATTCGCGCTGCATCTGGGTGCGATTTAACCGCGACAAGCGCAGCAAATCGGCAATCAGTTGGCCCATGCGTTGGGTGGCGACGCGCATCCGTTTGAGGTAATGTTGACCTAACTCATCGAGTCCATCGCTATAGTCTTCCAATAACGCCTGGGCGAAACCATCAATCGTCCGCAATGGTGCCCTCAAATCGTGGGAAACCGAATAGCTAAACGCTTCGAGTTCTTTATTAGTTGCTTTTAATTGCACCGTATATCGGGCTAAAGTTTCATTCAGATTCCTGACTTCCGCTTCGGCTTTTTTCCGCTCGGTGATATCCTTAAACGTGACCACCGCGCCAATCGTTTCTCCTGAGTCTTGCAGGGGGGCGATCGCATATTCCACCGGAAAAGATATCCCATCCGAGCGCCAAAACACCGCATCGCTCACGTGATAAATTCCCCCCGATTCTAAAACGCGATCGAACGGGTTTTCTGCATCGGGCGAGCAGGTTTCCCCCGGCGGGGACGACCAGAACTTTTCCATCGGGATGCCAATTAATTCTCCCACGTCATATCCGAGCATCTGCGCCCCAGCGGGATTGACAAAAGTGGTTCGCCCGTCGCGATTTAAGCCAAAAATGCCTTCCCCGGCGGAATTTAAAATTAACTTATTTAATTGCGTCGTCAGTTCGTGAATTTGGGACTGGGCCACCAGTAATTGATGAGAATCTAAAAGTTTGTAGACATGCGGCGCAACCCGAACTACAATCGGTTCGTCCAAAAACTCCGGCGATCGCTGTAAAGAGCGTCTCGCCGCCATCAAAATTAACGTCTCTCCCGGGAAAATCAAAATCTCGGTTTCCGTCAAGGCATATAACGCCTTAATCGGACGCCGGATAAACAATTCTAACCCATAAGGACGGCTTAAATGCTCGAAAAATTGCCGTCTCGACATCATTCCCACAAAGCGATCGCCCTCTACAATCGTCACCCCCGGAAGGAGAGGATTGTCGGAAAACGCCTGTGCGATTTCACCCCCCGGCGTCGAGGACTCCACTTGAAAATCATAAAGCGTCAGCTCTAACAAGGTTGAGCTTAACCGTAAGTTCCGCAGAACGTCCTTTGACAAGGATCCACCCGATAACACGGCATCAGATTTTTTTAGTACAAACACATCCAACGACCCTAAACTGGTACTTTCGTAAAATCAACAGATTTTTCTCTATTATCTATTTTCCCTGAAAAACATGCAACCCAGATTGGGATTTATCATTCTTTAATGTAGGTTAAATTTTCGTTAAGCTATGGTAAAGCGTAACCCACTTGACAGAGTTGAGAAAATTGCGGTTAAAAATGGCTAAATCGACATTTTACAGTCACTTTACCCGGTTGCGTTTCCCTTCCTCCTTCGATGTCGCAAGCAAGATGCACCCACTTTTGGATAATATTGCAGGTAAAATAACTCAATTTGATATGACACAGACACCCTCGCCATCACTGGGAGTTCCCCGGTTACATTGATTCAGGTTCGTATCCTTCAGAAATACTGTCCGTTCATCGAATCAACCTGCACCTATGATTCCCATCGACGATAACATCCCCACTCGCACGCGACCCCTCGTCACTTCCGCCCTGATTGGGTTAAATGTGGCTTTATTTATCCTGGAAATTAAACTCGACCTAGCAGGGGAATTGACTGATTTTCTGCAAACCTGGAGCGTAGTTCCCGATCGCATCCTCGCCGTGGTCACCGATGCGATCGCCCATCAAAATCCCGCCGCTTGGGTAACTTTGATTTTCATGTCCGCAACATCTTTTGTCCTCGGCATGTTTCTGCATGGGAGCATTAGTCAAATTTTAGGAAATTTGCTATTTTTGTGGGTATTTGGCAAGCGGGTCGAGCAGATTTTAGGCCACGGACGATTTTTAATCTTTTACTTGCTCTGTGGCATCCTCAGCGCCATCGCTCAAGTGGCGATCGCTCCGGATTTAACCGTACCTTTAGTCGGAGCTAATGGCGCGATCGCCGCTATCCTCGGCGCATACTTTCTGAACTTTCCCAAAGCCAAAATCGACACCATTCTACCCTTAATTATCCTGTTTATTCCCATCGAACTTCCCATCAGTTTCTACTTGCTCTGGTGGTTCGTCCAGCAACTCTTTTATGGCATCGGCAAGCTGGCGGTTATCGGCGGCGTAAATCCGTTCAGCATCGGCTACTGGGCGCATGGAGTGGGATTGATTATCGGTGCCGGATTAGTTCCGTTCTTCGTCAAATATAAACCCAACCGGGCTATTTATTAAGTTTAAATTCTCCCAGCCTTCCTGTAAGCGAGTAAAAAAAAGAGAAGATGGGAAAAATATTCCCTCTCTTCTCTCTCAAACCCATTGATTTAAACTTGCAAAACCTATTTAATTCATCAAAAATTGAAAATCAAAAATTGCTCAAGTCTTAATTCTTAATTCTCAATTTTTCCTGGGTGAATCTAACTCGAAGTCTGGACAGCGATCGCCACCCGGACCATCCGGATGGACCGCACAAAGCAAATGCGGATCCCCGGAGTAAAACCGACAGCGATCGCACCCGGCGAACTTTCCGCGCTTCTTTTGCCTTCTCAAGCGCCAAAACACCCCGCGATACTTGCCCGATATTTCCGACTGCGGCGTTTCCACAGCAGGCGCTAGATTGTAGCTGACACCGCGATACATGAGTTTCATTACTGTAACCTGTAACAGACTTCGATGGTTGTTGACACCAAAAGGCAAACCAGGGTTTTACACCCTTGTCCCCTGGGGTAGAAGTTCCCAGAGACATCCGGGTGTAAAAAACACCTGTAATGCCCGAAATTAGTTCTTCAACACCTCAATCGTTACATCAGCAAAGGGGGCACAGGACCAATCCTCGGGAGGATTTCGAGGCAACGATCCTGCGAGAAAAGGGAAAAAACTCAGACAACTGGGGAGAAGCGATCGCGCCCCATTAATACAGCACCATCATCAAACGCTTGCGATACTCCTTCGTCACCGGATGGTTATTTCCCAGCAACTCAAAAATCGACAGCATTGCCTTTCGCGCCCCATCAGACTTGAACTGTCTGTCAGTTTCCACAATCTCCAAAAAAAGCTGCAATGCCGACTCATGTTCTCCGTCTAACGTCAGACAACATGCCCGAGAAAACTTGCTCTCTAGCTCTCCATTTCCCGACGGATTGACGCACTCTGCCTTAAACTGAATTAACGCCTTTACCGCTTGCGCCTCAGCAAAAAATTCCCGTTCGTCCATTTGAATTGGCGAGAGCAATTCCTCAGCTTTTTCCAGCTTATCCTCACTAATATAAAACTTTGCCGCTTCAATTAAAACCCGGCGATGTTCGGGATATTGGGTCAGCAACGACGCGAACAGTTCCGCCACTTTGCTGCGATTTCCCGCCAACAATTCTTGCCGAATTGCATCGAGCTTTTCATCCAATTGCGATTTGATATTGCATTTCACCAACAATTCGCGCAATTGAGGTTCCGGTAAAACTCCCACAAAGCCATCGATAATTTCGCCATTGCGGATAATTTTTACATCCGGCACTCCTTCCACGCGAAATGCTTGGGCGATGGATTGATTCTCATCGATATTCAGTTTTGCCACAATGCAATCGTACTCTTGCGCCACCTTTTCCAATATCGGCTTTAACATTTGGCAAGGCCCGCACCACACTGCATAAAAGTCCACGATAACGGGAATTTCGTAAGACTTTTCTAGGACTTCTTCTTCAAAATTGTGGTCGTAGACATCGATAGAATATCCCATTGGTTTCTCTGTGCTTTACAAGACTGCTCGCTTTTTATTGTAATCCGCCAATGGCATTCCGGAACTTTTCCTCAATTCAATGTGACGGGAAAAATCCGCACCTTGGGGAGGGTTGCCCCGGCGGTAGTGGATGGGAGGAGGAGTAGGGTGGGAAAATATTTGGCCACCCTACAGGTGGTGTTTAATGGGACGATGGAGCGTCAGTCATAATTGAATTTATTTTTAAAATTTGGGAGTGGGTGGGAGAGAATTGAGAGAGACAAAAACCGCAGAATTTAGCTTAAAACAGCGGCAAATCCAAGAGGAATCCCGTTAACACCTCTTCTCCGGATAACCGGGAAGGAAGTTTCTGGATTTCGGGTTGGGTATTGGGGCGATAAATCTCTGCCTGTTGCTGTTGCGGATCGATTAACCATCCTAACTGTAGTCCGCTATTGAGATACTCTTGCATTTTTGCCTGGAGGGGTGGGAGGGGGTCGGTTTTCGATCGCAACTCGATAACAAAGTCGGGAGAAATGGGGGGAAACGCTTCTTGTTGTTCTGGGGTTAATGCGGACCAACGCTCTAGTGTTACCCAGGCGACATCGGGAGAGCGATCGCCGCCATTGGGCAAGCGAAAAATTGTTGATGAGCTAAATACTTTTCCTTGTTGGGTTTGCCGATTCCAAATCGCGACTTCGGCAATTAAATCAGCTTCTTGATTTCCGCTTACTCCGCCCACCGGTGGGATAATGACTAATTCCCCTTTAGCGGTTCGTTCCAATTGCACATCGCGATTCACCTGACAAAGCCGCTCGAATTGTGCGTCAGTGAGTCCGACATTTTCTAAATTTAGCACCACCGGATTCATTAACTCAACTCTCCTGCAATCGTCTGGAAATTTGGGGAGGGGGAGGCAAGGTAGAGACGCTTTGAAATCGCGTCTCTACAGGTAGGAATTTGCCGTGGAACCTGGGAACGAGTGGCGGAGAAAATGTTGTATAGCGGCAGAGTTTTCCCTACCGCTATGATGGCGATTAGCGCAACCCCAACCAAGTCCATAAATCCTGGCGAGTGATGAATTCCAGGATGAGGAGAGCGACAAAACCAATCATGGCAAATCGCCCATTAATGCGTTCGGCATATTCGGTCCAACCGAAAGCGGGTTGTGGGGGTTGGGGTTCGTCGGTGGTGGGTTGTGGGGTGGGGGTTTCGGGTTGTTCGGAGGTCATGGTTTTTTACTGTTGGACGTCGGTATTGGATTGGGAGTTTAGTGCTTGAACGGATTCGATGAGCGATCGCACCTCATCGGTGCCTTCAGAGGGGTCAAATGTCAGGGGGAATTTGCCGCGAGTCATCACGCGCAATCCCACCGGACCGAGACTGAGCAATCCTTTAATATCTTTAAAGTAGTTGCCCACTACCATGACGGCAAATTTGCGTTCGTCAACCCAACCGCCTTTTTTGACTAAATCGAGCAAGACTTTGCGGTGACGAACCGGACGAGAATCGCTAGCATCTTTGCGATCGAGAATTTCATCTTTAATTTTGCCGATTTTGTCCATTGGTTCGACGCCCATCGGACAGACAGAATTGCAGTAAAAGCAACGGGTACAACCCCAGACGCCGAAGGTATCTTGGTTGTATTTTTCCACCCGTTCTTCCGTGCGATCGTCCCGGGTATCTTCCACCATGCGATAGGCTTTTGCCAGGGCGTGGGGACCGACAAAATTGGGATTGACTTCCCGGGCGTTACATTCAGAATAGCAGGCACCGCAGAGGATGCAATTGCCACTATCGGCGAGACGCGATCGCGCTTCTGGGGACTGGAGAAATTCGCGTTCTGGAATCTGGCGCGCGTCGGTACTCACATAGGGGTCGATCGCCTCGAGATTTTTCCAGAACCCGGACATATCCACCACCAAATCTTTGATGACGGGCATATTGCCCATCGGCGCAATGGTAATTTCGGGAATGGCATCCTCGGTAGTGGGGTGAGGCGGTCCGCCCGGTAATGCCTCGGAGATTTCGGACTGGGGGCGCAAGGAGTCATTGCCAGGGTCGGAGGTTTCGAGCTGAGTTTGTTGGCGAATGCGCTCCATTCTGGCGAGTTCGTCGCCAATGTTTTCTTTACAAGCGAGGGCCGATCGCCCGTTAATTCGCATACCGCAACTGCCACAAATGGTGTTGCGACAATTTTTGCGGAAGGCCAGGGTGCCGTCTTGCTCCCATTTTATGCGATTGAGACAATCGAGAATGGTATTTCCCGGTTCGACATCCAGGGTGTAGGTCTGAATGTTGGGGGCGGCATTTTGAATTTGTCGAACGACTTTAAATAAAACTTGCATGGGTGACACAGAATCGCGTCTGGGAACTGCTGTGTTTTATTGTACGCCGATTCCGGGGGTCTCGGGTCTTTCGCGCCAATTGTGGCAATGTTGCACTGTAGATTTCGCCCTGCGCCCGCCACGGTTTTGGGGGAGGATGTGAATCGAACAGCAGGGGCGATCGCCACTGCCGTCGGATAAGAATGGCAATATAAAAGAGTAGGTGCGAATCGTTCCCGCCAAAGTCAAGGTTGAAATACCGAAAACGTAAGCGGGGCAAGGAATCTAAGGCTTAAAGC
>NZ_JAJENT010000484.1:0-3245 GCF_035615515.1 Phormidium sp. CCY1219
GGGGAGAACTCCTCCCTACGCATAAATGACGAGGGTTTCCGTTCTCCCCCTTACCAACCCTAATTTCTGATGAAAAACTCAGATCCGCAACCCATCCAACTCGAATTATTCCCCGACGCCCAAGGGCCGCAGACCAAAACCACCTCGAAACGCTTGCCCAACAAGGGAAAGCAATCCATCCACAAACCTCTCGTCCGGTGCCAAATCACCATCGAGCGCATCGGCGTCATCAAGCATAGCCGCACCCCCTACATCGTTTACACCACCCAGTACGGGAGATGCTGCACCTTCGTTTCGCGCAAGTATTTCACCGACTCCTTGTTCCACCTGATGGGCATCAAATACGATCGGGTCGGCACCATTAAAAGCGTTGGCCTCTCGCAGTTTTCCATCACCGTGCGCCAAGGGAAAAACTTCCACCGCGTCAGCAATTTGGAAGTGCGCGAATATCTGGCACGGCAAAACCAAGTCGCCCTCGATCGCTTGCAGGTTAAGTTAGTCGGGTCTAAAATAATTGTCTGGAATCCCAACAGTGGAACCACCAGCGAAGTCACTCACCAGGGATGCACTTGCAGCGATACTGCCCACCACGATTCCTTCTGCAAGCATCGCCTCGCCGCCCATTTTTACTTAACACAGCGCCGATTGGGATCCCTACATACCTATTTCGCTCCCGATTATCTCACCCTTGAGGAAGGGTTGTGGGCAAACGACGCCTCCGAGTAGTGCCCCTAACGAATTAATAAAAACCGGACCGATCGCCGGTGGTTTAGCCCCTCCGCGCGCCGGGAAAATTTTTCCCGATTTTTCTCCCGCCAGAGTCAATCCCCACCCCTTGAAGATTCATTTGCCCAAAACCAACACTCAGGCAAGGGTTGACTACTCCCCGCGCTAAAGCGACGGGGATTCCCCGGAGGGAGTTTCAGCACTTCTGATAGGATCGACATGCGGTAGATCCCATAATCTCAGACGCTTAGGCGAAGTCAAAACGCCTCTTGCCGGGGTGCTTTGCATCCCGGTTACGTTTGCTTTTCTGCCGATATTCCAAGAGCCATTTGCGTCAGCATTGACCTCAGCTCCATCGGCTGCACGGTACAGACCCCGCTTCACACGCCTGCCAGACGGCTTCCATCCCTCGGGTTTTTCACCGAAAACGGGAATCTCATCGAGATCTAGCGCAGAAGCTTTTGACGTATAGCTTTCCTCCTGTTCGATGAAGATAATGCCGTAGTGCTGTGCAAGTTGTTGAATGCGCTTTTTGAGCCTTGCAGTAGGTACACAGACAAACTTTTGATTGGTTTTGCGGCCCATGTCAGACCGCTGCTTTTGGCCCTTATTCCAGCCAAAGACAATGGTTCCGATGCTGTGCTCCAGGCAATGGTCAATCACGATTCGAGCTGCTTTGTTGACAGCATCCCGCATCTGTCGATTTCGCTTGCCCGTAATGCGGTCTAACAGGTTGCACCAGAACGACTGGGGTTTGCCCTCTTTGATGGTCGCAACTCGTTTGTTGTACCACTGGTTCAGTGACTTCAGATGCTTGCCATCAACGATAAAGCTGGTGCTTTCTGTGGTAGTGCAGGTCAACCAATTATCTAAGCCTGGGTCAATAGATAAGGCTTTTTCAGGGTCAAGAATAACAGGTTCAATGGGCCTCCCCTCACAGATCCAGACTGCATCAAAATAGCCAGCCCTGGGAACGATTTGCAGTTCTCTAATTTTGCCCCAATCCAGATCGATCGGGAATGGCAGAAAGATTTCTGGCAGGTTAAACCAAACTCTGCAAGCTGTCCCCATTGGGACTGTGACCATCCCATCTACCAGCTTTAACCAGCGCTTTGGATAGCCGATCTGAAAAAGCCCTCCAGAAGTCCGATAATTGGGTGGTTTCGGCCTTTCGGGTAATTCACCCTTACGCCATAGTTTTAGCAGTTCCTTAAAGCTTTTGAAGGCTTCCCCCACAGTGATGCAGGTTTGTTGTGCAGCACTGGTATAAAGCGCTTTCATGTGAGGATTGCGCTTCATCTCAGTGGACAGCCACCGTCCATTAGAAAACTTGCCCGTCTTAAAGTAAAGCTGTCGAGCCAAGTAGAGAGTGCAGTTATAGAGCTTATTGGACTGTGTGCACAGATACTCTAGTGCCCCTGACAATACCTTGTCTTCAGGTAGTCGATTAACTTGTGCTGCAAAGATTTTAGCCATGCGAACATGATAGGGTATTGCAAGTACATTGCACATACATTATGAAAAAGAATTTCACGATTAGGTTGGCGCAGTCTCGGCTAATAAATGCGAAAGCTCTCTAAGGAACGGGAGAAGTCTATGACGGCAACGATCGAGGACTGGATTGATAGGTTGCCTGCACCAAAGGATGACGGCGGCTAAAGCCGCGCCCGTCGCTTTTCCGCCCCGCTCTAAAGAGACGGGGCTACCAAGCTCCCGAGTTTTTTACCTGTTAGGCGGCCTGCTTTTCGTTGAACCGCTCAATCGATCCGTATGGTTGCAATATCCTACAGGAACCTAAAGATGACAATGTTGCAAAGAAACATCACTCGATTTTTGGACAGTGGCAACCCTACTCAGGGGCGATCGAAAGGAATTTTCCTATTTGTCGGTCTGATTGGCAGCGTCATGCTGTGGGCAATACCAGTGCTGGCTCAAATCACCGATGCCAAAGTCGCCTCCTTGGTGGAGGCACTGCGATTGGCGGCACCGGAAACGGGCATAGAGAATGACGGTCTTTATAGTGACTGGCAAATCAAACCGGGGAATATCCCCCGTTGGTCTCGCCTGTGCATTGACGAGGAACTGACCCCGGCGCAGTTTGAAGCCAACGAAGCTAAAGCCAGAGAAATTCTCGCCTGCGTGATGGAAGATGTGCTCACACAGCAGTATGAAGCCACCGGTGATGAATCGTTAGCCGTGCGCCGTGCGGCAGCTTGGTGGATGACGGGAGACCCGGAGCAGTACAACAGCGAAAGAATCGGCGACTATACCCAGGAGGTGCTGCAGTTTTATCAGCAGCAGTAGGAGAAGGGCGATCGCCCTGGGAATTGAGCCATCTTAAATGCTTCTCAAGCGATCGCCTTGCGTCTGTACTGAGAATTGACAACTCGCAATTCAGGGGTGGCTCAATTCTCAATGGCTTTACCGGGGATAAATACCGGAGTGTCAGGAACCCCATCCCTAAAGGGAGGGGCTTGGTAAGACTTTATTTTCCCAAGCTCACCTGACCAGAAGACCAG
>NZ_JAJENT010000485.1:0-219 GCF_035615515.1 Phormidium sp. CCY1219
GGAAAACTAAAGGTTAAGAGAATTTCACAATTCTTTACAAAATCTTTACAAATCCGAAGGAAAACTGGGGAGAACCTTGACAACTGAATGTCGATGGTGGTGAAAGCCCACCCCATGAAGTGTGTCATGTGAAAGCACCTCTCCCACGGTAGCGACTGGTCATCAATCCGTGAAGCGGGGAGGAAAGGTGGTTAAGCCTGGGTCTAAACAGGTACCCCA
>NZ_JAJENT010000486.1:0-6378 GCF_035615515.1 Phormidium sp. CCY1219
CTGGTCTTCTGGTCAGGTGAGCTTGGGAAAATAAAGTCTTACCAAGCCCCTCCCTTTAGGGATGGGGTTCCTGACCTCTATCTCCTTTTCGTTACGCAGAGGTAGCCAAAACCCGGCACCGAGTGGTGTGGCTCACCGACGGCATCTCCAGAGAAATGCCCAATGAGGCCCACCACAGAGCAACCTCTGGGTAAAATTATGCCAGATCGGGCATCGAGAGGGAAAATAGTAGGTTAGTAAAACCAGTTTATGGGGGCACAGATTATGGCAGTATCGGTACAATTTATTAACGGAGTGGATGAAGAAATCAGTGGGATTAGCCTCCGCAAAGGTCGCCAGTCGGGGACGAAAACTGTGGTGCTGTTTTTCGAGCGGGTTTTGGCGATGGAAAAGGGGCGCAGTTTTGTGAATCAAGTGGATCGGTTGTGGTTGCGCGACGAGGAAGGGGAAATCGAAGTCACGCCGAATGGAATTAAGTTCAAATTTGTGGATGATGATAATTTGGCGCAAGCGGAATGCGCGTTTGACGTGATGTCAGAGGAGGCGTGGGAAAGGGTGATGAGATTTTTGCATCGCTACGCCGAGGCGCATGGGTTTGAGTTTCAGACCCCTGGAGGTTAGAGGGCGATCGCCAGGGGATGTTCGACCTCGAAGCGATCGGCATTTTTCCCAGTGATTTGTGATTGTCAACTGGGCTTTGGCACGATGGGGGGCGAGGGGGGGAGAGAAAATTGGAAATGGCAATCGGCGATCGCTGAGGCAATTTTGTATCAAAAACTACAAAAAAACTTCGCGTGGCGGTGATACTAAGGTACGATGCGGGTTATCAGAATTAAGCAGTAAAACAGCCTGAGGAGTCAAAAGCTTGAAAAAAGTAGAAGCAATTATTCGGCCCTTTAAACTCGACGAAGTTAAAATCGCCCTCGTGAATGCGGGGGTTGTAGGGATGACCGTTTCGGAAGTCCGAGGCTTTGGGCGGCAAAAAGGCCAAACCGAGCGTTATCGCGGTTCCGAGTACACCGTGGAATTTCTGCAAAAGCTGAAAGTCGAAATCGTCATCGATGACGATATGGTGGATATGGTGGTGGATAAAATTGTCTCCGCCTCGCGCACCGGGGAAATCGGTGATGGGAAAATCTTTATCGCCCCGGTGGAGGAAATCGTCCGCATTCGAACCGGAGAGCGGAACCGGGAAGCCATCTAGGGGATGGGGGAGAAGGGAAAGTTTCAAGTCTTAACCCTGGGGTGTCCGGAGCGAAACGTTTCCTCCGGCTTTATGCCATCCCACAGCCACAGCGGTTTATTTCCACCTTTGGCTTTATCCTTCCCCCTTCAACCCACTCTGCGTTGCCGCTGAGTGGGGTTTTTTATCGCCTCAAGGTCGAAAGTTGAGGCACTAGGATTTCAAAGGCTTTGCCGCGATGGCTGAGACGTTGTTTGGTGTAGGGGGTCATTTCGGCAAAGGTCTGACGTTGTTGCGGGTGATAGAAAACCGGGTCGTAGCCGAAGCCATTGTGACCGCGCGGTTGGTGGAGGATTCTGCCTTGACAGACGCCTTGCGCTTGCAGGGCAATGGAACCATCCGGGTGGGCGATCGCGATCGCGCAGACAAACTGGGCCTCGCGATTCAGTTCGTTTCCCAGTTCGAAGAGCAGGCGTTCGATCCGCTCTCGATCGGTTTTGCCATAGCGGGCGGAATAGATGCCCGGTGCCCCGTCGAGGGCGTCCACTTCCAAACCCGAATCATCGGCGATCGCCCATTTCCCCGTGGCTAACGCTACCGTTGAAGCCTTGAGACAGGCATTTTCCATAAATGTCTCCCCCGTCTCCTCTACCTCTAATTTCTCGGGTTTGAGTTCCAGTTCCCAGCCGAGATCTGCCATATACTGCTGCATTTCCTCCAGCTTGCCCGAGTTGCTCGTGGCAACCACCATTGGCGTTAAATTGTCCGCAGAGCCTTCCATATTCATCCTTAAGCCGTCGATAGATTTACGATAGACAACCAGTGTCAACCCTCAAACCGGGAATTAAACGTGACTGGCCCATTCTTTCGCCCAGGCTAAAGTTTCGCGAACCTCCTTCATGGTGGGAGCTTCACAGTATAGACGCAACACCGGTTCGGTTCCGCTAAAGCGAATCAGGAGCCAGCGCCCATCGGCCAAACGGAACTTGTAGCCATCGATGCTCAGACAGTCCATCACCGAGTGTCCGGCAATTTCTTTGAGGGGTTGGCTCGAGAGTTGCTCGCGCAGACGATCGCGCACCGCTAGACTGGTGAGGGGCAAATCCAGGCGATCGTAACGGTAGTGAAACTCGGTGCGATCTTGCAATTGAGTGTAGAGGTTGCCCAAATCCGAACCCGACTTGACGATGGCTTCGAGCAAGTAGAGGGCAGAGAGCAGGGCATCCCGTTCTGGGATGTGGGTGCCATAACCGATGCCTCCGGATTCTTCGCCCCCGATCGCTACTCGGTTTTCTAACATGCGATCGGCAATGTATTTGAAGCCGATGGGGGTTTCCATAATTGGGAGGTCATACAATTTGGCGATTTTGGGGATTAAGTCCGAACCACTGACGGTTTTAATCACTGCCCCCGAGAAGCCCCGACGTTGGGCGAGGTGTTCGATTAAGATGGGGATCAAGCTTTGGGAGCTGAGGAAATTGCCATCCCCATCCACGGCGGCGATTCGATCGGCATCGCCATCAAAGACGAAGCCCACCGAGAGGCTGTTGTGGCTGCGGCGGTGCGTTCGCATCAAACGAAAAAGTTGAGAGAGGTAGCGCGGTAAAGGTTCCGGTGCGCCGCCGTCAAACAGGGGGTCGCGATCGCCATTAATTTCGCGGATCGGCACTTGGAGAATTTGCGCCAAACCACTCGCCGCCGCCCCATGCATGACATCGGCAAATACTGTCAGTTCTCCGGCGGTGATGGCACGGGCAATGGCGTCGATATCCACCTTTTCGCGCAGCATTTTGCAGTAATCCGGCCACAGATCGAAGCGTTCCAGGGTGCCTGGGGTAGGGGCAGGTGCGGTTTCCGGGGGGGTTTCGAGCAGCGCTTCAATTTGTTTGGTGACTTCCGGAGGCACGGATCCGCCAAATGCCCCCTTGACTTTGAGTCCCAAATAGGGGGCTGGGTTATGACTGGCGGTCATTACGATTGCGCCGAGGGCTTGTTGTTGGTTCGCCACCCAACTAAATGCCGGGGTGGGGGCATAGGTTTGCGACAGACGCACGTCAAAGCCGGCGTTTTGGATGGATTGTGCCGCAACCTGAGCGAACTGTTCTGCCATAAAGCGGCGATCGTAGCCAACGATAATGGTACGATGAGCCGTGGTCGAACCATAGACTCGTTCCAGAACTCGGGCTGCCACGGGTGCCACTTTGGCCACGCGATCGAATGTAAAATCTGCGGCGATCTCCCCCCGCCAGCCATCGGTGCCAAACTTAATCGGCGGATCTAGGACTGGGAGAACAGAAGTTGGAGAACTCATAAGGATATGCCTCAAAAAACTACGCGGGTTAAAGAGTAGGCTCGGGTGGTTGGAATGGTAGATGAGCCTTTTCAAAGGAGAAACCGATTGATTTAGGTTTCCCCCTTGCGCCGTGAATCATCCCGCCGGAAGTATTTAAACATTTTATCAAAAAATCTGAGTCAAACTCAATCCGTTATCGGCAGAATTTATGATTTTTTAAACTTTGAGGAAGTCGGCGTTTTGTGGGGGAAGATAGCGGGGGAGCGCGCGACTAGAAACTCCCCAGGAAATATGCAGCAAGGCTAGGGTTTAGACAAGACTCTGGCAAGAGCGCATCCGAGTGGGTGTCAATATTGATAGAATGAGTGGGAACTTTAGAATCAGTCTGATTCCGTAGCAGAATTGAGTCGATTTTTTGATTGTGGTTGATTTGGGAGTATTCTATCGAAGATGGCAAACATAATTGGAACGCCGACACCGGACACTTTAACGGGAACCATTGAATCCGACACGATACTCGGTCTGAATGGTGAAGACATCATCGACGGGGGTCCGGGCAATAACTCTATCAATGGCAACCAAGCCGCTGATATTATTCGCGCCGCTGAAGGTGACGATAACTTGCGCGGCGGACAAGGGAACGACATCCTATTTGGCGGGGGTGGAAACGACACTTTATTTGGGGATTTAGATAACGATACCCTCTATGGAGAAGACGGCAACGACCTGGTATTAGGCAACCCGGGAAGAGATATGTTGTTTGGCGGGCAAGATAACGACACCTTGCAAGGCGGAGCAGATGACGACACGATTTATGCCGGAGAGGGAGACGATACCCTATTTGGGGAAGACGGCGACGATATTTTATTCGGCAATAGAGGCGACGATTTGCTCTTCGCCGCAGAAGGGGATGATACCCTGTATGGGGGACGGGATGAAGATAGTTTGTTTGGGTTAGATGACAACGACCGATTATTTGGGGATTTAGACAGTGACTTTCTCAATGGGAATCAAGGGAATGATAGTTTAGATGGGGGAGAAGCAGAAGACACCTTGCGCGGCGGTCGCAATGACGATATTTTAGTGGGTGGCGCGGGGAGTGATTGGTTATATGGGGATTTAGGTGCAGATACTTTGACCGGGGATACCGGCACCGATTATTTTGTGTTGCAGAAAAATTTCGGTGTAGATTTGATTACGGATTTTAACGGGCAAGAAGATTTCTTTGCGATCGACCAAGAAGAGTTGCAATTTGCCGAACTCTCCTTCGTGAATGTGACCAATGTCGGTCCGGATAATAGTTTGAATCAAAGCACGGTCATTTTGATTACCGAGAGCGAACGAGTGGTGGCGATATTGCCCGATGTGGTGGCATCGAGTATCCGGTCGGCGGATTTTGTGACCCTCACCGGAGAACCGGTTTCAGCAGCACCGCCCTCCGATGATGGAGGGGATGGCGATGACACCGAGGATTCTCCGATTGGGTTTGACGATTTGCTTGGCGACGAAGGTTCAAACGAAACGGACGAAGGAAATGGAACCGATGAAAATAACGATACGAATGGAACCGAAGATCCATTTGGATTTTTCTCAGCCAGCACCAGTTTTCTGCCTACCGAAAGTTCGGAATTAAGTTTATTTTAAACGGCAATTAACCGCTTAAAAAAAGCGCCAAAGAAAGGAAGGCGGTTGCCATTAGGGTGCGCGACGAATTAACCCTCGGATTCAGATTCGAGGGTATAATTGTCTGAAGAAAGGGCGGGGGGACTGGGGGAATCTTCACCGAGTTCCGGGATTAAATGCCGAACAATGGAGCGCACTTTCATGCGTTCGATGTAAGGCCAACCGCCAGAGGCTTCGATATCGCGCAACAGGGCATAAAGGGCTTGGCGATTGTCCGGCAAAGCTTCCAAAAATAAACTATCCCGAATATCGCGATGGAGTTGCTCGATGGTTCGCAGCAGATGTAAAAGCGCCAGACAATTATCGCGTTCCTTGTGAGCCAAGGTGCGAATTTCCTCGATAATTGCGGTCAAATCGCGGGGCTTTTCTTGGGGGTCAAACTCTCGATTGCGGTTCATATTTTTTCGGTTGATTGACAACGATGGGAGTGTGAATGGAGATCCAGGTGGGTGATAGAGTGTGTACCTGGGGACCCCCAGGCGCTTTTCCACAGTGGCACAGGGCGAGGGATGGAGTTAGCCCCCGCTCGAGCCAGATGCGGTGGGTTCGACCCGCCAGGGGGTCGGGGGGGGTGAAGCGGGTGGAATCGCAGAAGGGGCGTTCCCCCTTCTGCGAAAAAGGGCTTCACAAAAGACCTACTTCGTGGCATTTTATCAATCAAGGTTACTCCCGCGAAGCAATCCGATTGCTGATTGTAAAGGGAAAAGCGTTGAGTTACGATCCCGGTTTTTCGGTACAATGCTCTATGGCATCTTGCACCGCAGTAGAAAGCTGGGTCTGTGAAGCTTGAATGTGCATCTTCGATAAGGAGATGGAGGGTCAAGCGCCGGCCAGTGATTTCTCGATCGCCTATGGCAAGAGTAAATTCCCGTCAAGAAAGCGGCGGAAGCTGTTTTGAGGGAGCGATCGCGCCACGCGCGATCGCAGCCTATTTGAAGAGTGTAAAACCGACGCCAACCGATCCGGATTCCGATTGAGTTTGGCATTCTTTCGAGGCGATCGCCTGCCAAGATTGGCTGAGTAATTTTACTCAGCCCTGGGACAGTAAAATCCCTGACCCAGGAGTTTTAAACACCCGAAAGGCCATCGTAAATTTCACGATCGCTCGTGAAATTGTCCAGTGAATAAATTTGAGGTTGACCGTCAGCACCCCGCTCTAAAGAGACGGGGCTTCTAGTCCCTGACTTTAGGTAGCTGACCAGCCTAAGCCCTACGAGGG
>NZ_JAJENT010000487.1:0-213 GCF_035615515.1 Phormidium sp. CCY1219
GTGTTATGCGGTCAGAAAATGCGAATGGTTATAAATCAATAATATTTCCGCATAACGCACCATTCCAAATCGCGCGACCCCATCATAGGTAGGGTGTGTTATGCGGCCAGAAAATGTCAATGGTGACAAATCAATCATATTTCCGCATAACGCACCATCCCAAATCGCGCGATCGGCCAATTTGAATCATCGCATCATGCAAATGATATCAAT
>NZ_JAJENT010000488.1:0-10050 GCF_035615515.1 Phormidium sp. CCY1219
AGTGGCAGCAGGTAGAATGAAGTTAATGGGGCAGGCAGGACTTATGTGCAATGCATGAATTGCTTTATGCCCGAGGAGGGGAGTTCGCTGGATGATGCGATCGCCTGTGACGGTGGGCAATGCCCACCCTACTACTAAATTTTCATCGGCGACAATTCGGACAATTGCCCCATTCGGGGCGGGGGAATAGATTGACTGCCAATTGAGAGCAACAATAGAGCGGAAAGCCGAAGAGTTTGGGGGGCGTTTTTGCCTGTGCCATTATTTCACGGGTTTAACCAAGTCGCGCACTAATTGAGCGAGGCGATCGCCACTATCGGGGACAGCCAAATTTCCGGTTGCCTCTGCCATTTTTGGCAAGATTTCTGGCGATTGCAATAACTCCAATACCTGAGATTGCAACTCCTCTGCGGTGAGTTTTTCTTGTCGATAAACCAATGCCGCACCGGCATCAGAAAACACAGAAGCATTGTAAGCTTGATGGTCCTCAGCGGCGAAAGGATAGGGAATCAAAATCGAGGGAGTGCGAGTCACTGCCAATTCCGTCAGGGTACCGGCACCGGCACGACTAATGGCTAAAGTTGCCCGATGAAACAAGCCGGCCATATTCTGATAAAATGGCTGAGAAATATAGTGGGGATGCTCGAAACTTTCGGCGTCGGGGTCGTTTTCGCCGGTTTGATGAAAAATCCAGGCACCGGCATCGATCCAGGCATTGGCGCATTGGCGCACCAGTTGATTGACAGCCACCGCCCCTTGAGAACCGCCGGCGACCACAATTAACGGGGCATTTTCCGGAATGGATACATCGATTGGCGGGTTTTCCAGGAATTGCGATCGCACCGGGGTTCCCACGCAAACCGTTTTTGCATGGGGGAGATACTGCGCCGACTTGTCGAAACCCACCGCCACCACATCACAAAAGCGACTGAAGGTGCGCGTCACTTTTCCGGGCAATGCGTTAGACTCGTGCAGGATAACCGGCAATCCCAAGGAACGGGCGGCGAGAATGGCGGGGGCGGCGATGTAACCGCCGGTGGAGAAGACGCCGTGAAATTGGCGCGTTTTCAGCAAGCGGCGCACCTGAAACACCGAACTCACCAGTCGGCTGGCGATTTTCAGGGTACCGATGCCAAGGCGCTGCTGAAATCCTTCCACAGAGATAGTGTGCAAGGGATAGCGATCTTTAATAATCTGGGTTTCCATGCGGTTAGGAACCCCGAGCCATTCAATATTGTAATCTGCAAGTCGTTCGGCGGTGGCGATCGCCGGGAACAAATGCCCCCCGGTTCCACTCGCAGCAATCAAGAGTTTAGTCGGTGTGGTTGCCAATTGATTTGCCTCTCCTGTCGGTTTAATTGGGTTGAATTATCCGGTGGTTATGTCAGCAATGCATTGCATCTCGAGCGATCGCTCTACATGCTCGCAAAACGCTAAGATCGAGAAGGAATGGACTGGCAGCATTTTCCGGAATCGGAAAGTCAGTCGGTGTTTTAAACACTTGCTGCCGCTTATCTCTACTGTATTATTGAAACCTCTGATGAGTAATCCGCTAACTTTACTGCAAGCGATTTTGCATTCTAAGCGCCAATCTGGTGCTGTGTCCATCCCGAAGCGTCTGCGATCGCCCATGCGTCGCGCCAAACCCTGGGCGGTAGTCGAATCGAGATTTTTTGCTTATTTCGTCCTCGGTTTAATCCTATGGTGTGCCGGGGGACACTCCGCGATGCGCGTACAGGGAGCTTTCGCCCAAACCCCACCGAGGGATTTAGAAAACATTGTGGAGCAAATTGATGCGGCTGCCAATCGCCAGGATATTGAGGCGGTGATGGATTTTTACAGTGCCAGTTTTATCAGTTCTGATGGGTTAACGCGAGACAATTTAGAAGCCGCTTTAGTTAAATTGTGGCAGCGCTATCCGAGTTTGAATTATCGCACGGAAATCGAGTCTTGGGAACGGGTGGGCAATGGGTATGTTGCCGAAACCGTGACCGAAATTACCGGCGTGCGAGAATTGCCACAGCGGGAGTTATCTCTATTGGCAACGGTGCGATCGCGCCAGCGTTATGAAAACCAAAAGGTTTTGCAGCAAGATATTTTAGATGAATCGAGTCGCATCACCTCTGGGGAAAATCCGCCGACCCTGAAAATTAATTTGCCGGAAGAAGTTCGCATCGGGCAACGGTATAATTTCGATGCGATCGTTCAAGAACCCCTAGGAGAGGATTTACTGCTCGGATATGCGGTGGAAGAACCGATTGGGGTGGATGGATATTTAACTCCTTCTGAGGTGGAATTAGAACCGCTTTCTGCCGGGGGAATTTTTAAAGTGGGCGAAGCACCTTTCATTCCGGATAATCGCTGGGTTTCGGCGATTGTGGTTCGCAAAGATGGTTTGACGATGGTCACTGAGCGCCTGCGAGTGGTGGAAGCGAATCCATAAGCAATGCGATCGCTTTGTTTGTATGGTCATTGGTCATTGGTCAATGGTCATTGGTCATTGGTCAATTATCAGTGACCATTTGTTATTGGTTACTTGGGTTAGGGAAATAATTGGTATCTGGGCAAATTGTAATTTTAAAAACTATTTATAACCGCTAATTTAAGAAGGTTTATGGTCGATTTACCCTACAAATAGCCGAGTTCGGCGGGGTAAGTTGGAATTTAGCCCTACCCTGACAAGGGCGGGGCTTTTTTGACCGCGTTTATTGTGAAAATCAGATGACATTAAAATTTTTAAAAGCGCTGAAAATAATCCACATCAAGAATAGAGAATTGAAACGGGGTCAAAGAGTGAGGAGAAACCAGAAACGGCTATCGAATTTGACTCAAACCAAAGGAAGACAATGGATTGAGGGAGTTTGGGATAACGTTACGGCTTTCTAGTGGAATCTTGGCGATCGCCTTGAGAAGGTTGAGAGGATTTTGAGCGTTTTGAGCGGTTGCGTTTGCCAAACACATGATATTTGGTTCCCGGATAAACCCAACAGAGAAAAACGGTATTTTTGGAAATCAACCAGGCGAGTTCCTCGAGGGGAATCAAATACTTTGCCAGCAGGGTGGTAGCGGTAGAATGGAGTACCAATGCACCGCCAACGACGATTATATAACGCCACACCGCTTCGGCAAAACTGTGTTTCATGGTACGAAAGACCCAGAATCGGCAAACCGTAAAGTGGAGCATGGCACCGACAAGAGAACCCAAGGCAGTAGAGGTGGGAATTGGCAGGGAGAATAAGCGGTGCAAAATGGTGAAAACCACAAAGTCAAGCGAAGTCGCCATCCAAGACGCCACGCTCATTTTACTAATATCGCGAATATGTTCTTCCAGTGCTTTGAAAACACTAGAGGTTCGAATCCATTCCATAGTTACTCAGGGATTACAACGGCAGCAATCTTATACCATACAAGGTCTGCGCGTCAGTTTTTTTGTGGCGCGATTCCCGACCTTGTGGCAATATTGGGGAGAAAGCTGCGATCGCACCCAAAAACCTGGCTTTCTCCGGTTCTGAACGAGGTGGCTAGTATTTGCCCCCATCATTACCATCAATGGGGTTTTTTGGCAGCGCTCAGGAATCGGCGAGTGCCAGTTTGCCAACTGGCTACTCCCCCGCCGCAAACCTTTTTTTCCTCGCTTAAACCCGAAGAATTTTGCACACCCTGTGGCTATAATTGTAGCGCATTTGAGGTTAGTTTACATCGCACGAAAGGCTGAAAGTCTTGTGGGTAGAAGATTTTAGAGTTGATTTTTCTGCGGTTTACTTGAATTTGACGAGAGCCACTTCAGTGCGCGAAACTGCCACAAACGGCAGGGAATCTGCGATAGCCGTGCATGAGGTACCTTACCCCTGATGGCTGTTAACCCCCCTCGGCTTGCGGGGGAAATTATGCTACTCTATGCAGACGAGCTTCGAGTGACGTACTCGCTATAGCCTTGGGCAAAACTTCCCTGTTTTAACAATTCCGTTCCCTCATCCAGCGCTTTTATTCCCCTCGGCGAATCTTTCACCTCTTGATGCTGTTTTTGGATTGGTCGCGACTCGCATCTTTCGAGGGGATGGGATCGGAGAAAATAAAATTAAAGAACTCGCCGAGTTGCGAGTAGGTCTAGCATGGAGGAGACGGTTGTGCAGCCGAGACAGAAGCGATCGCCACTCGATCGGGATTTTCAATACCACAACAGCGATGGTTGCGGGTGTGAATACGCGCAAGGGGAAGAAAAACGTTTGCAGTTTTGCCAAGAACTTTGCAATCGACCCGCATCCCTGAGCGATTATCGCCACCTTTGCGAAACCTTGTCATCATTTTATTTTATTTTAGATAAGCAAGGCGCGATCGCTTCGGTGAGTGCGATCGCCGATCGACGACTTGGCAATTCCGGGCAAGGGGCAAGCGATCGCTGTTTTCTGCACCTGATTCATCCAGAAGATCGAGAAAGCGCCTACATCGCCTTGTGGCAACCCGCAGATAAATCCGCCTGCGAAAACCCATCGTCACCTCATCTCTCCTTTCTCCCCACCCCTTTAGGTAGACCTTGGGAAGGAAGATTGCTTGCCTCGAATCAAGCTTCGGTGTGGGTTCGCATTCGTCTGTATCAACTCCCCTCCGGGGACAATTTACCCCCCACAGAACTATCCCTTTCAAACCAAGCTAAAATTACGTCACTTTCCCCAATCCAATCCGAAGCCTCTTCTTTGGTAAAAACCCCATTGCCTTCTCCCCATTTAGACCTCAATCAATTTTTAGGAAAATCCCAGAATAATCATTGCCTATTTTGTTCGCCTTTGTTTCTATTCGCCTGTGAAGACATTAGCGAAGTGAAAAATTATAAAAAACAACTTGAAGAACAGCGGCAGTTTGTGGGCAAAGTTTTAGAGGCCACAGATATTTTAGTTCGCAATTTTGTCACCACGGTACTGGATACCACCAATTCTTTAGTGGTCGTTCTCGATCCAGAAGCCAAAGTCGTGAGCTGCAATCATGCTTGCGAGACGGTGACGGGATATTCTTTTGAAGAAATCAGCAATCAAGTGGTTTGGGATTTATTTCTCCTCGAGGAAGAGGTTGAGTCGTTTCAAGAGGTGTTGAGCGCCTTGTCAGCCGGAGAATTTCCCCTACAGCACGAAACCACTTGGTTAACCCGCCAGGGAGAGCGGCGAATCATTTGCTGGTCGATGACGGCGATTTTTGAGATGGATAATCAACTCAAATACATTATTTGTACGGGCATTGACATGACCGAACGTCGTCAAGCAGAAAAGGCGCTGCGGTTGAGCGAAGAACGGTTGAGAACTCAATACAAAAGTCTGCCAATTCCCACTTTTACTTGGCAGCAAGTGCGGGAGTCATTTGTGTTAATTGACTACAACGATGCTGCAGCGGAAATTTCTCAGGGAGATTTGCATCGATTCCAGGGCAAAACGGCAGAGTTGCTGTACCCTGAAAGACCAGAAATGGTGCAGCAATTGTGGCAGTGCTATGAAGAAAAAGCCACGGTAAAAGGGGAAATGCTTTATCGATTTCCCGCCACAGAACAGCCCAAATACTTTGCTTTGACCTATGTGTTTGTGGCACCGGATATGGTGATGGTGCATAAAGAAGATATTACGGAACGCAAGCAGTTAGTGGTGACGCTCAAACAGCAAGCGCAAAGGGAGCGATTGATTGGGCGAATTCAAGCACGTATTCGTCAATCTTTGCAGTTGGATGAGATTTTGAAAACAGCGGTGGCGGAAGTGCGCGGGTTTTTGCAAGCGCAACGGGTGGCAATTTATCAATTGAACAATTCTAAAGAGGGAGAAAATGTCGGTTGCGGCGGTGGGTTTGTGGTGGAGTCGCGCGAGTCGAGTTGTTCGTCTTTGATGGAAGTGTCGCCGCCACAAACGGATTTTGTGGAAACCTTTGGGGGCGGATTCCGGGAAGGGGAAGTCGGGGCGATCGCCGATATTGAAACGGCAGGTTTGGACGAACTCCACAAACGCCAAATGCAAGCTGCTGATATTCGCGCTCATTTGCAAGTGCCGATTTTGATTCGCGAACCGGACAATTCCGGGGCGGAAGTTGGTGGGCGATCGCCCATTCAGTTGTGGGGGTGGTTGTGTGCCGATTCCTGTTCCGAGGTTCGTCAGTGGCAAACCGGGGAAATTGAGGTGTTGCAACAGCTTACAGTGGAATTAGCGATCGCCATCCAACAAGCCCAACTTTATCAACAGTTACAGCTTGCCAATCAAGAATTGCATCGTTTAGCAACGGTTGACGAACTGACGAGGGTGGCAAACCGTCGCCACTTTGATGCGTACCTGATGCAGCAGTGGCAGGAGTTAAGCCACGGACAGATTCCCCTATCCCTAATTTTATGCGATATCGACTATTTCAAGCCCTATAACGATTTTTACGGTCATCCTGCAGGCGATCGCACCTTGCAGCAAGTGGCGGGGGCGATCGCCCAGGAAGACCGAAACACGGGAGAGTTAGTGGCGCGCTATGGTGGGGAAGAATTTGTGGTGGTGTTGCCGAATACCGCCCTAGCTGATGCGGTAAAGAAAGCACAGGAGATTCGTCAGCGGGTGAGATCCCTGGCGATCGCCCATGACGCTTCACCTATCCACGGGATCGTCACCCTAAGTTTAGGGGTCGCAACCCTGATACCCGATCCAACTCGCCCGCCAGATAGGTTGATTGCGGCGGCGGATGGGGCGCTTTATCGGGCGAAGGAAAACGGGCGCGATCGCGTGGAAGTGGCATCCCTAGAGGCGGATAATCCCCATTCCGCGCGCCAGTGGACCCTCGAATTCAAAGCGTAGGTACTTCTTCCAGGGATGAAACGCCCTTTCCATCCCCGGGAAAATCGGGCAAGCGCTTCGCAAAAATGGAAAGTTGTTTCGCTTTGAGTTTCCGGTATCTGTGCTGCGGCTTTTTGGGCTAGATTAATCTCGGGAAGCGGAATTTTATCGGTGGATTTCGAGGGTTTGTAGTGGCATGGTAGGGGAAAACCACCGGGGGATTTTTATTTTATTACAGCCAGGAAAGTGCAGCCAAATCACGGCCACGATCGCTTCTGGTTAATGAGGATTTGGATGTAGCAATAAAACCGCTAGGCGCAAGGCAAAGCGGTGGGCAAATGAGTAAAAAATCCTACTTTTGCTAGGGAACGAGAAAAATAATTCGGATTATCATTGCTTGCGGCGCGGCGAAAATGAGGCGCGATCGATTGTCAACTCCTCCTAACCCGGTGGGGAAAATCTCAGTGCTGGTAATGGAGAAAAAAGATGGCAGCATTTGAGTGAGGCTAGGCGCAAAACGCGAACCTCAGACGCGATCGCATTACTCTCACAGACAAAAGCGAGAGTCCTGGCGCGCCGCAAAACCGAAGGCGGTAACATTATTTAACATTTTCCGGGGCTGAATGGATCCTAATTTGCCCCTCGATCCCTTAAATTAGGAAAGGCGATGATAAAATCGAAAAACATCGCTATCTCGACCGGGGTACCGGACATAAAATATAGCGTCTGCCCAATTCAATCTAGTTCTCATGGTTCAATCATTGAACGAAACACCCACTCCCACCGAGTCAAACCGGAAGCTGAACAAGCTCGAAGGCGTCAAAGAACACAGCAACTTTTTGCGCGAACCTGTCGCCACCGAGTTGCGAGAGGATACGACTCATTTTTCACATGATGGGTATCAGATTCTCAAATTTCACGGTTCCTATCAACAAGACAACCGGGATAACCGGGTCAAAGGGCAAGAGAAAGACTACCAATTCATGCTGCGGACGCGCTCTCCAGCGGGATACGTGCCGCCGCAGCTCTATCGCGCCCTCGATCGCCTCTCGGAAGAATACGGCAATCATACCCTGCGGACGACCACCCGCCAGGGCTTCCAGATGCACGGGATCTTGAAAAAAGACCTGAAAACCGTATTCCGCGAAATCATCCAGAACATGGGATCCACTTTGGGAGCCTGTGGCGACCTGAACCGCAATGTGATGGCACCGCCGGCTCCCTTTGTCAACCGTCTGGAATACGATTGTGCCCGCAGATACGCGAATAATATCGCCGATTTGCTAACCCCTCAAACCGGCGCTTACTACGAAATTTGGCTCGATGGGGAAAAAGCAATCAGCGGCGAAGAAAGCCCCGCCGTAAAAGAGGCGCGCCAACGCAATGGCAACGGCACCATCGTCCATGACGCGGAAGAACCAATCTATGGCCAGCACTACATGCCGCGCAAATTCAAGTGCTGCGTCACCGTACCGGGGGATAACTCGGTGGATATTTATTCCCAGGACCTCGGCTTGGTGGTGATTCTCGACGAGAGCGGTAGATTAGAAGGATTTAACGTACTTGCCGGGGGCGGATTGGGTCGCACCCACAACAAAGAACAAACCTTCGCCCGCGCCGCCGATCCAATTGGCTTTGTCCCCAAAGACGACATTTACGATCTAGTAAAAGCGGTGGTAGCCACGCAACGGGATTATGGCGATCGCCGCGATCGGCGTCATGCCCGCATGAAATACCTCCTGCACGACTGGGGCGTAGAAAAATTCCGCAACACCGTTGAGCGCTACTTTGGCAAACCCCTCGACCCCTTCAGACCTCTGCCGGCATTCAAGTACCAAGATTTCCTCGGTTGGCACGAACAAGGGGACGGCAAACTCTTCTACGGCATTTCTGTGGAAAATGGCCGCATCAAGGATGAAGGCTCTTTTCAGCTCAAAACCGCCCTGCGGCAAATTGTGGAACAATTCAACCTGCCAATGGTGGTGACGCCACACCATAACCTGATTCTGGGCGATATCTCACCGGAACAACAGCGCGATATCGAACAAATCCTACAACACTGCGGCATCCAACGCGAAACCGATATCGACCCCTTGGTGCGCTACGGGATGGCTTGCCCCGCCTTGCCTACTTGTGGCTTAGCCATTACGGAATCGGAACGGGTGATGCCCTCGGTTCTGGAACGGATTCGCGCTCTTTTAATTAAAGTCGGCTTGCCGCAAGAACATTTTGTGGTGCGAATGACCGGCTGCCCAAATGGTTGCGCTCGTCCCTATTTGGCAGAATTGGGTTTGGTGGGCAAAACCCCGGGCAGCTATCAAGTCTGGCTGGGAGCTGACCCCCATCAAACTAGATTGGCGCACCCTTACATCGAAAGCTTACAGATAGAAAATCTAGAAGCTGCCCTCGAACCCCTGTTTGTCTACTATAAACAAGAGCGTCAGCATCAAGTAGACCCGGAAAGCTTTGGGGATTTTTGCCATCGGGTTGGGTTTGAGGCGCTACGACGCTTTGCCGCTACTTATTCTGACTCCAATACTTCGGCTTCATCCACGGAAATGCCCGATCGCGAACCGTTTAGTGCAACGTCCGAACCTATGCATACTCCCAATCCCGACCCCATGCAAACTCCCAATCCGCAACCGATGTCGGCTCCGTCTTCCGAACCGGTGCAAGACTCTCCTCCCGCATCGGTTCAACCGAATCCCGCACCGGCGGAAATGGTCTCTACTCCACCCCCCCAGACGGAACAAACTCCCCCGGTTTCGCCGAGTTCTCCGGCCCCGGAAGGTGGCACTGAGGAGGGTCAACCGGCTCCGACTCCGGCGCGCCCACCCCGTCGCCGGATTAATGTCAGCAATGAAATCTATCTTCAGCTTAAAGCTGAGGCGGCGCGTCAGGGTAAGCCGATGAGTCAGTTGGCGGGGGATGCTCTGGATACTTACTTGAAAAATTTGCCGCAATCTGAGTAATCTCCCTCGGTTTGGTTCGGTCTCGATCGCCGATCGAACAGCCCCAAACCGACTGAGTATTTTCTCCCCGTTTGTATTATTATCCCGCGATCGCCTT
The DNA here is from genome assembly GCF_035615515.1 of Phormidium sp. CCY1219. Taxonomy (GTDB): domain Bacteria; phylum Cyanobacteriota; class Cyanobacteriia; order Cyanobacteriales; family Laspinemataceae; genus CCY1219. Next base: position 9,852 of record NZ_JAJENT010000488.1, read on the forward strand.
CGTTGTAGGGACAAGGCACTGCTTTGTCCCTACCTTGGCTCCCCGGGTTGATTTGTATCCAGCGGGAACACCGCTCGGGAACTACTTTTCCCCTGCGATCGGGATTTAGGGTGACAAAACCTGTCAGCACCCCGCTCTGAAGTAGCGGGGCTTCGTGCCTCGTTAATTTAGGTAGCTGACCCGCCTAAGTGCCTCACGC
>NZ_JAJENT010000489.1:0-394 GCF_035615515.1 Phormidium sp. CCY1219
ATCTTCCTTCTTGCCGTGAGTCCGTCTGCATATGTTGGGCATTACCCCAACCGTTCGCTTCTGACTCAATCCTTTCCCCGCTGGCTTGCGGATGGTTTCCTACTCAGGTTATCGACCAAAATTCCCTGAGAGCAACAACGGAGGTTACTTCGTTCCGAATGCCGATTGTTTGTGCCTTTAGGACGCCACTTTACGCCGGGTTTCTTTCGAGTGTGTGGAAGGTCGAACGCCTACTCGCCTTCCCTTTATCCTTCACCTTTTGGTTCCAGCGTGTCAGTCTAATTTTTCGCTGGTTTTGAGTATCGACGCTTCAAACGTGGCTTCGTTTTCCTATCCGTAGACACTTGCTCAATGGGGTACCTGTTTAGACCCAGGCTTAACCACCTTTCCTCCC
>NZ_JAJENT010000490.1:0-219 GCF_035615515.1 Phormidium sp. CCY1219
TGGACACTGCTGTTGAGTAGTAGTTGCTCCAACCTCTGATGACCGGGTTGAGGTGTCTTATTAGTCCCTCTTGCGGTACTGCTCTGTGGGAGTCTACTATTTCCTTAAGTTTTTCGTAGTGGGTTTTGATGGCTTTTTTGCTGGGTTTGATGATGGTTTTGAAGCCTAGTGGATTGCCATGCGTGTCCTTTCCGGTCTTATATTTTCCGACTTGATATT
>NZ_JAJENT010000491.1:0-253 GCF_035615515.1 Phormidium sp. CCY1219
CCGCGTTACTTTAGTACGCGGAGGAAGTTCGACTCAGGCGGTTTTAACCGCCGTGAGTCTTAAAATAAACTTAGTTGCTCTCCATCTGTTCTCTTGGGTTTCCGAGTACGTTTGGTTTTAGTTTTGTTGATTTGAGTAGAGAACTCAGAAGTATCAAAAAGATTAAGTTGAGTAGTATTGATTGGTTGATTAATTACGGGTTTGACCACTTTAAATTTTTGCTTAACCAGTTCCCCAAACCCATAACTAAAAC
>NZ_JAJENT010000492.1:0-253 GCF_035615515.1 Phormidium sp. CCY1219
CCGCGTTACTTTAGTACGCGGAGGAAGTTCGACTCAGGCGGTTTTAACCGCCGTGAGTCTTAAAATAAACTTAGTTGTTCTCCATCTGTTCTCTTGGGTTTCCGAGTACGTTTGGTTTTAGTTTTGTTGATTTGAGTAGAGAACTCAGACGTATCAAAAAGATTAAGTTGAGTAGGATTGATTGGTTGATTAATTACGGGTTTGACCACTTTAAATTTTTGCTTAACCAGTTCCCCAAACCCATAACTAAAAC
>NZ_JAJENT010000493.1:0-1703 GCF_035615515.1 Phormidium sp. CCY1219
TTCTCTTAGGCTAATTTAAAGCAAAGGCTTGATTCGCAGATTCGGCTGGGAAAACTGCATTCCCAGGAATTCTCTTATAGCAGTCCTAAATCAGTTGTGGCAAAATTCCATAATAAGAAAGTTTGGGAAAATCAAATATTTGACCATCAGCAAAAAACTTAAATAGTCCTTTTACTATTTTAAATGAATCACATAGATGATAAAACTGCCGGATAAAGTTTTTAGCTTGTAACCAAATATCTTCTACTGGGTTTTGCTCGGGAGCATTTGGAGCAAAGGTAGTGCAATGAACCAACCATTCATCTTCTGACAACTCTCCATTTACTTGCTTTAAATATTCTTTAAATTCTTGAAATTTATGATAACTAGTGCCATCCCAAAAAATGGCAATTCTTTGTCCCGGCCTTTGTTTTTGTAAATGGTTTATAAAACGGTGTTTTTCGTATTGCCACTTGAATATTCTTTGACAATAAAATCATCACTTCGATAATCCAATGCCCCATAATAAGTTTGTCTATTTTTCTGATTTTTAATAGGGATTTCCACCCGAATATCTGTTCGTCCCCAAACATAACCTAACAAGTCTCCCCAAAGAAGATGACATTCATCAATCATAAACACCGCAAGCTTTCCAGCTTTTATTTCAGGTTCCCATTCTTTGAGTTTATTTTGAATTTCCTTTTTTTGGCTTTGACTTGTTCTTCATCTTTTGCTGGATTCTTTTTTTGAGATTTCTTCCAACTTATTTTAGCGGCTTTGAACAAAGCATAGTAGCTTCGATCCGAAGCATAAACCACTCCATATTCCTGGTCTAAATGTCGTTTTAAATCTCCGAGTCTTAAATAAGGTTGCTGCCTTAGCCATTCAATCACCTTGGCTTTTGAGGAAGCGAGGTAACTTTTACTTCCTTTATATTGAAGTTTTAAGCTATCTACTCCCTGAAAAATAGCTCGATTTTTCCACTTGCTAATAAAACTATGAGACACCTGCAATAAGTTTTCAATCTCATAATAAGATGTTCCCGTTAAAATCATTTTAACAGCCAAGGCTCTTTTGACTTCTTGAGTATTTGTGCTGGGGTTAATAAAATCATCTAGTTCAGTGATAATGGTTATGATGTTTTCTGAATGCCTCCTTCTAGGGCGGGTCTCATCCTTACATTATATCTGTTACAACTGATTTAGGACTGCTATACCGCTTGCGCGATCGCATAAAAATCGAGAGATAGAATCCCCTTACACCACAAAGAAACTTCGGAAAAAATCACCTCATGCGCTCCATCAAGAATAGCCCGATCGCATCCCCCTCGATTGAATTCACTTCGGGGAGTTCCGCTTCAAACCCATACTGATTGGTTTGCCCCCGTTTGAAGCTAATTACGGGTTCTTTTTCCTCTCGCTTGTTATTTTGTCGAATAACATTCTGGTTCACGTGAATGTAACTCATCGCTACTGGGTGCGCGCCTTTCCATCGGGGTTTCGGCCCGCGCGTCCCCTTCCGGATTTGCGGTTTTCCGTTAATTAGCGGGATTGCCCAATTTCGACCGATTTTATAAGCGCCACTCACTCTGTCGGCACGGAGAAGTTTTCTGAGTCTATCTGCTGTCATCTGTAGCAGTTTCGCTGCTTACCGAGAATCGGCGTAAAGCCCCCGGATTTATCCGTGGGGATATAAGCCGAGCGACTGACCCACGGTTCCCCCAC
>NZ_JAJENT010000494.1:0-281 GCF_035615515.1 Phormidium sp. CCY1219
CTTGTACTCCAATATTTGAGATTGCCGTCGTATGGGCTGGCCTCGCCTTTGACTTTAACGTGTCTGACAATTGGAGTATCGGCGTGGTTTAGCAATTTGATTGGGTTTGATTCCGCTCGTGTTGCGAATACCCATTGCCGATTCCCTATTGTTTGCCAGTATTTCTTGGCTACCCACTTTTCAGTTTTATTGGAATGTCTTCGGTTTCCCCATCTGGCTAATTTCCAAAATAGTAAATTATCCATTTGAGAGAAGACTTCTTTAGACACTACTGTTGAGTA
>NZ_JAJENT010000495.1:0-4679 GCF_035615515.1 Phormidium sp. CCY1219
TGGTCTTCTGGTCAGGTGAGCTTGGGAAAATAAAGTCTTACCAAGCCCCTCCCTTTAGGGATGGGGTTCCTGACTATGTTAGTCCCAGAAGTGCGTTATCCACTGCAGGCCCCACAACCCCCTATTGGTAATTCACGATCCGTCCCCAGCTATCGGCTTTTAAGCTGGCACCGCCCACCAAAACGCCATCGATTTCTGGCTGGGCCATAATTTCATCGATATTTTCTGGCTTGACCGATCCGCCATATTGAATCGTTACATCTTTATTCGTTAGCTTCGAGCGAATCAAACCCATGACGCGATTGGCTTCTGGGGCTTCGCAGGTTTTCCCGGTACCGATCGCCCAAATCGGTTCGTAGGCAATCACCAAGTTTTGTTGGTCGATATCCACCAGGTCTTTTTCGATCTGGCTGAAAATGTGAGACTCGGTTTCGTTGGCTTCCCGCTGTTCCTGGGTTTCCCCCACGCACAGAATCGGCGTCAGCCCGTGTTTTTGCGCCGCTTTCAGACGTTGATTGACGGTTTCATCGGTTTCGCCAAAATATTGACGCCGCTCGCTGTGGCCCACGATCGCGTAGCGTACCCCCAATTCCTTCAGCATCGAACCGGAGATTTCTCCAGTGTAGGCACCGGAATCTTCCCAGTGAACGTTCTGGGCACCGAGGCGTACCGCGCTCCCATGCAAATGCTTGGACAGGGTTCCCAAGGCGGTATAGGGCACGCAAAGAACTACTTCCCGTTCTTCTGGGGTGTCTGTCACTAGGGGTTTAAATGCTTCTAAGAACTCTAGCGCTTCTGCTTGAGTTTTGTGCATTTTCCAATTACCGGCCAGAATGATTTTTCGCACGAGTAACTCAGTCCGTTCCAAACTACAACAACAAAATGCACACTCCAGTCTAAAGCGAATGCGGCTCCTTTTAAGGGATTTTCCCGGAGAAGTCCCTAAAAAATCTTCCGGGAGATAGAGCCACCGGGATGGCAAGGGGGGGAACCCGAACCCGATCGCTGGCGTTCGGGCATGTTTTCCGTCACCAGGACTGTAGCGATCGCGATCGCCCCTGATTTTCTGCAACCGACGGTTGGATGAGGCTCCTGCACCCCCTGAGTGAAGTAACCACTCACATTTTTTGCAATTATTGTAAAGATAAGTTGAGTTTTCTTGCGTTTTTCATCTTTTTGGCTGATAAGTATTTTAACTCTTACCGAAAAAGCTATTCTCAATCTAAAATAAAGTGTTTATGATTGCCACCGAGTTCCGGGAGGGGTTTAGATATGTTTAACACGACAATTTCATACACGATAGAAGTTATCCAAGAAGAAGCTCGTCAACTGGTGAAAAAAGGCATCCTCAGCCGCCAGCAACCTATCTATACCCTTTGCCAGTACATCCCGGCGCGGGAATGGATGAATGTAGAGTTTGAGTTAGAACAAAACGAATATTTGCTACGCGATCGCATTTGCGATCTGCTCGGACGCGAAGACTGGAATGACGACTAAATTAAATCCTACTTCAATCTCAATAGTGTTAACCCCCCGATTTTCTTAGCTTCTCGATCGGGGCAAAATGGCTTGTCCCCACCGGTGCGGCGATCGCGGCATTCGCGCGTTCGGGGGACAACGTTTCTCATTCCGCCCATCTGACATCCGCCAATAAACTCAAAAAGCTTCTGATTTCAGAAGCTTTTTAGAATTAAATCGATTTTAACCTTCTCTAGCCAGTGCCGAGCGGGGAATACTGCCCACCCCGAATTCTACTGGCTAGGGAAAAATCAGCGCTTGACCCTCTCAAAGCTAGAACAGTGGGTTGCATCAATGGGAGACGCCATACCATAGATGGACGTCTCTACCAGCGGCATTTCCCACAAAATTAGGCTTGACGTGCGAATCGCTACTGCATGCCCGCCGCTTCTCGGGCTGCTTTTGCTTCATCGGGATGAATATTCAGACGAGTGAGATTGATGCGACCTTTGTTGTCAATTTCTCGCACCTTAACAATCACTGGATCGCCCACGGAGAGTTCATCCTCCACCTTGCCCACGCGGTAATCGGCGATTTGGGAAATGTGAATCATGCCTTCCTTACCGGGCAGGAATTCTACAAATGCACCAATCGGAATAATTCGCGTCACTCGACCGGCATACACATCCCCAGCACTGAGCTTGCGCGTCATATTCTGGATAGTGGTGACCGCCCGCTGAGCTTTTTCGCTATCGATAGCCGAAACGGTGACGGTGCCATCATCTTCGATATCGATTTTGGCTCCCGTTTCTTCCGTGATACTCTTGATGGTTTTGCCCCCAGGACCGATTACCATGCCGATTAAGTCGGGATCGATTTTAATCGTCATCAGGCGCGGCGCGTAGTTAGACAAGCGATCGCGCGGTTGTTCCAGGGCACCCAGCATTTTTTCCAAGATATGCAACCGTGCCGGTTTGGCTTGATGGATCGCTTTCGCCACCGTCTCCATGCTCAACCCGGTAATTTTCATATCCATTTGCAACGCGGTGATGCCCGTCTCGGTGCCGGCCACTTTAAAGTCCATGTCGCCCAAGAAGTCTTCAATCCCTTGGATATCCGTGAGGATGCGGACTTCATCACCTTCTTTAATCAACCCCATCGCTGCGCCGGACACGGGTTTTAAGATTGGCACCCCGGCATCCATCAGCGCCATCGTCGAACCGCAAACCGACCCCATTGAAGTCGAACCGTTAGACGAGAGCACTTCCGACACCACCCGAATCACGTAGGGAAAATCGCTTTGTTCGGGCAAGATCGGCATTAAAGCACGTTCGGCGAGGGCACCGTGACCGATTTCCCGGCGTCCGGGCGATCGCATCGGCTTGGTTTCCCCCACGGAATAGGGCGGGAAGTTGTAGTGGTGCAGGTAACGCTTTTCATCTTCCGGGTGCAGGTCATCCGCCAAATCTTGGGCATCCCCCGGGGTTCCCAAAGTCGCCAGAGACAACACCTGAGTCAGCCCCCGATTAAATAACGCGCTACCGTGAACCCGCTTGGGTAAAATTCCCACCTGACAAGACACCGGTCGAACTTCGTCCAGTTTGCGCCCATCGACCCGGACCCCTTCTTCCACGATTTGTCGCCGCATCAACTGCTTGGTGACATCTTTGAACACTTTGCCCAAAGCTTTCGGATCCGTGGTCGCCGCCACTCGCAGGGGGTCTTCTTCTGGCATTTCCTCGATTTGAGCGCAAATCCCCTCTTTGACTTCATCTAATGCACTGTCGCGCTCGTTTTTCTGCACTTCGTAGCGAGACAAGACTTTTTTGATGTCCTCAGTGGCGCGATCGCTGATAAACTTCTCTAGGCTATCGTCCACCTCCGGCGGTTCCTCCACCGCAGGCTCGATGCCCAGTTCCTCCAGGATTTCTCGCTGCGCCTGAATCAAATCCGACGCCGCTTCGTAACCAAAATCGATCGCTTCGATAATGTCTTGTTCCGGAAGCTGATTCGCTCCCGCTTCTACCATGATCACCCCATCCGGGCTTCCCGCCACCACTAAATCCAAATCTCCACTGGTAATTTCTTTGTAGGTGGGGTTAATGATAAAATCATCTCCGACTAACCCGACGCGCACCGCTGCCATCGGTCCGGAAAAGGGAATCTGTGCCAACTGAACCGCCACCGAAGCGCCCGTCACCGCCAGCACGTCCGGCGGCACCTGGGGATCCATCGACAGGGTAGTGGCGACAATTTGAATGTCATCGCGGATCCATTGCGGAATCAAAGGTCGCAGGGGACGGTCGATCAGCCGGCTAGTGAGGGTTACTTTTTCCGGAGGACGTCCTTCCCGTCGCAAGAAGCCGCCGGGAATCTTACCCGCTGCATACAGCCTTTCTTCATAATCCACTAACAGCGGCAGAAAATCGATGCCTTCTCTTCCCTCGGATCGCGTCGCTGTCACGAAAACCGCCGTATCTCCGGATTGAATCAATACCGCACCACCTGCTTGCGGTGCCAACAATCCAATATTGAGTCGAATATCCCGTCCATCAAAGGATATCGACTTTTCCATCTCTTTCATGCAGTCCTTTTTCCTTCTTTTTCACTCAACTTTTCTTCTCTGTGGCAATCCTAGCACTTCTCAATTGCGATTGCTTTCGACTCCATTGGCTCAACCGGACACCTGTTCCCTTGCTCGAAAAAATCGAGCCTACCACTGTGGGGCGCGTCTTTTTTGCCTCGGTTGAAAGCGGATTGCCACTCACTCGATTGCCATCGAGAGCTAACTGAACGGAGCAGTTGCCCCGTCACTGTGCGGGCGGGGTGCTGACACTTCCTTCTGGCGACAACCCGCAGACCCATGCCAGGGTCTTGAACTTTACTCCTTATAACTCTAGTGTCTATTTTATCAAACCCTGGTTGCTCGAAGCTTTAAACTGTATCGGTCTAGGAAATTTTTTTTCGCCCCCCGGCGATCGAAGCGCCATATCCGGGCTGGTTTTTCCCGGGAAAGGCGCGTGGCGCGATCGCCCCTCACCCTGGGCAAAACGCGCGGCGCGGGTTCTATGTCCCCCCAGACAGAAAGCCCCAGGGATTCCCTGCGTGAATGCGCCTCTATGGTTGTACAATAAGTACCGTGACGGTGCGATTCGTTCCTGCCAAAAGTCAAGGAAAATCTCCGAAACGTGGGCAGGGTAAGGTTCCAAAAGGGCCTTGAC
>NZ_JAJENT010000496.1:0-4256 GCF_035615515.1 Phormidium sp. CCY1219
AAACCCAGATCTCAAAGGTCTGGGCGGAGAAGCCCGCGCCGTACCGCCTAAGCGGTCGGCGTCGGGAGTACGTCACATGCGGATGGTCAGCGATCGCTCATCGTCACCAAAAGAGCGATCGCCTATGCATTCGTTCTTGGTTATTTGCGATGGGTTTTTACCTCAATAGACATTAAGTTCAACTAATCTGCAAAACTGGGCGGGTAGCTGCTCTGAAACGGATATCTGTTGGTTATGGTGGTTAGGGACAGATCCTCCTTTTCAACCGATCGCCCCCGAATCTGATTTATCTGATTGCGATTCGGATTGGGGAACGCAGTTTCTGGAGGAACTATTTTTGTGGGATGGGAATCAGTTCATGCGATCGCTCAGTGGCGCTGGACAAGCGATCGCCCCATCCACCTGCTAAGATCGCTGACAAAAGAAAGGCAACCTTCCGACTATGACTCTACAGGCGCAATACGATCGCGACTTCTATGCCTGGATTGCTAAAAATGTCGAACTGCTTCGCAGGGGTGATGCTGCGGAAGCGGACTGGGAGCATATTGCAGATGAATTAGAGAGTATGGGTAAACGGGACCTGCGGCAATTAAGAAGTGGATTGCAGGTTTTGGTCATGCACCTGCTCAAATGGAAATACCAACCGCAAAAGCAAAGCAAGAGTTGGGTCGCGACGATTGACCATCAGCGGGATGAAATCGAAGCCCTGTTGCTGGATAGTCCCAGCTTACGAGTAGAGTTGGGTGATGCCCTGGGGACGATTTATCCAAAAGCAGTGCGGGACGCTTGTCGAGAAACTGAGCTTCCGAAGACGAGATTTCCTGAATCCTGTCCGTTTGAGATGGCAGACATTTTGGATCCAGGTTTTTTCCCAGAGTGAGGGGTTGCTTTTATGGGGATTTTGTGGTAAACAGAGGCGATCGCTTCGAGACCTCTCAATGCTTAACCACCACTGCTGGAGTCGTTTACACTGATAAATGAACGTTGAGAAGAGGGGCATTGCATTCCACTCGCTCCTCTAGCAATCTCATTCCTCAATCCACACAGTTGCTCTGTGATTCCCGGACAAGCGGGAATCCACCAACCCCTAATGTAACCTAGAAAATTAAAAATTACTCTCAGTTATTTAGGATTGCCATAGGAGTTCGACAGATTAAAAATGAAAGCAATTAACAGTAAGCAAGCCAAGCAACAATTAGATGAAATCATCGATCGAGTGATCCTTGATGTCGAACCAGCTATCTTATCTAACGAACAAGGTAGGCAAGCGGTTCTCATGTCATTAGATGAATTTAACTCTTGGCAAGAAACACTTTATTTATTATCCAATCCAGCTAATGCGGAACACCTATTAAAATCGCTCGAACAAGCCAAGCAAGGTAGAAAATCTGTTAAAGAATTGGTTGATGAATGAAAATAGCTTTTACAGAAGCATCTTGGGCAGACTATCTCTGGTTACAAGAGAAGGATAAGAAACTTTTAAAAAGAGTAAATCTACTCATCCAAGATATAATTAGAACCCCATTTGAAGGGATTGGCAAGCCAGAGCCACTCAAAGGTAATTTGTCTGGGTATTGGTCAAGAAGGATTGATTCAGAGCATCGTTTGGTCTATGGCATTTCTGAGGAAGAAGTGATTGTTATTGCCTGTAGATTTCACTATTAGAAATAAAGGGTGAGGCGTTTTTTTTATTGGCTATTCACGCGATCGCCTGTGAATGGGGTTGATGGGAGTGCGATCGCAGTTTCTGGAGGAACTGTTTTTGGGGTAGGGGAATCAGTTGATGCGATCGCTCACTGGCGCTGGACAAGCGATCGCTCGATCCACTTGCTATCATCTTGGAGTCAAGAAACGCAACTTTCAGGGGACTGGTTGGTCTACTCTGCATCATGCGATCGCCTGTAGGAATTGCCTGGATTGGCAAAAAGGTGGTACTCCTTCCCAAACAATCTCTGGCTAAAGCAAACATCAAGCAGATTCAGGACTTAAGCACAGCCACCTAATTTGGTGGGTAAATCCTATTTTAGAAACGGCCATTTATGGCGTATCGTACCGCTATGCCACCCACCAAAAAGTGGTTGACAGAATACTAGAAACGGGTCTAACAGAGAGGATGAAAGCTCGGCAAGCGATCGCTCGGGCGCAATCCATACCAACTTTGGGTAAAAATAAAGAAATGAATACCAATAATCTTGAAATCAAATACCCCGCCGGATTTGAAAATTCGGTTCAAATGACTCGAGATGAGATGGAACAGCACATTCGGCTAATGGCTGCATTGAAAATGTTTGAGTTAGGAAAGGTATCGGCGGGAAAAGCGGCTGAGTTAGCGGGAATGTCAAGACTCGATTTTTTTGAGACTTGCAGCCGATATCGAGTGAGTATTTTTAATTATCCACCGGAAGAACTCGAAGAGGAACTCGAACGGGATTTAGATGTGCTTAGGAATGCCAACCTAGCATGAAGATTGTATCTAATACAGGCCCGATTATTGCTTTGGCAAAAATTGGCAAGTTGGCTTTGTTGAAGGAAATTGCTCCAGAAACCTTGATTCCCCTTGCAGTTTACCGAGAATTATTTGCTAAATTCAGCAGAGAATCACAAATAATTGACCAAGCGCTTGCTGATTTTATTCGCGTTACAGAGGTGAAGGAAATTAACCCAGAAGTTGAAATTGCCCTGGCTGGTTTAGATGAAGGAGAAAAACAGGCGATCGCTCTGGCTTCAACTCTTGCCGAAGAAACGATCTTGTTACTCGACGATCGCTCGGGTAGACGGGTGGCACAACAACTGGGTTTTTCAACTACAGGTTCGATTGGAGTGTTACTTCGCCTGAAACAAACAGGAGCAATTGAGAATGTAGGAGTGCTGTTATCAAGAATGAGAGAACGGGGGTATTGGTTATCAGACCAAGTGATAGAAGTTGCAAAACGATTGGCTGGAGAGGAGGAGTGATGTGTGTCATCTAGCCGAAACTTGTAAAAGGTGGGACGTTTTTTTCGATTGACGATTGACGCGATCGCCCCCGAATCTGGTTTATCCGATTGCGATTCGGATTTACGATCGCAGTTTCTGGAGGAACTGTTTTTGGGGTAGGGGAATCAGTTGATGCGATCGCTCACTGGCAGTTGACAAGCGATCGCCCCATCCACCTGCTAAGAGCGCTAACAAAAGGAAGGCAACCTTCAGACGATGACTCTACAGGCGGAATGCGATCGCGACTTCTATAGCTGGATTTCCAAAAGTAATGTAGAACTGCTTTCCATCGGTCATCTTTACCCGTGACTAATGGTTACTAAATCAAAACTATTCAAATGAAAACAGATAAGTTATTTTACAGAATTTTCTTAAATCAACCCAGTTTAATTTCCGAACTGGTATCGGGAATTCCCCCGGACTGTGAATTTGACTATAGTGCCCCAGTAGTCAAGGAAAAAGAAATCCGGCTTGATGGTTTGTTGACTCCGGTTTCCCAAGATGTCAGCTTACCATTGGTATTTCTCGAAGCCCAAATGCAGAATGACCCCGAATTTTATGGTCGCTACTTCGCCGGAATATTTGTTTATCTGTTTCAATATAAAATTATCCGACCGTGGCAGGGATTTATTAATCCTACGCAGTCGTTCTCTGGATTTAGGGTCAGACATTCCCTATCAAAGCTTGCTATCTAGTTCCGTAACGCGGTTGTATCTAGAGGATTTACTGTCAGTAGAAAATCTGAGTCCGAACTTGTCCCTGCTGAAGTTGGTGGTGATACCGGAGACCCAGGCGGCTGTGGTGGCGAAATCGATTTTAAACCGTGCCCAAACCCAGGGCGAATTTCAGAAATACCTGGATTTGGTGGAGGCTATACTGGTCAATAAGTTTTCTGATTTGAGTATTGAGGAGATACGCAATATGTTGGATCTGAGGGAAGCAGATGTCACCCAAACTCGTTTTTATCAAGAAGTGATTCAAATTGGTCGCCAAGAAGGTCGCCAAGAAGGGGAGCAACTGGGAGAAGCAAATCTGATTGTGCGTCAGATATCTCGCCGTTTTGGGGCGCTGAGTCCCGAACAAATTTCGCAAGTGCGGAGTCTCTCGATTCCTCAATTGGAGTCCCTGGGTGAGGCTTTGTTGGATTTTCAGTCTATTGGAGAGTTTGAGGTTTGGCTGCAAGAGAATTCCCTGTAACAGCACTGCTGTTAATGACTAAAGCCTGATTTACTGGAAAATTCTAGATTATTCCGGAAATACCTCACGGCGTGTGGTAGAGT
>NZ_JAJENT010000497.1:0-8533 GCF_035615515.1 Phormidium sp. CCY1219
CTCAATATAGTTTTGACGGCGGCTAAAGCCGCACGTTCGTTTTTCCTCCCCCGACTAAAGCACGGGGGTTTCCAAACGTATCGGAGGTTATCATCATGAGTAAGGGGACACTTTTCGACAAAGTTTGGGATTTACATGCAGTGGGCAGCTTGCCTTCCGGACAAACCCAGCTTTTTATCGGGTTGCACCTTATCCACGAAGTCACTAGCCCCCAGGCATTCGCCATGTTGCGAGAACGGGGACTGAAGGTGCTGTTTCCGGAACGCACGGTAGCAACCGTAGACCATATCGTACCCACGGAGGACCAAGCCCGTCCCTTTGCCGATTCCCTGGCGGAAGAAATGATCGTCGCCCTAGAGCGAAACTGCAAAGACAATAACATTCGCTTTTATCAAGTCGGATCCGGGCGTCAGGGAATCGTCCACGTGATTGCCCCAGAACAGGGACTCACGCAACCGGGCATGACCATCGCCTGTGGAGACTCCCACACCTCCACTCATGGCGCATTTGGCGCGATCGCCTTTGGCATCGGAACCAGTCAAGTGCGCGATGTCCTCGCCTCCCAAACCCTCGCCCTCGACAAACTGAAAGTCCGCAAAATCGAAGTCAACGGCACCCTGCGCCCCGGGGTTTACGCCAAAGACGTTATCCTGCACATTATCCGCAAATTAGGCGTCAAAGGTGGGGTGGGATATGCCTACGAATATGCAGGCACCACCTTTGAAAACATGTCAATGGAAGAGCGGATGACGGTTTGCAATATGTCCATCGAAGGAGGGGCGCGTTGTGGTTACGTCAACCCCGATGAGGTAACATTTGAATACCTCAAAGGCAGAGACTTCGCCCCCAAAGGCGAAGACTGGGATAACGCCGTTCGATGGTGGCAAAATATCCGCAGCGATGCTGATGCCAAATATGACGATGTAGTGGTCTTCAATGCAGAAGAAATCCCCCCCACCGTCACTTGGGGAATTACCCCAGGTCAGGGCATTGGTGTGGATGAATTAATCCCAACGCCGGACATCTTAACCGAAAGCGATCGCGCGATCGCCCAAGAAGCCTATCGCTACATGAAACTCAATCCCGGCAATCCCATCAAAGGCACAAAAGTCGATGTTTGCTTCATCGGTAGCTGCACCAACGGACGATTGAGCGACCTGCGCGAAGCGGCCAAATTCGCCCGAGGCCGTCGCGTTTCTCAAGGCATAAAAGCCTTTATCGTCCCCGGTTCGGAAGACGTCAAAAAACAAGCCGAAGCTGAAGGATTAGACAAAATCTTTACCGAGGCGGGATTTGAATGGCGAGAGTCCGGATGTTCCATGTGTTTGGCCATGAATCCCGACAAATTACAAGGCGACCAAATCAGCGCCTCTTCTTCCAATCGCAACTTTAAAGGTCGTCAGGGTTCCTCAGAAGGTCGCACCTTATTAATGAGTCCGGCAATGGTGGTGGCGGCGGCAATTAATGGTACCGTCTCTGACGTGCGCGAACTGATATAACTGTCGGTGCAACATCATAAATTGCACCCGAAATTCCGGTGGGCAATGCCCACCTCATTTGCTTCTTAATTGCGATTCGCTAACTTAGCCGGCCTAGGCGGGCTTAAGTCGTTTACCTCCACCCTGACCCAGGGGCTTTTTCAGACCAATCTATCACCATAAGGAGTCATTCCATGAGCAGTAAAGTCCAACAAATTACCGGACCAGGAATTCCCTTAGTTGGCAACGATATCGATACCGATCGCATCATTCCCGCCCGCTTTTTGCGCTGCGTCACCTTTGATGGATTAGGCGAACAAGTCTTTAAAGACGATCGCGCCCAAGAAAACGGCGAACATTCTTTCGATAAACCGCAATATCAAGGCGCAAAACTGTTAGTCGTCAACGCAAATTTTGGCTGCGGATCCAGTCGCGAACATGCCCCGCAAGCCATCGCCCGCTGGGGCATTCAAGGCATTATCGGCGAAAGTTTTGCCGAAATTTTCTTTGGCAATTGTTTGGCGATGGGGGTTCCCTGCGTCACCGCCGATGCGGAAAGCATCCAAAAATTGCAAACCGCGATCGCCGCCCATCCGCAAACCGAAATCACCCTAGATTTAGTCGCCCTCAAAGTCCATTTTGGCCAAGAATTTACCCGGTCCGTGCATCTCCCCCCAGGGCCGCAGAAAGTCCTCAACGCCGGCACCTGGGACACCTGCGGGCAACTGGTTTCCCAAACCGACGCCATCCGCGAAACCGCCACTCGCTTGCCTTATTTAGCCTGGAGTTAAAATAGAAGATTAGGGGATATCGCCGGGGGTTTAAACCCGCCGGCCCCCCTCGCTTTCATTAACTCACCCAACGCTGAAAACACCATCGACTGATGCTGAATATTCCCGAAGTTCTCGCTCAAGAATTATCCCTGAATTTGTGGCAGGTGCAAAGTGCCCTGTCCCTGTTAGAAGAAGGAGCAACCATTCCTTTTATCGCCCGGTATCGCAAAGAACGAACCGGCACTTTAGATGAAACCCAGTTGCGCCACATTTCCGAACGATTTAACTATCTTACCGAACTGGAAAACCGCAAGCAAACGATTTTAGAGGCGATCGCGCAAACCGGAAAACTCACCGACGAACTAAAGGTTAAAATCGAATCCTGCCTGCAAAAAAACGAGCTTGAAGACCTCTATCTTCCCTTCCGACCCAAACGCCGCACCCGCGCCAGTATCGCGCGCGAAAAAGGCTTAGAACCCCTGGCAGAATTCATTAAAACCCTCAACATCAACAAAGCCTCAGCCTCCCTCGAAGCCGAAGCGCAAGCCTATATTTCTACAGAAAACAAAATCGAATCCGCCGCCGACGCCCTGCAAGGGGCTGCTGATATCTTAGCAGAAGAAGTGGCCGAACGCGCCGAATCCCGGGCGTATTTGCGGGATTATTTCTTGCGCGAAGCAGTCTTCACCTCTGGCATCAAAGCTGAAGACTATCCCGAAGGAACCACCAAGTTTGAAATGTATCGCAATTACACCGCCAAGGTGAAAGACATCGCGCCGCATAACCTGCTGGCATTGTTGCGCGGGGAAAGTGAAGGCATCGTGACGGTGAATTTGGAATTTAACGAAGCCGAGGTTTTGGCGTATCTCGAATCCAAAGAAATCCGCACCAAAGTGCCGGAAATTCGCAACTTTTATCGGGCGCTGGTGAAAGATGGGTTTCATCGGTTGATGAAAAATTCTTTAATTTCCGAGGTGCGATCGCTGAAAAAACAAGATGCGGATTTGGAGTCGGTAAAAACCTTTGAGGCTAACCTGCGCGAATTGTTACTATCTCCCCCAGCGGGAATGAAACCCACTATCGGCATCGATCCGGGATTTAGAACCGGTTGCAAAGTCGCAGTTCTCGATGAAACCGGGAAATTTTTAGAATATCAAACCATTTTTCCCCATCAAAGTCAAAAGCAGCGCCAAGATGCGGCGAAAACGATTAAAACCCTGATTGAAAAATACCACATCGAATCGATCGCGATCGGGAATGGCACGGCGGGACGCGAAACCGATGCCTTTATCGCTGAAGTGCTCAAAACCTGCGATCGCAAACCCACCAAAGTCATGGTCAACGAGTCCGGTGCTTCCATTTATTCCGCCAGCGATGTGGCACGTGAAGAGTTCCCCGAGTTGGATTTAACCGTGCGCGGTGCGATTAGTATCGGGCGGCGATTGCAAGACCCCCTGGCGGAATTGGTGAAAATCGACCCGAAATCGATTGGCGTGGGACAATATCAACACGATGTTGACCAAAAATTGCTCAAGAAAAAATTAGCCGAAACCGTAGAAAGTTGTGTCAACTATGTGGGCGTAGACTTGAATACCGCCTCGAAAGAATTGCTCACCGTAGTGTCGGGATTGACGCCCACTGTGGCCAAAAATATCATCCAATATCGCAACGATAATGGCGCGTTCAAAAATCGCCGTCAGTTGCTAAAGGTGGGCAAGTTAGGGCCGAAAACCTTCGAGCAAGCCGCAGGGTTTTTGCGAATTCGCGGCGGCGATAATCCCTTGGACAATACGGCGGTTCACCCGGAAAGTTATTATGTGGTCGAAGCGATCGCCTCGGATTTAAGCATTCCCTTAGACAACATCTCGAAAGCATCGCAGAAGTTCCAGTCCGTAAAACTTGATAAATACGTCACCGACTTGGTAGGAATTCCCACCCTGCGCGATATTATCGCCGAGTTGGAAAAACCGGGACGCGACCCACGCGCCGAGTTTAAATATGCCACCTTTAAAGAAGGCGTAAACGAGATTTCCGACCTGTCAGAAGGGATGGAATTAGAAGGGGTGGTGACTAATGTGGCAAACTTTGGCGCGTTTGTAGATATCGGCGTGCATCAAGATGGGTTGGTGCATATTTCCCAACTCGCCGATCGCTTTGTGGAAGATCCTAAAGAAATTGTCAAGGTAGGACAAGTGGTGAAGGTGCGTGTGTTATCCGTGGATGAAAAGTTAAAGCGGATTGGTTTGTCCATGCGATCGCTTCAGAAATCGCGACAACCCCGACGCTAAAATCGGCGGGGTTTGGGTGGGATTTCTGAAGCGCGATCGCCACCGGAAACGATTCCCCACCCAACCGCGCCGAGTGGTATGCTCGGCGTTGCCCATCATACTCAAGTAACTCGTGGCTTATAATAAAACAGCAACGCGCGTCAACTATTCCGGCAACTGCCAGAACGATTCGTCGCCCTCGAATGCAATTTTTATAAAATCAGTGAAATCAGCGCGTTGAAAGTCGCAAAATCCAGTCCACTATGAGTCAACAAAACAACCTAAAATTAACTCAAGATAAACTGCCGAAATGTGCGAGTGGAATCCAAGGTTTGGACGAAATCACGGGGGGTGGTTTGCCAAAGGGGCGTCCCACATTGGTATGCGGTTATGCCGGGTGTGGGAAAACCCTGCTGGCCATGCAATTTCTCGTCAATGGCGTGGTGAACTACGATGAACCCGGGGTTTTTGTCTCGTTTGAAGAATCGGCGGCAGAACTATGTCAAAATGTGGCGTCGTTGGGGTGGGATTTACCCGCGCTGATAGAGCAAGGAAAATTTGCCATCGACTACATTCATCTCGATCGCAGCGAAATCCAAGAAACGGGCGAATACAATCTAGAAGGGTTATTCATGCGACTGGCGATCGCCATCGATAAAGTGAAGGCAAAGCGCGTGGTTTTGGATACCTTAGAAGTGCTGTTTGGCGGCTTGGAAAATGGCGCGATCGTGCGATCGGAAATGCGGCGGTTATTTCGCTGGTTGAAAGAGCGCGGCGTCAGCGCGATCGTCACGGCGGAAAGCACAGACAACTCCCTGACGCGCCAAGGATTAGAAGAATTCGTGTCTGATTGCGTGATTCGCTTGGAACAGCATGTCAGCGATCGCATCGCCACCCGCACCTTACAAATTATCAAATATCGCGGATCGAAACATGGCACAAACCAGTATCCGTTTTTGATCCAACACCACGGCATTTCTGTGGTTCCGATCACTTCCCTCGCCTTAGACCATCAGGTGTCTAACGAACGCATTTCTACCGGCATTCCTCGCCTCGATACCATGCTTGGCGGAAAGGGATACTATCGCGGTAGCAGCATTTTAATTACCGGCACTGCCGGCACCGGAAAAAGCTCGATCGCCGCCCATTTTGCCCATGCCACCTGTCAGCGTGGGGAAAAATGTCTTTACATTGCTTTCGAGGAATCCGCTAATCAAATTATCCGCAATATGCGATCGGTTGGTCTGGAGTTGGAAGGTTGCGTCACGGAAAATCGGCTCAAATTTCAAGCGGCGCGTCCCACTCTTTATGGGTTAGAAATGCACTTGGTCAATTTATATGGATTAGTCCGCGATTTTCATCCCAGCGTGGTGATTATCGATCCGATTTCTAACCTCGAATCGGTGGGAAACGCTTTTGAGGTCAAGTCATTTCTGATGCGTTTGATTGATTTCCTCAAAACGCAATGCATTACCACTTTAGTAACCAGTCTGACCCAAGGCGGCGAACCCCTCGAACATACCGATGCTGGGGTTTCTTCGTTAATGGATACTTGGTTGGTGCTGCGCGATGTGGAAATCCACGGCGAACGCAATCGCTTGCTTTATGCTATTAAGTCTCGCGGAATGCAACACTCGAACCAAGTGCGCGAGTTCCGCTTGAGCGATCGCGGGTTGGAATTAGTTGATGTGTATCTCGGTGCGAAAGGCATACTCACGGGCACAGCGCGATCGCAGCAAGAATTTGAGGAAAAAACTCAAGCCTGGATGCGCCAACAAGAACTACAGAAGAAACAACGGGACATCGAACGCAAACGCGCCCTGATGGATGCCCAAATTAAAGCCTTACAAGTGGACTTTGAGTCGGAACAAGAAGAGTTTGAACGGCTTTTGGAAGGGGAACAAATCAAAGAAAAAATTCGCCTGGACAACGAACAACAAATTGCCGAAAGTCGTTATGCCGATCCGGATCGGGAGGATTCGGGTGAATCTTCCTAAGATTTGGTAAGATGAAAGGGACAGCGCGATCGCGGAAACTCCAATCCCACGAAACTCTACTGTTTCTCGAACCTTCCGGGTGAGACAACATTCACAACCCTTTCCCCTCGCGGAAATTCCCGCTCTTTCCGATGTGCCCATCCCCCACACCGAACTCATTTCCCGCTTCCGATGCTCTTCCCCCACCCCACATACTACCGTTGCAGGGCAATGCGTAACTCGCCAACATGGCGGAGATAATCAAAACTCGCTGGATTTATTATTAAGTCGCTTTTTAATAACAGGAGAAACATGAAAAATCCCCCGAATAATAACGAATCAAAAGACGTTTTTGAAGAATTTTTTGAGCGTCGCCAACAGGAAAAATACGTTTTGCGCTTATATATTGCCGGCGAAACGCCCCATTCAATCCGTGCCTTTAAAAAAATTAAGGAAATCTGCGAAACCTACCTGAAAGGACGTTACGAACTGGAAGTTATTGATATTTACGAAAACCCGGAATTGATGGAAGAAGAACAGGTGGTTGCCATTCCCACCTTAATCAAGAAACTCCCACCGCCTTTACAGAAGTTTATCGGCGATATGGCAAATACTGAAAAAATTCTGATCGGGTTGGATCTGCTTCCTTATTAAATCCCAATCTCAGATTTTCCGTCCTCTCCTTATCGCCCTTCGGGAGGGGAGAAAAACTAAACATTGAAAACGTCAAATTTACCCATTAATTTTCAATTTTCAATTTCTCATTAAAAATTGCTCAATTCTGAATTCTCAATTCTTTCCCTGACATGACCCCGAAGGGGAGCACAACTAAGAATTGAGAACGTCCAAACAATTTCCTTCTTAATTCTTAATTTTTAATTCTTGCTCTCCCCCTCGGAGACAACCAGAGAAAAATTGAGGGGCAATTCCTTAACTCTTAGGGTGGTTTTCGGGACGAGTACAAGCGTTAAGGAATGCAACACTTGTCCTGGCGCGATCTCCCCTACCGACTGCCGCCGTTGCCACCCAACATTCGTATTCCTTCCACAGCTTGGCGGTACGGTTCCACCTTTTCCGAATAATCGATCGGCAGAACCGCCACCACATTTTCGTGAGGACGCGGGATAATCACCCAGGATTCCAGAGTGGCCCCATAGGTCGCTTCTGCCGCCGCCACCCCCGCATCCATTGCGGTTTTCACTTCCGAGACATCCCCGCGAATCATCACCGTAAAGCGCGCACTCCCCACCCGGATATAGCCCACCAGGGTCACGCGCCCTGCTTTCACCATCGCGTCTGCTGCTGCTAGAATCCCCGGAAAACCTCTAGTTTCAATTGCTCCAACCGCTTGTGGTGTTGGCATCGTCTATCTCCTAAATTAACAAAAACTGTAACAATTCCCTGGCCTTATTGTACCCATTTCCTCGCCGATCGGAAGGGAAATTTTCGCGTAGGTTGACCGTTCGAACCGACTGTCTGTAGGAGGTGCTTTCTCATCGCCACTGTTCCACCGCTTCGGTGTACTCGAAGGGCAGCACATCCACCACATTTTCTGGCGGATTGGGTACGATATAGTGAGTCACCAGCTTTCCGCCGTAGACCTTCTCCGCCGCTTCGATGCCCGCCTCCATTGCGGGTTTCACCTCGGAAATCGGTCCGCGAATCGCCACGACAAACTCGCCTTTTTCCGCAATGTCGTAATACACCAAGGTAACTCGACCCCCTTTTACCATCGCGTCGGCGGCGGCAAGTATTGACGGAAAACCTATTGTTTGAATCAGTCCAACGGCAGCAGGCATTCGCGCTCTCCTCAATCAATGGAAGGTTTACTCTAATTCTAAGCCTTTTTTACCACATTTTTAAGCCCCGGAGGTTGCTGGCGCGCCAGTGTGGCCGATGTTATAGCAGTTCTCATATGGGTGAGGTAACGATTTTTTTACCTCGGAGGTGCATTTCAAGGTTGGGACTATTCGGCTGCGGATCGCATCAAGCAACAGACCTGCTATATTTCACCACCACCACGCGATCGGTGGAAAAAA
>NZ_JAJENT010000498.1:0-331 GCF_035615515.1 Phormidium sp. CCY1219
GCTTGCGGATGGTTTCCTACTCAGGATATCGACCAAATTTCCTGAGAGCAACAACGGAGGTTACTTCGTTCCGAATGCCGATTGTTTGTGTCCTTAGGACGCCACTTTACGCCGGGTTTCTTTCGAGTGTGTGAAAGGTCGACATCCCACTCGCCTTCCCTTTATCCTTCACCTTTTGGTTCCAGCGTTTCAGTCTAATTTTCGCTGGTTTATGATATCGACGCCTCAAACATGGCTTCGTATTCCTATCCATTGACACTTGCTCGATGGAGTACCTGCTTAGACTCAGGCTTAACCACCTTTCCTCCCCGCTTCACGGATTGATGACCAG
>NZ_JAJENT010000499.1:0-13239 GCF_035615515.1 Phormidium sp. CCY1219
AAGGCCCTTTTGGAACCTTACCCTGCCCACGTTTCGGAGATTTTCCTTGACTTTTGGCAGGAACGAATCGCACGTTAACTTTCTTATTTTAACATGGTTTGTTTTGTGCTTTGTTGCCAAAAAACTTGACAATATTGCGGGTTATGTGGTAAGCATGACCCTAGATAGAAAACTGGAAGTTTTACCCCACATTATCAAAAAGGCCAGCTTCTCTGTTGAACTAAAAATATGAATTGCTCCGGTAGTGGGGTGGAGTTCGAGATGGAAAAAGCCGATAAGAGGAAAATCGTAATATGCGTCATTGGAAATTACTAAACGCTTTGGGAACTGCCATCGCGATCGCCCTATTCGCGATGGTGACATTGGGCATACCGGGTGTGGCGATCGCCCGAGAATCGGGCAACGAAATCGAAACGGCTGCAATCAGGGGCGGGATGAAATTTTCCCCACCCGTTCCTCAATTTATTGCGCGAGTGAAATCCGCAGAAGAGACATTTAATTCACCCCGGGAAAACTCTAAGCCCGTGGAAGATTTGAGAGATGGAAACTATCGCTATTGTACCAGTGAATTGCCCGAAGCAGTAGTAACAGATGAAGAGTTAAAAGAAGTCGGCGGCTATTGCTTTTTGTTCCGCAAAGAAGGCAATAAAGTGCTCGGTAATTTATTCGATTTAGAATCGGATAATCTAATTTGCCTTGATGGGCGAGTGAAGGGCAATGCGGTGAGCGGAGTTGCCGCGCAAGATATGGCAGGGAATCCGGCAAAAGTGGTGAGCGATACCGAAGATTTTGCGCCGTGGGATTGGGAACAAAATCTGAAAGTCCGTGGCGGAAAAGTGATGGGAAATAAAATTAAGTATTACAGTGCTTTGTTAGATTTGAATGAGTTTCAGCGTTATAATGCGGGGAAGGAATTGCCGCCGAAGACTTGTCCCTAAATGAGTGAGAATGGGACATGGGCGGCGATAATTGCGGGAAATTGAAGCAGGACAACTTTCCAGCGGGTGCTAGGGGGGAGATTGCCCCGGATGCGGTGGATCGAGTTTTGGGCAGGCGATCGCCTCCCTGGCGCAGGGGGTTGACGCTACAAATGTCAGACGGCGATCTGCTTGAGGGAATCGGTCAATCGAGCAAATAATAGGGAATCGAGCCAAAATTTCTTCCCGATGGGGGATAGCCAGATGTGGCATAGTCGTGCAAAATAAGATCGAGTGTAGTAAATAGGTTTAACTATGGCAGTGAAATTAAACGTTCCTTCAATGGTTTGTGAAAGTTGTGTCGAGAAAGTCACCGACGCCTTGAAAACAGTGGACGCAGATGCTAAAGTAAACGTGGATTTAAGTAGCAAACAGGTCACCATCGACTCGGAAGCTTCCCCCGAATCTTTTGAACAGGCAATTACTGCGGCGGGATATCAAGTCAACGAAGTATAACCCGCATTTCTGAGAATTGATGACAAGAGAAAGGCGCGAGCGATCGCGCCTTTACGACACTGTTTGACTAGCTATAGGTGAAAAAAATCAGCGATCGCGAGCATCTTTGAATACTTATGACATTTGGTCACGAACCCCCAACTTTACTGAAGCACCGCCTGTCTTATTCCGGGCGCAAATTTGGCTTTGATGTCAGTCGGTTGCGCCTTCCCAACGGTGTAGAAGGTGACTGGGAATGCATTCGCCATCCAGGCGGAGCATTGTGCATTCCCGTCACTACAGAAGGCAAACTGGTACTGGTGCGCCAATATCGATTTGCCGTGCAAGGACGGTTATTAGAATTTCCTGCCGGCACTGTAGAACCCGACGAAACGCCCCTAGAAACCGTGCAGCGCGAAATCGAAGAAGAAACCGGATATCGCGGCCATCAATGGGAAAAATTGGGAGAATTTTTCTTAGCACCCGGTTATTCCGACGAAGTTATTTATGCTTTCCTCGCCCGAGATTTAGAGAAGCTGGATGCGCCACAAAATCTAGACGAAGACGAGGATATGGAAACGGTTTTGATGACGCCGCAAGAATTAGAACAAGCCATTCAGATTGGAAGTCCGGTGGATTCCAAATCGATTTCTAGCTTCTTCTTGGCGCGGTCTTACTTGAACCTGAATCTGTAAGCGCTGTAGGGCACAAGGTCGGTTTTGCTGTTCGTTTGCGATCTAACCCCCACATGAGGCGTAGGGTGGGCATTGCCCACCTGAGAATTTAAAACCACCTCCGAACGAGAAAACGACCTTCGGGAGAAGGAATCGCGCGATCGCCCTAACTCCCTTTCGCAGCGGAAAAATTTCCCGGGACTTGCAGTTTATCCCAATGCAGCGTAAAATAAAGAGTTCTGGCAGATAAGCCCCAGTTTAGCGGCTGGAGCGAATACCTCGGAACTTGACCCCTGACCGAACAGAAAGTTGCCCCCGTGCAAGGCTTTTGGTGGCGAGGGTCAAGGCGGATCGGTGCGACTGCACGCGCCTCCATTCTTCAACAAGCCCCCAGAGTAGACAATAGGAACCATTATGGCAAAACGAGTTCAAATCGTCTTGAATCAAGATGTTAGAAAGCTGGGTAAATCTGGCGATCTAGTCGAAGTTGCCCCAGGCTATGCGCGCAATTATTTAATTCCTCAAGGACTGGCGGTTCGCACCACCCCTGGGATTCTCAAACAGGTAGAAATCCGCAGGGAAAAAGAACGTCAGCGCTTGATTGAAGAAAAACAACAAGCCCAATCTCGCAAAACCGCCCTGGAAACCGTGGGTCGGTTTTCGATCGCCAAGCAAGTGGGCGAAGGCGATGCCATTTTCGGGACCGTCACCGATCGCGAAGTGGCAGAAGTTATCCAGACCACCACTAATATGGAAGTCGATCGCCGAGGGATTACCCTGCCCGATATTAGCAAAACCGGTTTCTACAAAGCTGAGGTCAAACTTCACCCCGAAGTCACCGCCGAGATTGAAATTCAGGTGGTTCCTAGCTAGTTGAAAGCACTCGCGATCGACCCTTCCCTAGCCGATTTTTCCAAAGTCGCGAGAATCGCAATCGCGTTTGTAAAATTAAAGCGACGCGACGATTCATAGCGCTTCTGACGGTGAGTGCGGGACGATCGTCTTTGCAGGGGCGCACCGCCGTGCGCCCTCACCGGATTTCCCCCGACCCGAAGCCAAGTAAAACAGCTCCAATCGCGTCTTTACCCCACACCAAAGCGAGTCTCTATTGTGGTTGACAAACGGAACTTACCAGCCGATAGCGATCGCCTACCCCCGCAAAATATCGATGCGGAAGAAAGTATTTTAGGCGGTATTCTCCTCGATCCAGAAGCGATTAACCGGGTGGTCGATCGCCTGGTTCCCGAAGCCTTTTCCATCGAATCCCACCAAAATATTTACAACGCCGCGATCGCCCTTCATACCCAAGGCAAACCCACGGATTTAATGACCGTCACCAGTTGGTTAGCCGACCGCAAACTCCTGGAAAAAGTCGGCGGTCAAAGCAAACTCGCCCAACTGGTCGAACGTACCGTTTCCGCCGTGAATATCGACCAATATGCCGAACTGGTGGTCGATAAATACATGCGGCGAAAGTTAATCCATGCCGGCCATGAAATTGCCGAATTGGGGTACGAAACCACCCAAGAACTCCCCATTATCCTCGATCGCGCCGAACAAAAAGTTTTTAGCCTCACTCAAGACCGTCCGCAACAAGGGTTAGTCCCGATTTCTGAAACCTTAGTTGACGCTTTCCAAACCATCGAAACGCACCAGCAAGGGTTAGCACTCCCCGGTCTTCCTTGCAACTTTTACGATTTAGATGCAATGACTGGAGGCTTCCAGCGCGCCGATTTGATTATCGTGGCGGGTAGACCTTCAATGGGAAAATGTCTCTCGTCGTTATCTGAAATTCTGTTAAGCGATGGAACTGTTTCTACCATCGAAAACATCTTTCATAAACAGCAGGCAGAATTATTCACCTTAGCCGATAACTGGAACTTTACCTTAACGCAACCCTGTGCTTTTGTCGATGATGGCATCAAACCCGTGTTTCGCGTCACCACGGGTTTGGGTCGGTTCATCGAAACTACCCTCACCCATCCGTATTTGACCCCCAAAGGATGGCGCAAACTCTCCGAATTGAAACCGGGAGATAAAATAGCCGTCCCGCGCAAACTGGCGGTGTTTGGCACCGAAACCCGGCGCGAATGTGAAGTCAAACTGCTGGCGTATTGCATAGGAAATGGTGATTTCGCCTATGATAATCGGGGGAACATCAATAGTAATTATTTCATTATAAGCGATTTTCAAGAAACAGTCAAGGAATTTTGCCAAATTAAATCGGAGAGTTGCAATCACCCAATTCGGAGGGTGGGAAATGCCCAGCAGAACCTCTGTTTAAAATGGCGAGAAACAAATGGCATCAGTCCGATAACAATTAGCCCTGCAACCACAGATAACCCGTCTTTGATTGGCGATTGTGGGCAAGAAGAAACCCAGATAGATTGCCTGAAAAGCTGGCTGGAAGATATGGGATTGTGGGGGAAAGCTTCTGCTCAAATAACGATTCCGTCAATTGTATTTAAGTTAACGCGATCGCAGATTGCTCTATTCCTGAATCGCCTATTTGCCAGCAGTGGATGGGTGTCGGTACTGACTCACGGTGAAACAGAAATCGCCTGGGCAACCCTCAGCGAAAAACTAGCACGACAGGTGCAACATCTTTTACTGCGCTTCGGCATTATTTCCGCCCTGAAAACAAGCGCGGTTAACGCCAATGATAGCTGCCAAATCGGTTGGAAATTGGAGATTACCGAACTGAACTCGCTGCAAACCTTTATGTCTCAAATCGGGATGTGGGGTAAAGAAGCAGCGATCGCCAAAGTTGCCGCAGTGGTTGCGAGTCAAAACTATGGCCAACAACGCAAGGGAATTCCGGGTGAAATTGGCGATAAAATTGCTGTTAAAGGCGATGCGAACGAGGCAATTGCAGGGTTTAGCGAGAATAAAAAAGATAATAAATACTCAGTGTTGGGTGAACAAACTGGGGGGATACAGAGCCTCGTTTGGGGCGCTACCAGGCGGATATTGGTAACGAATTATGGGAGTAATTATGGGAGTTTTTGTGATAATTTGCTTGTCAAGCAACAGACAATCGGCGAGATTTACTGGGATGAAATAACCGAAATTTGCTCGATGGGAGAGCAGCAGGTTTATGACCTGACGATTCCCAAAACTCATAACTTTGTGGCCAACGATATTTGCGTACACAATACCAGTTTTGCCATGAATATCGGGCGAAATATTGCGGATTTTCATCAATTGCCCGTAGCGATTTTTAGCTTAGAAATGTCTAAAGATCAGCTCGTGCAACGGATGCTAGCCGGTGAGGCGGGAATTGAAAGCAATCGATTGCGCGCGGGGCGGATTTCGCAGACGGAATGGGAACCGTTAAGCCAAGCGATCGGGCATTTATCCGAGTTGCCGATATTTATTGACGATACGCCGAATATTACCGTCACCGAAATGCGCTCCAAATGTCGGCGATTGCAAGCGGAACAAGGCGGGGAAATGGGGTTAATTTTGCTCGATTACTTGCAATTAATGGAAGGAAGCAACCCGGATAACCGGGTGCAAGAATTGTCGAGAATTACCCGCAGTTTAAAAGGGTTGGCGAGAGAATTGAACGTGCCGATTATTACCTTGTCGCAGCTCAGTCGTGGGGTAGAAGCGCGGACAAACAAACGTCCGATGATGTCGGATTTGCGCGAGTCGGGGTGTTTGAGTGGGGAAAGCGCGATCGCATTAGCCGATCGCCCAGTAGAAGTGCCGATTCGCGAATTAGTAGGACAAGCCGGTTTTGCGGTTTGGGGGCTAAATGAAGCCACAATGCGCTTAGAACCGGCCAAGGTTAGCCATGCATTTTGTACCGGGGTCAAACCCGTTTTTACCCTAAAAACGCGCAGGGGGCAAAAGATTCGCGCCACCGGGAATCACCAGTTTTTAACAGTGGAGGGATGGAAGCGACTCGATGAAATAGGAAAGCGCGATCGCCTTGCATTACCCGATAGATTGCCCAATTTCGCAACTGAATTCCCAGGGGTAAGAACCGGGAAGGGTAGTGGCGAGATTTACTGGGATGAAATTGTGGCGATCGCACCCGATGGCGAAACAGAAGTATTCGATTTAACCGTCCCCGGTTATCATAATTTTATTGCCAATCAGATGGTGGTGCATAATTCTATCGAGCAAGATGCTGATATTGTAATCATGCTTTATCGAGAAGAATACTATATGCCCGATACACCCGATCGCGGATTGGCGGAAATTATTGTCACCAAACATCGGAATGGTCCGACGGGTACGGTGAAACTCCTATTCGATTCGCAATTTACGAAGTTTAAGAATTTGGCTAGACCGCAACAACATTATTGATAAAATAGAGGTGGCAATGGTTCGCAGGGGAGAAGCTTTTCGCATGGCAAAATCATCGGAGTATCGAGGGTGGGAACTGACCGAAGCAGAACGAGAGGTTTACAGAAAGCGTTCCCAAGCATCCAGTGCAGCAAAAGCCAAAGCCCTGCGAGGAGAGGGGGAAAAACCGATTTATGCGATAAATGTGCCGCAACTCGATCCAGACCGATTGATGCCCAGGTTGGCGCAGAATGGATGGCGATCGCTCTCTTTATTCAGTGGCGGTGGCGGGTTAGATTTGGGATTTGAAAAAGCCGGATTTACTCATGTAGCGGCGTATGAAATTCTTCCCGAGGCGGGCAAAACCCTGGGTCAAAATCGCCCGCAATGGAACATTTTTGCTGGGGAAAAAGGAGACGTCACCAAAATCGATTGGCGAAGGTATCGCAGGGAGGTGGATATCTTGCACGGGGGGCCGCCTTGTCAACCCTTTTCCGTAGCGGGTCGCCAAAAAGGGAAACAAGATAGTCGGGATATGTTTCCCGAGTTTATCCGCGCCGTGTTAGAAATCGAACCGTTAGTATTTGTGGCCGAAAACGTGCCTGCATTGCTGGGAAAGAAGTTTCGGGGCTATGTGCAAGAAGCGATCGCAAGTCCTCTCCGCGAAAAATATGACTTAAAAACCTTTGTTTTATCTGCGCCAGATTTTGGAATTCCGCAAACGCGAAACCGGGTATTTTTTGTGGGATTTCGCGATCGAAAAATGGCGGAACAATATCACCCACCCCAACCGACCCACCAGTGGCAACATTTATCGCCAAAAAAGCCATTAACACCCATTCAGCTTAATCTTTTTTCCAGTTTAGAACAGGCAAATTTACAGCCCTGCATGGGGGTTCGCCAAGCCTTGGGATTGCCAGATATTGGCTTTGATGGGTTAGCTCCAACCCTTCGCAGTGGCCTCACCGGTCCGCGTCATACCACGTCAGTGTTGAGCAGCGTTTCCGCGCAAAAAGTCTGGGAAAAACTACAGATTTGGCCGAATGGAGTGGCCGCCACGCGGGAAAAAGCACATTTATTTGTGGCAAAAAACCATCATTTTCGGTTATCGGTGGCAGATTGTGCAATAATACAGGGATTTCCCGAGTCCTGGCCAATTTATGGGGCGGTGTATGTGGCATTGGGTCAGATTGGAAATGCCGTTGCGCCGCCAATGGCGTATCAGGTGGCGCAATCGATCGCTCAAGTATTATCCTGAAGTGCTTCGTAAACCAGTTCTCGCAGGCGCTGAGCGTGGTTGTTCGTGATGCGTTCCCGTCCCTCAAAATATGAAGCCGGAATATGGGGGTTGTTCAGCCTCGCGCCTCTTTCAATCAAATATCGGCATCTGTCCTGCAAAATGGAAAGCATTCTTTCGGGAGAGTACCCAGAATCTCGATCCATTTTGGCGCGGTATTCCTGTATCCTGTATTGTCGCTTATGGAGTTTTTTGGCATCTTCAAGGGTGTAGAATTCTTTCTTGCCAACAATTTCGTAAAGTACAGACAGCGTAAGTCGTTCAGGTGCAAGTTGAGCAAGTTTACAATCATAAAGGATATAGGCTTCCTTCTGGGCAATCCACGGAGCCATTGATTTAGGCGAACCATAAAAGCAGTAGTTCAGTAGTTTGCCTCCCGAACTATAGAAGCCAAATAACCAGTGTTTACCCTGCCATTTTCTAATATGCTCTATACCAAAGTCTCGAACAGTTGTCACAGAAGACTTGGTGCTGGACTTTAATTCAAATTCCACCTTCTGTCCGTTTAAGCTTAAGATGGCGTCCGTGCCGCTCCGAGTTGGGTTCTCTGGTCTTTCTAGTTGAAAGAGTTCAATCAAAAAAGTTTCACGAATATCATCTTGAACGGTCATGGTTGGTGCCCTTATGTTACCAGAGATTTTCCCAGGAGTGACGAGAGGAAGAGGAAAAACGATCGGCGCAAATTAGCCTCTCCCAATCGGCTGTGAAATCCGACGGAGAGAGGCACAACCGTCCCAATTTTACCCAGCAATTCTGAGCAGTTCGACATCGAAAATAAGGGTAGCGTTAGGGGGAATGACTCCACCTGCACCGCGTTCGCCGTACCCTAATTCTGGGGGAATAATCAGCTTGCGGCGTCCGCCAACTTTCATATCGGCGATACCTTCATCCCAACCTTTGATGACTTGACCGACACCGAGTTTAAAAGACAAAGGCTGATTGCGATCGCGCGAACTGTCAAACTTCGTGCCATCTTCGAGGGTACCGGTGTAGTGAACCACCACGGTTTGACCCGGTTGGGGAGACGCACCGGTTCCTTCCTCTAACAGGACGTACTGGAGACCTGTTGGAGTTGTGACCACATTTTCTTCCGTATTTTCCACTTGTTTGGTTTCCGTTTCGGCGCGAGCAATCTGACTTTGGGGGGTTAGTCGTTGAGCCAGCAGGGATTTGCTGGGTCTAGAAACTTCTGCGGTGGGTTGGGTATCGCTCATGGGTTCAGCGATCGCCTGGTTAGAGCGATCGCTCAGTTGAGCGACAACTATCACCAAAACGCAGACGAGCATTACCCCCATGCTGATTAAAATTTCTCGCACAATCAGTCCTCCTGAGTAGACTCAACTGGCTCCTGGCGCGCGGTGAGGAATCTCAAACCGTTCGCGTAGGAGCCTCGATCCCTACTCTATCGTCAAATGACCGTTCTCGAACTGAGGAGGATGGGTTTGTTTGTCTGAGGGTTTGAGCAACCAGAAACGAGGGCGATCGCCGCGACTCAACGCCAGCGCTTATTTTCCAAATCCCGAACTTGTCGTTCTAAGCGATCGAGTCGTCCGCGCAGTTCATCCATTTCGGCTTGACGCGGAACCCCGAGATCCTGCATCACATTGCGAATCTGGCGTTGCACTTGCACCTCAAAATTCCCTTGTTCCGACTTCATCTGCTCCATGATGTCCTCGACAAAGGTTTTCGCTTGGTCGGGATGGAGTTTTCCCTCTTGCACCCACTGGTCGCTAACTTCCCGGATTTTTTCTGCCACCAAAGAGGTGGTGCCAATGCCGATCAAAAGGAGCTGCTTGAGCAGATTATTGTTATCCATAGGTTTTTCCTGTGACTTGGCTGAAAATACCCCGCTAACCTGGCCGTTGCAGATTAGCCGAGTCTTAACTCAATTTTGGCGTACAGTTCTATTTTGGGATATCCTATCCGATCGCGACGCCCACCGCACCCCTGCGCTTCGGTGGCGAAATGAATCACAGGGTAAAGTTGAAAGAGTGAAGCGTTTATCCTGTAATCTGCAGTTTGGCCAACATGTCTGAGTGTCCGAAGTGCCACCAACCCATCGATACCCAAGCCACTAATTGTCCCTATTGCCGCACTCCGCTCAAGGGGTTCGGTCATGCGGGGATTCCCTTGCATCGCTCTACCAGTGATGAATATCTGTGCGTAAGCTGCACCTATCACGAAGACGATACCTGCAATTTTCCCCAACGTCCCTATGCCAAGACCTGTACCCTTTACCACGATAAGTCCGAACCCCTAGTCGTCCCACCCCCCCAATACCAGAGCAGGAATCCTCTGATGCGGCTACAACGGTGGTGGAAACGACATCCTGCCGCGATCGCCCTCGGCGCTATCGTGCTGGTGAGTTTGCTTCTGGCACTGGGGCGCTAGAGCGATGCGGCTTCAATTGCCCCACCGTGGCGAATCATTACCACATTTTTTGATAATTGTCAAGGCAAAATGGGAAATTCACCGAAAAATTATCGGCCTTCTACCTGAGCAATCAACCCATCGAGCGATCGCTGCATTTCAGTGCAGACGCGATCGTAACACTGCTGCACGTAAGCGCGATCGTTGGCCGCCTCCCGACCGCTACGCTCAAACACAATTGGTTCGCACACCCGGGTGTGAATCTGCACCGGTAGGGGCAAATTCGGCAACGGACCGATCGCCACCCCCCAAGGCAATCCCAAATAAATCGGAAACACCAACGGATCCACCCCCAATAACCAGGGCATCCCCCATTCATGCAACTGCTTTATCCAGTCATAGCAATTCGCCAGCACAATTAACGTATCGTGTGCCCCATGAGAAATAATCGGCACGATCGGGGCAGCTTCGCGCAGAGCCAGCTTAATAAACCCCTGACGTCCGGCAAAGTAAATTCGATCGCGCATGGAATGAGGGCGAAAGGTATCTTCTGCACCACCGGGATAAACCAGTACCGCCGCCTCCTTTTGCAACGCGGCGATCGCCATTCTCGGATTCGCGCGCAGCGCCCCACAGCGGACCGCCTGTCGAGCAATTTCTGGCGGAAATGCCTTCCACACCGTTGGGTGCATCAGTCCGTATGTAAGGCGGTGCGTCCCTTCGCGACGATACCAATCATACATCAACATAAACATATCCGGTGCCGCTAAACCCCCATTATGGGAACCTACCACCAGCATTTTCCCCGAAGATGGCACGTGATGCCATCCATCGGTTTCCACACGGAAGTAGTAGCGATAGAGCCATTCCCAAATCGGTAAATAGGATTCAATGACCTGCGGGTCGCGCTGGTCTAACGAGCGACCATCAAAGGGATGGCGATCGCCCTCCTGAAAAAACCTCTCAAATTGGCCAAACAACAGTTTTCACATCCCCCAGATACGGTGATTGCGTCTTTTAGCATAATCTCCCCCGTGCGGGTGCGACAAACCCATCCCGGTTTCCAGTCCTTTCCAAGAGGATTTTCTCGCACCCAACCCCCTGCATCTGTCGTGCCAAAACCGGGCGAAAATGTCCATAACCTCGTGATATGGGCGTAACATCCGCTTCACATCCTCTGTTTACAGTAAGAATTGTCAGGCAAGGAACCGAGTCGAGACGCATAACCGCAAAGGTTCTGGTGAGTCTGAAGTTTGAGTCAAAACCCAGAGTTGTCGCCACTGAACTTCACAGACAACCTCTCTCTACTCGGAAGCAGGAAATAAACCGCAGGAGAACCGACACATGAAAACCCTTAATTCCGATTTCAATCGCGATTCACAACAATTGAATACCGCTTCCCATCAAGGTTCTGCCCCTCAGTGGCAAAAACCGTTCGCTTATTTATCCATGTTCCTGTTTGGTGCAGGCGTCACTTTGACTGGCGCGCAATTGCTGAAAGCACAGAATCCCGTTTCCTCCGCGATCGCTACTCCTCCCGCCTCTGCAGCACCTAGAACGCCGGAGGTGCAAACCCGGTTGCCTTTACCCTCCGATGCCAACTTTATCTCTTCCGTAGTGGAGCAAGTCGGGCCGGCGGTGGTGCGGATCGATGCGTCGAAAACTGTGAAGGCGGAAGTGCCAGAAGTGTTTAAAGATCCGTTTTTCCGTCGCTTCTTTGGCGATCGCGTGCCGATGGAACCGCAAGAGCGTGTGGTTAGTGGTACCGGTTCTGGTTTCATCGTCAATTCCAACGGTCGGATTTTGACCAACGCCCATGTGGTGGACGGTGCGGATACGGTGGATGTGGTCTTAAAAGATGGTCGCACCTTCACCGGGAAAGTGTTGGGAACTGACCCAGTAACCGATGTGGCGGTGGTGGAAATTGATGCGACGAATTTGCCTACGGTGAAAGTGGGGGATTCGCAACGACTGCAACCGGGAGAATGGGCGATCGCGATCGGCAATCCCCTCGGTTTGGATAATACCGTCACCGTGGGAATTATCAGCGCTACAGGTCGCAGCAGTTCTCAAGTGGGCGTTCCGGATAAGCGAGTTAACTTCATTCAAACCGACGCCGCTATCAACCCGGGTAACTCCGGCGGTCCTTTGCTCAATCAGCGCGGAGAAGTGATCGGCATGAACACGGCGATTATTCAAGGCGCGCAAGGTCTCGGTTTTGCTATTCCCATCAATCGCGCCCAAGATATTTCCGATCGCTTAATCGCCAATGGTGAAGTGGAGCATCCCTACTTGGGCATTCAAATGGTGGAACTCTCCGCCGAACTGAAAGCACAAATTAATCGGGATCCGAATTCCGCTCTGACGGTGGATGAAGAACAAGGCATTTTAATCGTTAAAGTGATGCCCGATTCCCCCGCCGCTGAGGGAGGACTGCGAGCCGGTGATGTGATTCAAAAGATTAACGGTGAACTCGTCGCCGATGCCAGCGCGGTGCAACAGCAAGTAGAAGCCAGTCGCGTGGGGAGTACCCTGCAAGTCGAAGTTATCCGCAACGGTCAGATGCTTAACGTTTCGGTTCGCCCCGGTGCGATTCCCACGGCTAAAGCTGGCAATTAATGATGATTTAATTGGCTAATCATCGAAACTGGTTGGGTGGGCATTGCCCACCTAATTTTTGTTTTTTATTAAATTTTAAGCCTATAATTATACCATTTTTCGATAAAAATGTGGTTCCTCCGAAACGGGGATGCAAAAACTTTAGGAAATACCAGGCAAAAGCCAGACTGGGCAAGAGTTTGAGTTTTTGATAAATTGGTTTTGTATCCGGTTAGCGTTAACTCTTTCTGTAAGGGTATTTTCGCGATTTTTACCATACTAGGTTCGTAGGTTCG
The DNA here is from genome assembly GCF_035615515.1 of Phormidium sp. CCY1219. Lineage (GTDB taxonomy): Bacteria > Cyanobacteriota > Cyanobacteriia > Cyanobacteriales > Laspinemataceae > CCY1219. Next base: position 12,944 of record NZ_JAJENT010000499.1, read on the forward strand.
GTAGAACCAAAAATGTTAGAGTTCACCACCTACAGACCCCGCTCAAAGAAGCGATAAATCGAGACGCAATCAGAACCTGTCTCTACAAGCGGGGAAGTCGGAAGACAGGGAAATAACCATCAAGCGAACGCAATGGTTTTTTTCCAGCCCTGGAGTAGTAGTAGGGAAATAACCATTAAGCGAACGCAATGGTTTTTTTCCAGCCCTGGAGTAGTAGTAGGGAAATAACCATTAAGCCAACGCAATGGTTTTTTCCAGCCCGGGATTGGACTGTTGGCGAAATAACCATTAAGCGA
>NZ_JAJENT010000500.1:0-7800 GCF_035615515.1 Phormidium sp. CCY1219
TTGCGAGTCGGATTTTACCTTGTTTTTCTGTAGGTTGTCAGTTTGGCGTAAATTTCATAAAATTAAACCATCGGGAGTGGTTTAAATTGGCGCGCCCTGGTTTCAATTATAGCCAAATCGGGGAGAACGCGATCGCGCCAGAAAAATCCCGCGCCCACCTCTAACGTTATCCCTCAATTCTAACTCACTGTTCTATAGGAGATAAAACCATGTCTTCTCCCTTTCCTGGAATGGATCTGTACTTAGAAAATCCCGAAATTTGGCCCTCAGTTCACAATCGATTGATTGTCGCCCTGGCGGATGCCCTGACGCCACAAGTGGTGCCGAAATATTTCGTCGATATCGAACAAATAATTTATGAAATTAGCGGCGATGCCTCGCTTTTAGTGGGCATTCCCGATGTGACGGTGCAAGGCGGAAAAGGAGGAAATGCGCCCTTAGAAGAATCGGCAGTTGCAGTGGCATCACCGCCTACGCCGATGACTGTAGATGTGCCCATGCCAGAGAGAATCAAACAAAGCTATTTAGAAGTTCGAGAACGGGAAAGCCAAAAGGTGATAGCGGCGATTGACATCCTATCTCCTGTGAATAAAACGGCGGGAAGAGGGCGAGAAAAATACGAAAGCAAACGGTTGAAAATTTTGGGCAGTAGCACGCATTTAATCGAAATCGATTTGTTGCGAAGTGGGGCACCGATGCGGGGGTGCGAGGTGGCGGGGGAATGTGACTATCGGATTTTAGTCAGTGGCAGCGATCGCCGCCCAAAAGCAGATTTATATGCTTTTATCATTCGCCATCAATTGCCCCAGTTTTCTTTGCCTTTGCAAAGGGAAGATGCGGAACCGATAATCGACTTACCGGATTTATTAAATCAATTGTACGATCGCGCCCGATACGATTTGAGACTCGATTATACTCAAGACCCGATACTGCCTTTTTCAAAGAGCGATCGCCCTTGGGTAGATGCGCGCTTGCGGGCGCAAAATCTGCGATAATGAAAGGGATATGATGCCAAATTGAGGGAGGGATTAACCTCGCTTGTCGTTTGGCGTCATGCAGTTAGGCGAGTTCATGGATAAAGGGTAGAAAACATGGCGATCGTGATTGCAGGAGAACGAAGCGGCGCAGGGAAAACCACCCTGACTCTAATGCTGTTGGCGTATTTAACCCGCCACCAGTTAACGGTGCAATCGTTTAAAGTCGGACCGGATTATATCGATCCGATGTTTCATCAGTATGTCACGGGGCGTGCTTGTCGCAATTTAGACCCGGTTTTGACTTCGGAAAACTATGTGCAGCAGTGTTTCCATCGCCACAGTCAAACCAGTGAATGTGCCCTTGTGGAAGGGGTGATGGGATTGTTTGATGGGGTCAGAATGACGGATAAGCTCACAGTCGGCGATTTTGCCAGTACCGCGCACATTGCCAGAGTGCTGGGATTGCCGGTGGTATTGACCATTGACTGCTCTCGTCTCTCCGGTTCCGTGGCGGCGATCGCCCAGGGATATAGCACCTTCGATCCGCGCGTGCAACTGGCGGGAGTTATCCTCAACCGGGTGGGGAGCGATCGCCATCAGCAACTGCTCGAAGATGCCCTCGAACCGCTGCAAATTCCCATTCTCGGGGTATTGCGACGGGAAGATAAAATTGCCATCCCCGACCGACACCTGGGGTTAGTGCCCACTGCAGAACTGCCAGAACTCGATCGCGTCATCGATCGCCTCGCACATCTGGCAGAAACCTGCTTGAATTGGGAGCGATTGCTGCCTCTACTTCGCACTCAACATATAACCCCTCCCGAAGTCGCTGGCCTCACAATAGATACGCAAAATGTCAATTTTCAATCGGCAATCCGAATTGCGATCGCCCGGGATGCAGCGTTTAGTTTCTACTATCAAGATAACCTAGATTTGCTTGCCGCCCTTGGTGCAGAATTAGTCCCCTGGAGTCCTTTAGGCGATCGCGCCTTACCCGAAGCAGTGGGAGGGTTATATTTTGGCGGCGGGTTTCCGGAAATGTTTGCCGAACAACTGGCGAACAACAGCGATGCCTTACAGGCGGTGAAACAGGCCATAAAACAGGGAATGCCCACCTATGGGGAATGTGGCGGGTTGATGTACTTAGGGGAAAAAATAGTAGATTTTGCCGGAGAAAGTTGGCCGATGGTGGGGATTTTGCCCACCAGCACGGTGATGGGGACAAAATTAACCTTAGGATATCGACAGGCAACGGCCCTGCAAGACACCCCCATCTTACTAGCCAAGCAGAAGGTTTTCGCCCACGAGTTCCACCGATCGCACTTAACCCGAGAACCCGAGTCTCCCCTATTTCAAATCCAGAGTTTTCAGCGCGGGGCGATCGCCGCCACTGAAGGATGGGGAGGGACAGTGAAACAGGGTACCGCCTTTCCCCAGGTGCATGCATCCTATCTGCATTTGCATTGGGGAGGCACACCCGAAATTCCCCGGCGATTTTTACAAAACTGCCAGAGATTTGCCCGAAAAATGGGAACTTCAGAAGGCTTGCGTTACAATCGCTGATGTAAAGCTATCGTTTATTGTAAAGCTTTGTAAAAAATAGTGGGCAGTTTGGAATCGGTGTGTTAGCTTAATACTGGACACCAAAAGAGATAGAAAAAAAAGGAGGGAAACGAAGAAGATACGGAAGGTTCCTGGATCTGGTGTCACCCGTCTAGAGAACTGATGCAGCGCCCCCTCTACGGGTCAAGCTGCGATCGTTGTCCACCCGAGTAAGAAAGTCTGAGACGTACCTTATTTTAGTCTATTTCACTGAACAGTTAGAAGAATCGGTCATTCGTTTTGTACCGGGTCTAGTCATTGACTAGGCCCATCAGTTTTTTTAGAGGACAATTGCAGACTTCCAGTCGCTACAGCACTGTCCGGGGATGTAAAAAATTGATAAAAGACGCCAGAGATGCAAGGAAGCCTCGGTTAAAATAATCAAACCAGAGAAAAATCCCGATTAATAGCATCGCCAAAGAAAATAAAAGCACCCGCCTGGATTGGGAAACCAGTTGGCATTCGAGGAGAAAGAGGTTAAAGTGCTCTCAGGTGCATCTGAGAGGAGGGATTTTCCGTAATCGAAGCGAAGCGATCGCCCGAGTCCCAGAGTACGGATCCATCCAAATCGGATTCTCTTCTCCCGCCGCCGACTCCCGAGGAGTGGGTCGGGGAACCCCGCCAGAATTTTGTTTGCTATTGAAGTCGGACAAAGCAACTGGCTTAATTGACTTGTGAGATGCAACCCCCACGAAACAGTCATGTGGTCTAGAGAAAATTTTCCCAATTTGAGCTTATTGTTGCCCAGTGGCGACGCCCACACCAAAACCCATTGGTTTTATCTCACCCTTGCCATGCTCCTGTGTAGCATCAACAGTGGGAACCTCAACGCGCAACCCATCGATCCCCAGACAATTCCCAATCCCCTGCCCCGCATCACCCCAGAGCCGGCGGAAGAACCACCCCTGTTGCCCCCGCCAGAAGAACTGCTGCAACCCCCAACCCCCAGCGCAGAGCCGGCCACACCGGGTCTCGATCCCGGCGGGACAGTTCCGGGCACCATCGAAGTCGAGCGATTTGAAATCCTCGACAGCAGCATATTTAGCCAAGAGCAATTGGACAAACTGCTCTCCCAATATACCGGTCGGCCCCTTTCCTTTGCCGAACTGCTGCAAGCGCGCAGCGCCATCACCGAACTGTACAACCAGCAAGGCTACATCACCACCGGTGCGTTAATTCCCCCCCAGACCCTAGAAAACGGCGTAGTCCAAATCCAAGTCGTCGAAGGGGGACTCGAAGAGATTCGAGTCATCGGCACCGATCGCCTCAGTCCCGACTATATCCGCTCCCGGTTAGGGCGAGCCACCGACAAACCCATCAATATCGACGAACTGCTCGAGGCCCTGAGACTGCTGCAACTGGATCCGTTAATCGACACCATCTCCGCCGAACTCTCCGCCGGATACCGGCCCGGGCAGAACTTGCTCGAAGTTCGCATCACCGAAGCTCCCGCCTTTCGCAGCGAAATCACCCTAGACAACGGAAGAGCGCCCAGTGTGGGCACCTTCCGGCGCAAAGGAGTATTGACCCACGGGAACCTATTCGGATTCGGCGATCGCCTCAATATTGCCTACAGCAACACCGATGGCAGCGATCAGTGGGACGTAGACTACACCCTGCCCATCAACGGTCGCAACGGCACCCTCACCGTCTCTCACAGTCGCACCAGCAGCGAAATCATCGAACCCCCCTTCGATCGCGTGGATATCGAAGCCAAATCCCGCAACAGCGAACTCACCTTCCGCCAACCCCTGGTGCAATCCCCCACCCGGGAATTCACCCTAGGGCTGACCGCCGCCCGTCGCGAAAGCAATACCTCCATTTTAGATGTGGCCTTTCCCCTGTCCCCCGGGGCCAACGAAGACGGCGAAACCCGGATTTCCGCCTTGCGATTTTTTCAAGAATGGACCGATCGCAGTTCCCAACAAGTCTTCGCCGCGCGATCGCAATTCAGTCTCGGCGTCGGTTGGTTTGATGCCACCGTCAATGCCGAAGAACCCGACAGCCGATTTCTCGCATGGCGCGGACAGGCCCAGTGGTTGCGGGTCCTCGGGTCCGACGACGCCAATCCCGAAACCTCCCCTACCTTATTGCTGCGCGGCGACGTGCAACTGGCAACCACCTCCCTGCTAGCCTTGGAACAGTTTGGTCTCGGCGGGTTGCAAAGCGTGCGGGGATACCGCCAAGATGCCCTGCTCACCGATAATGGGGCGCTTGCTTCTGCAGAAGTTCGCTTGCCGGTTTATCGCACGGAAGGGGGCGAGTTTAAAGTGCAAGTCGTGCCTTTTGTGGATGTGGGGGCCGCCTGGAATAACGGCGATCGCGAAAATCCAGACCCCAATACTTTGGCCTCTGTGGGCCTGGGGTTGCAACTGGATTTTGGCGATCGAATTCGCGCTCGTCTAGACTGGGGATATCCCCTGGTTGATATTGAGTCGAGGGATAGAACGTGGCAAGAAAATGGCTTTTATTTTTCGATTACTTCCTACCCGTTTTAAGAGTGCTCCTGCGCGCCGGAAAACGGGCAAAAATCCGTAAATTTTGCGCCGTGGCGGTGGCGGTTTTACTGCTGAGCTTACTGCTGCACTCGCAAGTCATGGCGCGCCCGGGAGACGCTTTAGTGCAACGAGGTCGGCAATTGTACGATGCCGGTCAGTTTGCCCGGGCGGCGCAGGTGTGGGAAAATGCGGCGAGTAGCAGTGCGGCGCAAGGAGATGAGTTGCACCAAGCGATCGCTCTGTGCAATCTCTCCACCGCCCTGCAAGAACTGGGAGAATGGGATAAGGCGAAATCCGCCATCGCCCAAAGCTTGCAATTGATTGGCGATCGCGCCGATACCGATTCTACCGCCTGGTTGCGCGTGTTGGCACAAGCGCTCAATACGCGCGGGAGTTTGGAATTGACCGTTGGCGACCCCCGCGCCGCCCTGAACCTGTGGGAACAAGCTACCGATGCCTACCGCCACGCCGGGGATGAGGCGGGGGTCTATCGGGCCTGTCTCAACCAATCCCTCGCTTTGCAAAGTTTAGGGCTTTATCAGCGCGCCTTGGATACCCTGGAAGGGTTGAATCAGAGGTTGCAATCTCAACCGATTTCCGAGATGAAGGTGACGACCCTGCGCGCTTTGGGCAATACTCTGCGACTGCTGGGGGATTTGCCCCAATCTGAGGCGGTGCTGCGCGAAAGTTTCTCCTTGGCGCAACAGTTGCGATCGCCTAAAGCGATTAGCGAAACCGCGATCGCTTTGGGCAATACCGCCCGGGCGCGCAACAACCCCGCCGCCGCATATGAATTTTACCAACAAGCTGCGATCGCTGCCCAATCACCCGCCACCCAAGTCCAAGCGCGACTCAATGCCCTCTCTTTAATCCTGGAAGAACCCTCGGACACCTTCGCTCGCGACTACTTGCCCCAGGCGATAACTTGGCTGCCGCAAATTCAAGCGCAATTGGAACAATTACCCCCCAGTCGCATGGCGGTTTTCGCCCAAATTAAATTCGCCCAAAATCTTCTCAGATTTCCGGATAAATTGCCAACTACACTCATAGGAAATCAAACGCAAATTGCCCAGCTTTTAGCTCAATCCGTGCGCCTGTCTCGCCAATTAAATGACAAGCGCGCCGAATCTTATGCCCTGGGAAATTTGGCCGCCGTTTACGAGACTAAACAACAGTGGGCGGAAGCGCAACAACTCACGGAAGAGGCTCTGGCATTGTCCGAGGGGATTAATGCGGTGGATATTGCCTATCGTTGGGAATGGCAACTGGGACGCTTGTTAAAGGCACAGGGGAAAGTTTCGGGTGCGATCGCCGCCTACGCTCAAGCGGTGGAATCTCTCGAAGCGTTACGGTTGGATTTAGTTACCGCCAATCGCGAAATTCAGTTTTCTTTTCGCGATCGCGTCGAACCGGTTTATCGAGAGTTTGTCTCCTTGCTCTTGCAACCGGGAAAAAATGCTAAACCCACGCAAAAAAACCTGCGTCAAGCGCTGCAAGTGATGGAATCTCTGAAGTTGGCAGAATTGGATAATTTCTTCCGCGATGCCTGTGTGGATAGCCAACCGGTGGAACTTGACAAGCAAATTCTCGACCCCAACGCCGCGATTTTTTATCCGATTATTTTGGGCGATCGCTTAGAAGTAGTTGTCTCCCTCCCCGGGCAACCCCTACGCCATTATTCTCATCCCAATCTCTCCCAAGAAAAGGTCGAAGAAACTCTGATAAATCTGCGAAAAACCCTCGTTACTCGCACTTCCCGCAACTTTTTGACTTACGCCGAAACCATTTATCAATGGGTCATCGAACCTTTTGCCACAGATTTGGCTGACAGTGGCGTAGAAACTTTAGTGTTTTTGCCCGATGGATTATTTAGAAATGTGCCAATGGCTGCCCTTTACGATGGGGAACAGTTTTTAATCGAAAAATATGGCATTGCTTTGAGTCCCGGATTGAAGCTCATCGACCCCCAACCGCTGGAAATGCAAGAGTTAGAAGCTCTCACTGCTGGCATTTCTCAAGAACGTTTTGGGTTCTCTCAATTGCCGAATGTGGTGGTGGAAGTTGAGCGGGTTTCTTCTACCCTTTCTGGGGTGGTTTTGCTCGATGAAGCATTTACGCGCAACGCCCTGCAAGAGGAAATTATCCAAACCCCTTTTCCTGTGGTTCATATCGCCACTCATGGTCAGTTTAGTTCCAATGCTGAGGAAACCTTTATTCTCGCTTGGGATGAGCGCATTAATGTCAATCAATTGGATACTTTATTGCGGGTTCGCGATCGCACCGGCAACCCCCGCGCCATTGAATTGCTCGTTTTGAGTGCCTGTCAAACCGCTACCGGTGACAATCGCGCCGCCTTGGGTCTCGCAGGGATGGCAGTACGCGCCGGCGCACGCAGTACCCTCGCCACCCTCTGGTTCATCGACGATGCCGCTACCGTCCCCTTGATGGGCGAATTTTATCGTCAGTTAAATCAATCCCAGGTCACCAAAGCTCAAGCCCTCCGCACCGCCCAGCTCGAACTCTTGCAAACTCGCCAATATCGTCATCCCATTTACTGGGCACCTTACGTGTTAGTGGGCAATTGGCTTTAGGCAAGGTTGCTGGTTTGTTGACTTTTTCGCCCCCAAGGGAATGAATTTCGGGTAAAATAGACTCGATGGGGCAGGCAGGACTTAAGCGCAATGCGTAAATTGCTTAAATGCCCTGCCTGCCCCATCGAGTTT
>NZ_JAJENT010000501.1:0-1038 GCF_035615515.1 Phormidium sp. CCY1219
GTCTGCTTGCCGGCTTTGAGCAGTTTGACCAGCAGGTGGTGGTCGTCGATTTTGGTCAGTTCTTTGAGGGCGCTGATACTCCAGGATTGTACCGAGTCATGGATGAGTTGTTGGATGCGCTGTTTTTGCCGGTCGAACCACTGGGAAATCTGGATTAAGGCGCGTGCCATCCAGGTGGAGCCACCAAAATCGGAGGAGTCCAGCCATTTTTCGAACAGGCGATCGCCTTGGGTGAGTCCCCGTTCGCGGCACAGTTGGTGCAGCACTTGCCGCAAATTTCGACCGATTTCTAGGCCGCTGAGGAAGGTCTGGCGGACGAAACCGAAGAACTGGGAAAGTGCTTGTTTTGCTTGCTGTTGGAGGGTTTCAGAGCCGAAGGCGGCGTAGTCGTAGTCGGTTTTGAGAACGAATGGAGCCACGGTATTTTGCTCGGCAAATGTTTGACCTGATTGAATTTGAGTTATCATAATGATGGTTTTTTATGTAAATGGGTCTCCCGTTGCTGCGGGGGACTTTTTTGTTTTTTAACCGACTACTTGTCTTCTTGTGCTTTAAACCTCAGCAAATCATCGATCGCTAGGTTTGAGCGTCCAGTTTCCTTTCTTACCCAGTCTCGCAGTTTGACCAGTGTGGCAAACTCGGCTTTGGCTAAAAGACCGGATTTGGCTGAAGACAAAGTGCGTCGATCGACCTTGTTGCCTTCGACTAAGAGTTCCTCATACACAGAGGAAATTGACTTGCCTTCAGGCCAGTATGGACTCAGATCAACGTAGACTTTCTCTTTCACAGCTTTGTATTTTCTCGATGGGATCGTCTACGCTGATGTTGCCATACTTCAATCTTAATACGATAACGTTCATACGTCAACACATCAAATAAAGGCAAGAAATAGGCAAAGTTAAGACGGGTATTGGCGCTTTCGCGCGATCGCGCCCGTAACATATGGCGGACGTACCCGAAAAACTGGGAAAGTGCTTCTTTTGCTTGCTGTTGGAGGGTTTCAGAGCCGAAGCTGCTGTAGTCGTAGTTGAAGCGGAA
>NZ_JAJENT010000502.1:0-7574 GCF_035615515.1 Phormidium sp. CCY1219
GCCACAGGCTTATTGTAGCCGATCGCCCTTTTTTTGTCAAGGGAGACAACCCTTTTTTGACGCCAGATTGGCACAAGGATGCGGTGGGGAGGGCTAGGAACTAGTGGGTAAAATCACTGTAAAAACGCTGCCATCACCGAGTTTAGAGTGCACGGTGACGGTGCCGCCCATGCCTTCGACTAATGTTTTGACGATCGAGAGTCCCAAACCAGTGCCGCCAGTGGAGCGCGATCGCGCTTCGTCGATGCGATAAAAGCGCTCGAAAATGCGAGGAAGCTGTGCCAAGGGAATGCCCGGACCTTTATCGCCGATATCAATAGCGATCGCCTGGTGTTGCGGGCGAACTCGTACAGATATGGGGGTATGGTCTGGAGAATACTTAACGGCATTATCGATTAAATTGAGCAGCACTTGTTTTAAGCGATTGCGATCGCCCAGGGCGGGGAAGGGGAGGGCGTGGCAATCCAGAGCAATCTGACGGTTGCTATATTGCCGTGCCATCGATGCCACTTCCGCGACTAAATCGGGGATGGAAATCGGTTCTAGATGAAAGTGTAAGTAGCCGCTATCGGCGCGAGCCATATCGAGCAAATCCTGCAATAACTGAATCGTGCGATCGGCTTCAGCGGCGGCAATGCCTAGGGCTTCCCGTTGCGGTTCGGTGAGATTGTTGCCGCGCCGCTTCAGACTTTGGATGTAGCCAGAAACGATAGTTAACGGGGTGCGAAGCTCGTGAGAAACATTGCTAACGAATTGTCGCTGATGTTCCCAAGATTGGGATAAGCGATCGAGCATCATGTTGCAAGTGCGAGCCAATTGCTTGACCTCCGTGGGAGCATTGTCCAACTGCATCCGCACCTTGCCCAAATCCTCTGCCGAGATGTCATTGGTCATCTGACTCAGTTGGCACAGAGGTTGGAGCGATCGCCGCACATAGAGTGCGATCGCGAAAGTCATAGCCGCGATCGCCGCCACACTGGCAAGACTCAGACTGCGAATAATCCCCACCAACATCTGATAATCCTGGGTAATATCCTGGGCCACATACAGTTCCCCCAAATGAGTACCCTTCACCGTCAGGGAACCACTACACCACAACCAATAGCGACCCTTCAGGAATTGCGCTTGCGGAATCGTCACCGATGCAGGCAAACGCTTTAACGCCGCATCCAGAGTATCCGTTCGACCGCTTAACGCCTTGGATTGAGCGACGATCGCCCCATCGGGACCTTTCACCCACAGCAGAACCTTATCGGCACTCAGGCGTTCGATCGCCGGTTGCAACCCCGTCGTGGCAGCTTGCCTTGCGCTATAGTATTCCACATCCCCGGCAAAGCGCTGGAAAATGTACTTGACATTTTGCTTGTGGGTAAAAACCAGTTGCTGCTGCATCTGCCAACTCGTCGCGATCGCCAGCGACCCAATTCCCAAAGCAGAGACAGCGGCGATGCCCGCCGTCAGACGCACTTGCAGGGAATGGAGATCGATCTTGCGCCACAGGGGTGCGCTTTGTTTTCCCAACCAACTTAGCAATGTCCTCTCACCCACTCGAACTCTTTAGATTTAGCTTAGCCAGTAAATCTGAGAATGCGCTGATAGTCTTCTGAATTTTATCTCATTCAATCTGACCCCATGCCGATTTCAATTCAATTAGGACAACCGCATATTGTCCAATTGAGCACATCAATAACCGATAGGCAACCAGTGGCCCACCCTACCCGTGGGGCAGGCTGGGTAAGTCCTGCTCAATCTCAGGCATTTTTCTCTACAGGAGATAAAATCGCCGCCAGAGAGAAGAGTAGTTCCCTGGGCATCTGTTGGATAGAGAGGCGATCGCGGGAATTATGAGGCCAGAGTTGCACCAGTGGGGGCTAAAGACATTCATCATTGCCCCCGGCAGCGTTTAATTACCACAAAGTCAGAAAATTGTCAAGACGAAAGAAAAACATGGGAAAAAACCATCGGGGGGAAGGTTGGCGAAGACCAGAAGGGGTCAGGCAAGCGGGGCACCGTTTGACCGCCAGCCTGCCCCTTGGGGCACTGCCAGTTGAGTTAAAAAAATGTTAAAAATTGACAACCGATGCCGAGGACAGATCCAGCACCGAGGCGTCAGGCAAGCTAAGCTTGAAAAGACCAACAGCACAGCCAAATATCGCCGGGAGAGGGTGTTCCAGAAAAAGGTTGCCCGAGGAGATGGCCAGAGTAGGGGAAACCAGGGGGGTGCATTCCCTCGGGATATTCTAGGGGGAGAACCCGAGCACTGAGCCTTTGCAAAACAGGATAATGGGGAAAGCGGATCGAGATCGAACAGTGAGAGGCAATACTGCGGCAATCGCGGCATTTAGCCCCAGGGAATACTGGTATTTGACCAGCCGCTTATCGGTAAACTGGAAAGGCGTACGCGACTGAGCAATGGGCAGCAAGATACGATGAGGGTGTCACTCTATGAAACTGCGTCAGAAAATCTTATTAATCTTTGGTGCGACGCTCGTCGGTCTCAACGTAGCGCTTTATCGCACCGCATCGAGTATTTTATTGGCTGAATTCAAAGCCCTCGACGCTCTTGTTGCGCGCCAGGAAGTAACCCGAGCCTTGCAGGCACTCGATGAAACCATCACCGAGCTTAACACCACAGCGCGATCGCGAGTGGAATGGGAAAATCCCGCTTCCGACAGCGACGCCCCAGGGGCGAAATCTTTAGCCCCTGAGTTCGGCAACGAAATATTTACCCAATCCAACCTCAACCTGCTGGTATTGCTTGACGAGAACGGGGAACCGATTTTCACGCAAGCCTACGATCGCCAACAAAACCAGCCCATCCCCCTACCAGAGAAGATAGAAAAACTGATAGCCGGATACGGGCAATCCGGGAAGAACAGCCCCGCCCCAGGGAAAGCGCCCCCCTTGAGAGGCATCGTGATGCTGCCCACAGGGCCGATGCTAATTGCCGCACAATCGATTCTCAACCGACAAGCGGCGGATCCAGAGCGAGGCACCTTAATTGTCGGACGCCACTTAAACGCCGGAGAAATCGATCGCATCGGACAGCTGATGCAATTATCCTTGCGAGCGTATCCCGTCAGCGACCTCCCCTCGCACCTGCAAAACCTGGGAAAAGCCCTTGGGATAACTGCCGAGAACCGGAATTCCAACGAGAGAATCGTCAGCCCACCGATAGCGCAAAGCGACGCCGTACAACTGCGATCGCTCAGCGAAACCGACCTCGGAGGGTATGCCGCGATCGAGGACATTTACGGCAACGACGTCTTGCTATTAGAAATCATTCAACCGCGAGAAAGCTATCAAAAAGGCAAAAAAAGCATTCGATATTTAGTGTGGCCCCTGCTAGCGGTAAGCGTAGGATTTAGCGCCCTGACCCTGCTGCTGGTAGAAAAACTGGTAGTCTCGCGCGTGACCCTGCTGAATCAATCCATCAAACAGATGACCTCCGGAAACGGCGGGGATCTATCCATGCGCCTGAAACTAGGCGGCGAAGACGAACTCTCCAAAGTGGCACACAGCATTAACGGAATGCTCGATGCCCTGTTCGAGTCACAACAAAAGCTGCAAGAAAGCGAAGCCCGCTATCGGTTAATGGCGGAAAACTCCACAGACATGATTGCCAGACATACCCCAGAAGGGATGTTTGTGTACGTTTCCCCCGCTTGTCGGTTTTTGCTGGGATACGAACCCGACGAACTGATCGGCAGGTCTGCTTACGAATTCGTGCATCCCGACGACATGAAAGCGATCGGCAAATGCCACGCCGCGATTATGAACGGGCAAGTCAGCTACACCGTCAGCTACCGGATGCGGCACAAAAATGGGCCAGCAGTGTGGTTTGAAACCACCTCGCGCACCGTGCGGGATCCGCAAACCCATCGCGTATTGGAAGTGGTCTCCATTTCCCGCGACATCACCGAGCGACAGCAAACCGACGAAGAACTGCGAGAAAGCGAAGCCTCAATTCGGGCGTTGTATAAGATTACCTCATCGCGGAAGCTGAGCTTCAAACAACGGCTAGAAGGGTTGCTGGCATTAGGGCGGCGGCGGTTTGGGTTAGACATTGCGATTTTATCGCGGATTAAAGGGATCCGCTATGAAATCGTCGCCGCCCAGTCCCCCGATCGCGCAATATCCCCCGGGGACCTGTTCGATCTCAATCAAACCTACTGTCGCGAAACCTTGCGACAAAACGAACCCCTGTACTTCGAATCCGTCAGCGTCACCCGGTGGCACAACAATCCCACCATCACCCCCTTCAAACAAGACGCCTATATCGGCACCCCCGTGATTGTGGATGGCGAGGTGTACGGCACCCTGAGCTTTTCGAGCACCTTTGCCCTACAGCGCCCCTTCAAAGCGGTGGATAAAGAACTGCTCAAACTGATGGCGCAGTGGATCGGCGGCGAAATCGAGCGCCGTCAAGCAGCGGAAGATTTAGCCCGCGCCCGCGACGAGGCCCTCGCCGCCACCCGCGCCAAAAGCGAGTTTCTCGCTACCATGAGTCACGAAATCCGCACCCCGATGAATGCAGTGATCGGAATGACCGGATTGCTGCTGGATACCCCCCTCAATTCCGAACAGCGCGACTTCGTAGAAACGATTCGCGGCAGTGGGGATGCCCTGCTGACGATTATTAACGATATCCTCGACTTTTCTAAAATCGAGTCGGGCAAACTCGAACTGGAACAGCAACCGTTTAACCTGCGGGTCTGTATTGAGGAATCTCTCGATTTACTCGCGTCGAAAGCTTCCGAAAAAGAGTTGGAACTGGCCTATTTGATGGAGCCATCCACCCCGGAAATTATTGTGGGGGACGTGACCCGGGTGCGTCAAATTTTGGTGAATTTGCTCAGTAATGCAGTGAAATTTACCCAAACCGGCGAAGTGGTGGTGTCGGTTAGCGCTTCTCCCGTCACGGAAGATGAAGCAGCCGAAATCGACAAACAGGAACTGGCAAGGGACGGAGATTCCGGGTTCTCCTCTGTGAGTTCTCATCACCGCATCCAATTTGCGATCCGAGATACGGGGATTGGCATCGAGCAACAACGAATGGATCGGTTGTTTAAGTCGTTTTCTCAGGTGGATTCTTCCACTACCCGCGAGTATGGTGGCACCGGTCTGGGGTTGGCAATCAGCAAGCGCCTGAGCGAACTGATGGGGGGAACTATGTGGGTGGTCAGCGGTTCGGCGATCGGCGGGGATCCCCCAGCAGATTTTCAGTTGCCGGCGGCGGTTGGGCTGTCGTGGTCCAGCGAGATGGATGAGGATGAGGAGCAAAGTGTGTTTACCTGGGTGGGGGATTCTCACGAGCAAGAGGAGCAACCGAAATCCCCGGGTTCGACGTTTTATTTTACGGCGATCGCCGAACAAGCACCCAATACCTTGCCGGTGGATTTGAATGACACTCAGCCGAAATTGGCGGGTAAGCGGGTGCTGATTGTGGACGATAATGCCACCAATCGGCAAATTTTGGGTCGCCAAGCCGTGTTCTGGGGCATGAACCCCCAAGCGGCAACCTCGGGGGCGGAAGCTCTGGAGTGGCTGGAAGCGGGGGATACCTTCGATCTGGCAATTCTGGATATGCAGATGCCCAATATGGATGGGATGACTTTGGCACGGCAACTGCGCGCGTTACCGAATGGGGACGATTTGCCGTTGGTGATGCTGACTTCGATCGGCAGACAAGAGAACAATCCCCAAGGCGCTCCAGAGGTGAAGTTGGCGGCTTTTCTGAATAAGCCGATCAAGCAATCGCATCTGTACAATGTGGTGGCGGGGATTTTTGGCGGCGTGCCGCTTCGCTCTCGGGATTTGCATTCGGCTTCGGTTCAGATCGATCCGCAGATGGGGCATCGGCTACCTTTGCGGATTTTGCTGGCGGAAGATCATTTGGTGAATCAGAAGGTGGCATTGCAGATTTTACAGCGTCTGGGATATCGCGCAGATGTGGCCGGCAATGGGCTGGAGGTGCTGCAAGCGCTTCACCGTCAGCCTTATGATGTGGTGCTGATGGACGTTCATATGCCGGAAATGGACGGGCTGACCACCACGCGGACTATCTGCGAGCAGTGGGAGACGGAAACTCTGGGGTATAAGCCGCGCATTATTGCGATGACGGCAAATGCCATGCAGGGCGATCGCGAGGAATGTCTGGAAGCGGGAATGGATGATTATATCAGCAAGCCGATCCGCATGCCGGAACTGGTGCAAGCTCTGTCTTTATGTCAGCCAAACCAACAGCTACTCGACTCTCCGGCGGCACCAATTGCGAGTCCTGCACAGCGCCGCGAACCGGTCCGGGCAGGGGTCGCTTCGGGAACGGCGGTGGAAGAGCGATCGCACTCGGGCAAGGCGAGTTCCTCTGCACCCAAGGTGGCTGCTTCTGCCCCGAAGGCTTCCCCGCGCAATCCTAAACCCGGTAACGCTGGCGATCGCACTGCGGTTCTCAATCCCTCAACTCTGGAGTCTTTGCGCGAAATCGAGGTGCTTGAAGAGGCGATCGAAATCTATTTGGTGGAAGCACCTAAATTGGTGCAAAGCATGACTGAGGCCATTGAAGCGTCTGATGTGGCTCAGTTACAAGAGTCGGCCCACTCCCTGAAGTCTACCAGTGCAGCTCTCGGTGCGATGGAGTTGTCTGGATTGAGCAAGCAGCTTGAATATATGAGCCGCGCTAGCAAAGCAGCCGGATCGCCTCCCCCCCCAGAGGCGGCGGAGATTTTTTCGCAACTCAAAATTGAGTATCAAAAGGTGAAAGCAGCTTTGCAACGTGAACTGTCTCAGGTGTAATCCCATTGGTTTGCACAATGGTGGTTGCGGCGATGCCGATTTAATTGGGCCTTTCTGTGATGGAGAGGCGGTAGGGATGCGCTTCATGCTGGCGATCGCCTACGTAGATGTTATATGTCCCGGGCATCCACAACCCGGACATTTCTGGCACCTCTCCGGCTTCTTTATGCCCCAAAATGCAAAACCGCCCCCCGGGTCCGTCGATTAGTAAGGTGGGTTCTCCCTCGCTTTCTACCTGAAATCTCAAGTAGGAAAATTGCTCGGTTAGCTCCAAGGTTTGACTCGGTTGCTCGCTAATATACCCACAGTCACTACTCAGAGACCCTCCAGAGGTGCCTTGCAGCACTAGGGGATCCGATTGCATGTCTGTGGAAAGGGTCACCACTTTCGGTTGGCTCCACCCCGGAGCGGCTAGGCTCCCCAATAGCGCCAATCCAGGTGGAATTATCCACCATTTTTTGATTCTCATGGCTGAAAACCTCCCTTCGGTTGCGGTAATATTGATTACCTTCATTCTACGAGTTTTGACGAGGGGGATCCGCTACAGTTCCGCTTCACGGTAAGGGTTGAAATTCGAGCGCTTCCCAGTACACGAAAAAAACTCGGGAGCTTGGTAGCCCCGTCTCTTTAGAGCGGGGCTACCAAGCTCCCGGCGCGGCTTTAGCCGCAATGATATGATAAACTCCTATCACCAACTCTCATTTTGACCCAAATGAAAGGGGCTTAACATCCCGTGAGGGCAGACTTGCATCATGCAGAAATGTCGGTAGCAAAGGCGT
>NZ_JAJENT010000503.1:0-35518 GCF_035615515.1 Phormidium sp. CCY1219
TAAAGCCGCACGTTCGTTTTTCCTCCCCCGGCTAAAGCACGGGGGTTTCCAAACGTATCGGAGGTTATCATCATGACTCCAGAACTGAAAGCGAAAATCGATAACATCATCAACAGCCACAAACTCGTGGTATTCATGAAAGGCACCAAACTGATGCCCCAGTGCGGTTTCTCCAACAACGCCGTACAAATTCTCAATACCTTGGGCGTCCCTTACGAAACCGTTAACGTTCTGGAAGACTACGAAATTCGTCAGGGCATTAAAGAGTATTCTAACTGGCCGACGATTCCGCAAGTTTATCTGAATGGTGAATTCATTGGCGGTTCTGACATTCTGATCGAGCTTTATCAAAGTGGCGAGTTGCCCCAAATTGTGGAAGTCGCCCTCGCTTCTTAAATCCCGTTAAGTTTTAACATTCCTTCTTCCCCTCGCAGAATTGGGTCATTTCCCCCATCCTCTGAGGGGATTTTTTCTGCGATGATGCCCCAAAGCGCCTCCCGGTGGCGGAAATTGGTGCCGCATCGTTTCCCTAGAGGCGCGCACCCCGCAAAACAAAACAACCGATAGCTTAAGCGATCGCTCGCTTTTGTGGGGTATAAGTGCAAGCCGATCGCGGCAGCAGTTGGCACCACCTTGGCAATTATTTGTCGCGCTTTTTATAAGAAAATTTTATATAAAGCGCCCGTTTTGCGATCGCCGCACTTTCGGTTCGCACCGACGAGAACTTGGCGACCCTAATACATTAAAATTTCACGTTTGTCAATACATATTAGCAAAACAAATAAAAAGGAACGGCAAGCCGTTCCTCGAGAGCTAAAGATGGATTTTTCCCAACCGCCGAACACGCGAAGCGGATGGCAGCGGATCTCGCGCTTCGAGATTGCAAATTAAAATAACCACGGGATTCTAGATAAAAAATTTTTAATAAAAAACCCAAGCATCATTAGCGCTTGGGCTGAGATGCTGGATTAAAAGACCTAATGATTTCCCTCACGGTGCAAGCCGTCAATAATACCGGGTTTCCGGTTGAGGCTGGGGCATGAGTTCGAAATTAGAAGGGTCGTGAAGGAAGCGAATCGCTTCTTCCTCTAGCCTGTGAATGAGAAAGGCTTCGATGGTATTGGTCTGTCGCAAGGCGGCGATATAGCCTGACAGATAAAGCCGTAGGTCATCGAGGCGATATCCTCGGTTCCACATATCTACGAGAGAATCGCTGAGTTTTTGGTAATGGCGGATGGTTGCAGTGTCTTGCAGCATAGTTTCCTGGTTGAATTCAGCAAAGGGGAGTCTTTTTCCGGGGGTAAGCGCCACAGACGACCCGACGCTTAGGGGTCTGTATTCAGTGGAATGGAGTTTGGATGGCGCACAGCCACGCGATCGCCCCCGAGAATCGCTTATTTTTCTTTGACGCTCCCCATATCCATATTGTTCGGTGGGGAAACAAGGCGATCGGGGGATTCCTGAATCTTGCCCGGGGGAAGCCGAAATCGTTGAGCTTCTGGGAATTCGATTCATCACCCTTGCGCTTTACCCATCCGACCCACTGACCCCGGTAGGGGGTGAACCTGGAGGGAACATGTTGACTCGGAACTGTAGGCGCTCCGATGTCCCGGTGGGATCCATGAGGGAGGTTCCTGCTTACCCTAGGAAAAGTGACCTACTCTTATTTTACCTAGATCTGCACTCCGGGTGGGAAGACCCCTAAGGCAGATAAAATGATTTGATGATATTTTTACACCCTGCGGCATTAACTTTTAATTTCCTTAACCTAGAGGGTTGAGTCAGAGTAGCGGAAGTTACAAAACCCTGACAAAAGCTTTGTTAACCTTGACTTTACCGACGTAAAGGAAACGAAACAGTTGTGGTCTCTGTTTGCATTTTAATTGTAGAGGGCAATCCTCACCTGCGATCGCTGTTAGGTTGGCACCTACAGCAAGTCGGCTATGGGGTGTACCAATCCGCTGACATCCGTCACGCAAGAGAAATTTTCTACAATCGCCATCCGACGCTTGTCATCCTTGACAGTGAATTACCCGATGGTGATGGTGTAGAATTTTGCCGATGGTTGCATCAGCAACAAGAATCGATCGTGCTGATGTTATCCGCTCGCAATACCGAAGCCGATATCGTGCAAGGCTTAAAAGCCGGTGCCGATGATTACCTGACCAAACCCTTTGGAATGCAGGAATTCCTCGCCAGAGTGGAAGCAATGGTGCGGCGGTATCGAAAAATGACGCCTCCCGCCAACTTGGACTATGGGGATCTGCAAATCGATCTTGTGCAGCGCCGCGTGTGCTATAAAAACGAATCCATCGATTTAACCCCGCAAGAATTTAGCTTGCTTTATGTTTTGGCGCAAGCGGAGGGATTGCCGATGACTCGTCAGGAATTGCTGCGTCGCGCGTGGCCCGATGCTATTGACAATCCTCGAACCATCGACACTCACGTGCTGTCTTTACGCAAAAAAATTGAAACCGATCCCCGCCAACCGAGTTTAATTCAAACCGTGCGGAATGTCGGCTATCGATTAAATATTGAAATCCTCGATGGTCATTCCTCCACTCCCCCCGCACCCGCTGCGAAAAAACGAACGCCGATGCGTGAATTGTCCCAGGTAGCAGCGGGCAACGGACATCCCCATTAGGCTCCGTAACAAATTATACCAGTTAGGTTGACAATGCAACCCATCAAGCGGGAGGAAGGAACAAATCGGGGATAGGTCAATCCCACAGCGATGAATTAAACCGACGATCTCATCGCTTGGTAATGCCTTCCCCGCTCTCTATGCTTAGCCGATTCGGAGGATGTGCCTGCACTCCATTGCATCGGCGATCGCGCGGTTTCATCCCGCCACCGGTCCATCCGGCGCGGCGCAATTTTATCATTCCCATTCTCTGGCTGACTCAGCCTCGGCTTCGATTAAATTCGATCGCAATTTTTCCCAATCAGCGCGATCGCCCCTGCACTCCTCAACCAAATTGCCTCGCTCCAAATAAACCACCCGAGTGCAAAATTCCTCTGCTAGATCGAGCTGATGATTCACCATCACAATGGTGGTTTGCTCAGTCTGCGCCAGTTGTCTCAACAGCCGCAATACCGAGGCAGATCGTCCCGCATCTAGGGCACTGGTTGGCTCGTCTAATAATAAAATTTTCGGTTGAATAGCTAATGCGCGGCATAACGCCACCAGTTGTCGCTCTCCTAGGGATAGCTGCACTTCGGTGCGATCGAGCCATTCTGACGGAACGTTCAACTGCTCGAGCCAATACACCACTCGCCGTTTAATCTCTCGATCCTTCATCCCCCGCAACACCAGGGGATAGCGGATGGCGTCTCCCACGGACATTCCCAACAATTTGGATTCTTGCAACACCAAGGTGACTTGTTGGCGCAATTCAAGCACCGGAATATTTTCGTAATGGCGTCCCTCGAGATAAATCGCGCCTTGGGTGGGGTCGATCAGTCGGTTTAACAAGCGCAACAGGGAGGTTTTCCCCGCACCAGACGGCCCGACAATGGCCAGCCGATCGCCGGCTTGTACCTCCAAGGACATCTGGTTGAGGATAGCCGCACCCACATTTCCGCCGCCGATCGCCGCCTTTAATTCTACGCGATCGAGCTGCAGTTGGGGCGTGGGTTCGCTTGCTAAGCTCTTTACCATAACCTCTCGATTCCCTACCCAACTCCCACCGCTGTGGCGATCGTCCAGGCATCCACCAGCAACAACAATCCCGTGAATCCAAGCAAAATCAAATACATCCAGGGTTGCGCTAACGGGCGCACATCTCTGGTGTCAATCCCGGTTTTCGCGGATACCAATCGCACCAATTTCGCAAATCCCGCCACTCGCATGGGCAGCAAATACCCTTCCCCAGATTGACTGGAGAAATAGTACACCACTCCCCCTTGACCGGTGGTGCGCGGTTTGAGTGCTTTCACCTCTTCCCAGGGCAAAAACCAGCCTTTGCGAAACAAGGAGGGCACCCACTGGGGATAGGTGACTTGAATCCCTCGGGCATCTAACACCACTCGCTCGCTCAGTGCTGCGTAGAGGGCAACAGCGCCGAGGCTCAATCCCACCCACAGTAGGGCTGGAGGGACTGGCGCTTCGGTGGCTTCGGAGAGAAAGGGCAGGGGCACGGTAAGAGCCACATACAAACTCAGAAGGGTTATCCGGATTAAGGGAGAAATCCGAAAAATACAAGGCTTCGAGAGGCTTTCATCGGCATCAGCAACCGATGAAGGTTGGCGGTTGGGGGGATGGAGGGGTTCTGATGTCACGAGTTAGTTACGCAGGTGGAATGAGGATAATCGGCGGCGCTTACGCGCGCCCCTGTGCCCTATATTAACCGATCGCCGCTCGGATTATGGCAGGTATTTTTGCACTACGGTCCACCCACTCCAAGACACCCAGGCTAAGGTACAAAATAACAGGACGTTTGTGGTAACATGTGTGGGTCTAGCCCAGGGCTGGCGAGGTCCGATTTGTGTGGCACTCCAGGCGGAAAACAGCACCAGTGCTACCACACTCAATCCGGCCCACAAATGCACGGAATGCCCTAAGGTGCCATAGTGACCCAAGGTGCCGACAATCCCAATCCCTAGCAGCAGCAAGACTAACACGACTAGGGTTCCCCCGAGAAACCAGTGCAGCGATCGGGCAAATACCCTTCTCCCCCGCCGCGATTTGCGCGCCCGGAACATCCAAATCCCGGTCAATGCCAACAAAAAATAGGCGGCGATCGATAATCCCATCGACCACGCCGCTATTTTCCATAACCATAGAAACGAAGGCAAATCCAATATATTTTCCCCCATGAATGGCGAACCAACGATTGCCTTTCATTGTATTATTTTTTGAGGCTGGATTGCCCCAGCCCCTTGCACCCCGAGTTTCTTGTCGCAGTTGCCTGTAGGTTTTTCTGGTAGGCTTTGATTTATTAAAAATGGGTTGGCAAAGATGTTAGCTCGCGCAACCCTAGTATCACCCCAAATTTTTCATGTTATTAAACCGAGGTTAAAGTGGGTGATGAAAAGGAGTCTGTCACAGACCCGTCTGGATTATCTGTGCTGTTATCTGGCGCTTGGGTGTTTGCGCTTGTCCCGGCTTCTCCATCGGGAGGTTCGGCATCGGGATCGCCGTCTTCGACGATTTGCAAGCGCGTGCAAGGAATCTTATCGGATAAAATTGCACTCGCCATCATGCCGCAATGGATTTCGAGTAGGGCTTCGGAAAACGCTTCAAAAACAAGGCGCTGTCCGGGAAACACCACGCGCTCAAAATACCAGTTGGGAATATTGCTAATCCGCGCAATTTGGATTTTGCTGGTGGCATTGACATAGCAGCACAGAATGTGACCGGGGCGGTCAGCCGGAATGGGATCGAGAATTTGAGCCATGACGATCGAGGAGCTAATTTAACTAAACAACCTATTTATATTTTTCCACGGTAACATCTCGCGATCCCCACAAGCTGTAAACGCGACTACCAACTGCAGCGGATTTTGAAGCTTTTTGGGTTAAAGATTGGTCAAATCTAAGTTAAGATTTTCTTATCAGTGCCATCGATCCCCTCAATCAGGGCATTGGCGGCGCAAAACGTACTGCCATAAGAAAGTTTAATGGCAAATTAGGGGCCTCCAGGAGGGACTTTCGGGGGCGATCGCGCCGCTCAAAAGTCCCAGATTCGCTTCCCGGTAAGCATGATTGCTCAGGGAGTGGGGAGCCTCTACCGGCGGAAAATGTGCTAGCATCTAAGCCAAACAGAGGGATTCGCTCGCCTCTCATCCCGTTGCCGGGATTTAAAATTAAGATATATAAACAGTCTGCCGAAAACCCTTTTAAACCCTATGGAAAATCGCATCCTCTACGTCCGCCTCCCTTGCAACCCCATTTTTCCCATCGGGGTGGTTTATCTCGCCGATGCGGTACATAAGCTCTTCCCGAATTTAAAACAACGCATTTTTGACTTGGGCACTGTCCCGCCTTTGGATTTCGCCGGTGCCCTGGATGCCTGTGTGGATGAATTTCAACCCACCCTGCTGGTCTTCTCTTGGCGCGATATTCAAATTTACGCCCCGGTGGGGGGTCGCGGGGGCAATCCTTTGCAAAATGCTTTCGAGTTTTACTATGCCCGCAATCCCTTGGTGAAACTCCGGGGCGCATTGGGCGGATTGCGGATTACTACGGCATACTATCAGGAACTCTGGCGCAATCTGGGCCTGATTAAACGCGGATTGAAGCGCGCTCGCAAGTACCACCCGCAGGCGCGGGCGATCGTGGGCGGCGGCGCAGTAAGTGTGTTCTACGAACAACTGGGTCGCACTCTCCCCCCAGGAACGATTGTTTCGGTCGGCGAAGGTGAAGCACTTCTGGAAAAATACCTGCGCGGTGACGATTTTAATGACGAACGCTGCTATGTGGTTGGGGAAACTCAACCTCGCGATCGCATGATTCACGAAAAACCAACCCCTATCGAAAAAACCGCCTGTCAATACGACTACATCGAAACCATTTGGCCGGAATTCGAATACTATCTCCAAGAACAAGATTTCTATGTGGGTGTCCAAACCAAACGCGGTTGCCCTCATAACTGCTGCTACTGCATCTATACGGTGATTGAAGGCAAGCAGGTCCGCATTAACCCCGCTGATGAAGTGGTGGCGGAAATGCGTCAGCTTTACAACCGGGGTATCCGCAATTTCTGGTTTACCGATGCTCAGTTTATCCCGGCCCGTAAATATATCGATGATGCCATCGAATTGCTCCAAAAAATTCTGGCGGCAGGCATGAATGACATCCATTGGGCTGCCTATATCCGGGCAGATAATCTGACGCCGGAATTATGCGATTTGATGGTAAAAACTGGGATGAATTATTTTGAAATCGGCATCACCAGCGGTTCCCAAGAATTGGTTCGCAAAATGCGAATGGGCTATAACCTGCGGGTGGTTTTGGAAAACTGTCGCGATTTGAAATCGGCAGGATTTAACGATTTGGTGTCGGTGAATTATTCGTTTAATGTGATTGACGAAACCTTCGATACCATCCGTCAAACAATTGCCTATCATCGCGAATTGGAACGGATTTTTGGGGCGGATAAGGTCGAACCGGCTATTTTCTTTATCGGGTTGCAACCCCATACTCATTTGGAAGAGTATGCGTTTAAAAACGATTACCTGCAACCGGGTTACGACCCGATGAGTATGATGCCTTGGACCGCACGCAAATTACTCTGGAATCCAGAACCCCTGGGGTCGTTCTTTGGTGAAGTTTGCTTGTCCGCTTGGCGTCGCAATCCCAATGATTTCGGTCGGGAAGTGATGCGGATTTTAGAAGAACGTCTGGGTTGTGCAGATTTAGAAACGGCTCTTTGTGCCCCGATGAGTTCCGATCGCAAGCCGTTGGTGAAGGTGGGTTAGTTCCACCGATTTCCCTCGGAAAAACCCCTTTGAATTCTCTTATTTTGGCTTCAAACTGGTTTTTCCGGGGATTCCCCATCCCGTTTCCCCTATGATTCTAGATCGGGCACTGCCCGGTTCCGAGAGGGGGTAAGAGCGGGTAGATATTACAGGTTATCAACTCGAAATATTCATGTCTGCCGAGACGGGGCGATCGCGATCGGTGGAAGGGGAGAAATCAAACACCTGTCCGCGTCGGACAAATCCGAGAAAGCCATCGTGTTGGGCATCGGGAAGCGGACCGGGTTGATATCCATACAGCCACATTTTATTTTTAATTGGTGCGGGCAAATTCACCAGTTGATTGTAGTGGGCGTGAACTGGAGAGGGAAATTTGGAGGTTTCGCAGTCGTGGAAAATCAAATCGGCGCGATCGTAATAGTCTTTGATTTCATCAACGCACAACTGAGTATCGGTTGTGAGAAACATCTTCTGTCCGGCAATTTCAAAGAACAATCCATAGGTAGGCATAACAAAAAAGCCATTATTAATATGGATGACTTTTACCAGTTTAAACTCGATGTTTTCCCAGGTAAAAGAGCCGTGACGAGGGATTTTTTCCACCTCAAAAAACGTATCCAAATCGTTGAGTTCGCCCTCCACAGAGCGCAGTCCACCAGAGAGGGTTTTTTCCCACAAATCTGCTGCCAAATCTTTACTTAAATACAGGCGAGGTTTTTGGCAGCGGGGGTCAAATTTGGTGGTAAAGGCGATATATTCGAGACCTCCCACATGATCCGAGTGCAAGTGACTGATGTAAATATCGGTGATATCCAGATGAGAATAGCCGACCTCGTGGAGGGAAAAGCGGATATCCGAGCCGCAATCGAGCAAGAGTTTGTTGCCGCGATCGCTAATCAAGAGCAGGTTAGAGTGATAATTACCAGCACCGACGGTAAAAGCGGAACCGGAACCTAAAAAGATTAATTTCATAATTGTCCTCAAATGTCCGTTTAAATTATCCAGTGGGAAACACCGAAAAAATACCTCCTTTACGCCAGAGTGCTTTGAGCTTCTAGTTCTTTGTAAAGCGCATCGAGGCGAGTGGCGATGGGTGGAGGTGTAGAGGTCAGCCTGATGTAAAAACTGCCCGTTTTTCCGGTTGATTTTTCCAGCACTTTAGCATAAATATCTTCGCCGGTTAAATTCGGATTGTCGCTCACCAGATTCAGCTTAATATTGCTCAGGGGAGGGGGTAAAGCGTCGCTCTCTCGATATTCGGTACTCAGTTGCGCTTCTTTTGCCGAAAGTTCTACTAAAATTCCCCTTGACATTTCCTCGCTCATGTGCTTGCCGGACAAAACGGTGTATTGAACCGGGAGGGGTTCGGAAAGGGGGAAAAAGATTTCTTCTTCTTTCGACAAGGCGATATTGTACGGACCGCCGATACCGCCGACTTCGTAAATGATAATCGGTTCTTTCACGCCTTTGGGCATGACTTCTCGTTCCCCGTCAATCTGGATGAGTTCTGGACCGCCGGCATCTTGTAAGGTGCGATCGCCGATCAGGATTTGACCGCCGGTGGTATAGGATTCGATGCGATAGGTTAAATTGACTTGACTGCCCACCACGCCATATTTGGTGCGTTTTTCCGAGCCGATATTGCCCACGACGACTTCGCCGGTATTGATGCCGATGCCCATTTCCAGGGGAGGGAGATGCCACTGTTGGATAGTTTGGTTGACTTCGTGCATAGCAAGCTGCATGGCGACGGCGCAAGCGATCGCGCGGGTGGGGTCGTCGGGTTTGGGAGTGGGGGCACCAAAGAGGACCAAAATGCCATCGCCCATAAACTCGTCAATGGTGCCTTGATAGGCGGTGATGACATCTGCCATATAGCCGAGATAGAAGTTAAGAATTTTGACCACTTCTTCCGGGGTCAAGCGCTCGGATAAGGCAGTAAATCCGCGTAAATCGGAGGTTAAGATGGTGATTTTGCGCCGTTCGCCGCCGAGTTTGAGACCTTCGGGATTTTCTAAGAGGTTGGCGACGACGCCATCGGTGAGATAGCGACCGAAGATTTGGCGGATATCGCCGGCGGTCCGGGCGATATAGGCGGTAATGGCGATCGCGGAACCCACCAGGGCCAAAGCTGCCGGCACCACTGGAATCCACCAGCCAGACAAGAAGGCACCATAGGTGATGCCCAACAAAGCGCTAGCACAGAGGAGGGCGATCGCGGTTCGTTGCCAAGAGAGATATCGCACCCCGCCGGCATAGCGCCATTTCCAGGTGAGGAAAGCACCCAGACTACTCCAGAAGACGATCCACAGCCATTCGTAAGGGTCGGGCCAGGTTTTAATCAAGGGGCGATCGTCCAGGGCGGCCCCGAGGATTTGACTGATGAGATTGGCATGAACTTCCACTCCCGGCATGCGGCTACCGGGGTCAGTGGTATAAGGGGTGAAAAATAAGTCCTGGAAGCTCTCGCCCACGGCTCCGATGAGGACGATGCGATCGCGTCCCCAATCTGGGGGAACGCGATTTTTCAGGATATCCATCAGGGAGACCCGCTCGTACAAGCCGCCGGAACCTGTATAATTTAGCAGGACTTGATAGCCGCCCGCATCAGCTCTCACATAACCCCCATCATTGGGTTGAAAGGGTTTAAATACCGTGGGGCCGAACTGCCACCAGTCCGTCCCTGGGGCAAGCTGGGGGGCGATGCCTTCCGCCTCCAGATACAGACTGGCCAATAGCAGGCTAAAGCTGTAGACCGGATTGCCATTGGCATCGGTTAAGGTGAGCAAACCGCGCCGCAGGGTGCGGTCTGCATCGAAAATCAAGTCGTTCGCACCTACGTATTGCAAACCGGGGGGCGCGTCTACCCGGTCGCGATCGCGATCGCCGATAACTTTTTGGATGCCCACCAGATTCGGC
Source organism: Phormidium sp. CCY1219 (assembly GCF_035615515.1). Lineage (GTDB taxonomy): Bacteria > Cyanobacteriota > Cyanobacteriia > Cyanobacteriales > Laspinemataceae > CCY1219. The sequence continues at coordinate 10,341 of NZ_JAJENT010000503.1, forward strand.
GTGGATTGGAAGATATCTAAGAGGGCTTGATGGCCCGGTTCTACCGGGCGATCGCGATAAACGTCCAAGCCGATGGCCCTCACGCCTCTGGCGTTCAGGTTTTCGATTAATGCGGCATAGAAGCGATCGGGAATGATGGCTTGTCCCAATTCTCTCACATCTGCTTCGTTGATGCCCACGATCGCGATCCGGTCGTCCGGTTCTTCCCCAGGGCGCAGGCGCATGTACTGGTCAAACATTGCCCATTCCCAAGGTTGCAGCATTCCACTCAAGCGCAACAGAATCACCGCTGCCGCAACCGAGGGTGCTGTTATCCACACCCCGCGCCATTCCCACAGCAATTGTTTGACCTTTTCCCACATGACGGGACTCCCGTTAGTTTTCTACCGTGCAACATTCCGCGAACGGGGGGTCGGAGAATTCCCCGAGTCCCACCGAGGTTAACAGTTCTTCCCACTGCTCTGGATATTCAGGGCGCAACTGTGCTAAAATCGTTACGGTTTCGTTCCAGATTCGTTCTTGGGCATACATCTCCGCTTGCTCTAGGGGCGTGGCACTTTCCAGTTGAGTTTGTAACTCTTCACTGAGTGCTTTGCGTTCGATTTCCCCTTGAACCAGTTCATCGGCTTGGCGATCGCTGCGATCGCAAACTAACGCAAACTGCCATAGGTATGTTTCCCCCACCTTTAAATTCGTCGTTTCTGGCAGACTGACTTTAACGATACCCGAGGTATCCGACACCTCAAATTCATTAAAGTAAATTTCCTCCCCCTCTTCACTGACAATCGCGAATTCTCCCCCTTCAGCGCTATTTTCTGGCACGTAGATAAAGAACGTGGGATTTCCCGCTACCGTGGTCGCCATATTGTCCCGGGTGGGCATCAACGCGGTCAGAGGCATGGTATCCTCCGCCCGACAGGATGCATCATTGTCGCCGCGCACGCCCCCGCCTACAGTGCTTCGCGGTCCGCTCCGACTTCCCGCCGGCGGAGGGGGAAATTCCAGAGCAATCGGCGAGGGGGCTTGCCGTTGGGCGCGCACTTGCGCCGAGAATCCCCACAGCGCCACTGAGGACAAAACTAGGGCTAGGATCGTTAATAAATGAATTGATTTAAGCCTACTCACGATCGAAATACCTCCACATGACCGAATGATGGATGAGTGAAAGGGGCACGGGGGATATGGAAAAAAGAACGTTTGATGTACTGCTATGATAGTGGTTTTTTCCCAAGAGTGCCAGGGCGATCGCGGGAGAAAGAATTGGCTCAAACTGGATCCGCATTGCCCGCGATCGCTCTGGCTTATTTTAGCAGCATCTCCAAATGCTTTTTTCTGGCCCGCGTCTTCCCCTGTTTGTTGACGATTAGCGCCCCAAAAGTTTCATTTTGCTTTATTGGCTGCTTTTGAGCTGTGCGATCGCCCCATTCCAGCGATGTCTTTGTGCGTGTTCCAGACTTAAAATCTCATCTAAAGACCAATGAAAATAAAACGCAATGGTGGCTACCTCTTGGTGGAGGCGATCCAAGGGGTAGCCGATAATTCCCCCGAGGCGATCGGCTCCATTTCCGGTTGATTCAACTGTAGGTAAAACTCGCGCAAATAGACTAAATCCACTAAAAACAATTGCTCTAACAATTCCGGCGTCAGAGGGGCAAGGGTACCGAGACGAGTAATCAGCCGCGACAACAGGCTGATAATCCCATAAGCTGGATTTTCTCGCACCCGGATATCATTTTGAAAGTAAATTTCATCTTTTCCTGTCGCCAGACGCATTATCCCATGACGATGAATGTTGCCCCCCGGATCGACCAATCCTCGGGGAAGAATAAAGGGAAATTCAGTAGAAGGAAGGGTTGGATGGCTCATCGGTGTTTGCAGGAACAATATTTGCAGAATTTTCCGCTTCCAGGGCGTTGATTTGCCGATAAAAATTTTGTAAATAATACAAATCGGCGGCAAATAGATTTTCGATAACCGTCGGCGTCACCGGTTCTATAACCCCGAGACGGAGAATTACCCGCGAGAGGATAATCACCGTGGCGTATGCGGGATTGGTTTTCACGCGCGGATCGCGCATCGGGACAATTTCATCCATCGCCCGCGCCAACCGCATCACTCCTTGGCGGTGTAAATTGCCCTCCGGATCGAGATATCCTTTAGGTAAGGTAAATTCAAACTCGGTTTGAATCATTAGCAATTAAACAACGGCTACCCGTTTTAATTCTTCTACAGTCACTTCCATCTCTTCGATTTCTAATTCATTTCCCCCCACATTCAGGTCAGAAATGGTATAGCTCACGGGCCAAGCGCGTTTAAACTCCAATCTAAACTGGGGTTCGGCACCTTGATTGTAGATAGTTAAAGACCCATCGCGTTTTTGGCTTGCCCAATTGCCGTTTTGTACCGAATCGATCCAATTCCAGAGGGTCATGGAAATAGTCAATCCCCGGCGTAAAGTCAGGTTGGTATAGCTGACATTGCCGGGAAGTTTCGTGCGGATAACGCGACCTCTGGATTGACCTTTGTTGCCCCACATTTGCGGCGTGACTTCGCAGATTTCGATGGTATCTTGACTGGATTTAAACCCCTTGCATTCCATGAAATAGCCATCCACATTCTCGATGCTGCCATCGAGTTGCAGTTCAAAGAAAAATCGACAAGCGGCTAAGAGTTCGGGAAAGTCTGGCACGGTTTTTGGTGGGTAAATTGAATGATTGGCGAAAGTTTGGGGGGCGCGCAAATCGCTTTTTTGTCCCCCCATCGGCGGTAAGCTTGTCTATTTCGTGCGCTTCACGTATTCGTAAGCAAAGGTGACGGTTTCTTTCAAAGCCTCATTGCCCGCAGCATCCAGTCCTGACATGTTGTACGTCTTCGGCATCACGCCTTTAAACGTCCAACTGGCTGACTCCGAACCATCTTGTTTAAATACGGTAATGGTGGCTTCTTCCGTCTTACCTTTGGTTTTCGTCGCCCCCCCGAGGTCTGGCGTGGAGTGAGACTCGTAAAACCAATCGGCTACGGCTTTGGGTGCTTTGCTAGAGGTTACAAACGTCACCGTCACCTCTTGGGATTCTACTGCTGAAGGTGCGGCTTGACGATTCACCTTGCTTTTGGCGGCTACACCAAATGCTCCTTCCGCATTGGTGACCGGAATGCTCATTTTAATTCCAGAAATGGATTCGACGAGCAAATCTGAACTGAGATTGTCGGACTTAAATTCAAATCTAGCCTGAGAAAGCGGTTCCTTATCGACTGCCATTTTTTACTCCTTTGGGTTCTCCGGTTAACGATTTTCAGTGAGTTCAGCATCCTACAAATGGCTGAGTGGTTCCACTGGACTGATGCTAGAGCTGACTATTTTTTCCGTTCCACACTTTCCACGTTTAGCTCGAATTTTTCGGTGAGAAACTCTTCTCCGCCAACGTTGAATTCACCGACTTCGTAGCTAACCATTTGACATTGTTTTAGGTCGTAGGTTAACACTTCTTTAGCGTCGGCATCGAAAATAGAAATGGAAGCATCGATAAAATTATCGCTCCATGTTCCATCGCCTTCATAGGTGGCTGGGATGCCCTTTTTAAAATAGTTGTACAGGTCCATATTGCCATCTTGGATGACCGCTTCAATGGTGATGTTTTGGTTGTTGTAGTATCCGGTGGAAACGGTTTGGCGGTTCATTTGTCCCTTGGCGGTGGAGGCGATCGGCTTAGCATGACCGGAGGTTTTCGCCTGGACATCGATGCCACTGAATTTCAGAAGGGGGAATTCCTTGCCATCATAGGTAAATAAAAATCGGTTTGAAGAAATTACAAATAGGTCTGCCATCTGGTTACTCCTGGGAAATCAAATAGTAAGGAAAGGGCTTCAGGGTGGGAGAGGAGGGTGGGTCAGTTGTGCTGAGTTATCGCACAACTGACCAAAGGGAGAAGGAATTATTGACCCGGTGCCCACTGACTGATGCGGAAAATGACAAATTCCGCCGGTCGGACGGGAGCCACGCCCACTTCGATATACAAACGACCCATCATCATGGTATCTGGGGTGTTGAGTTCGCCATCGCACTTCACGAAGAAGGATTCGCCCACCGTATTGCCGACCAACGCACCTTCGCGCCAGAGGCGTTCGAGGAAGCTGGAGACGGTGCGCGTGACCCGCGCCCACAGGGCAGAATCATTGGGTTCAAACACCACCCATTGGGTGCCGATTTCAATGGATTTTTCGATGTAGCTCATCAGGCGACGTACCGGAATGTAGCGCCATTGGATGTTATCGGGTTCGACCAAAGTGCGAGCGCCCCAAATCTTGATCCCTCGGTTGTAGTTGGCGAAGTTGCGGATGCAGTTAATGCCTAACGGGTTTAATACTTCCTGTTCGCGGAAGTTGGTTTCGTAAGCCAGACCGATAACGCCGCGTGGGGTATCGTTGGCGGGGGCTTTGAACAGTCCGCGCGTTTCGTCGGTGCGACACCAGACGCCCATCATGTGCCCGGAAGGGGGAATGGCAATCGGTCGGCCCCCGTTGCGGGGGTTGGGAACTTTGATCCAGGGATAGTACAGGGCACCAAACATGGAACGGCGGTTGAAGGTATTCAACCAAGCGGCTACATCTTGGGGTTTTTGCTGTTCCGGGGGAACGGCGCGGTTTTCGTTCTTTCCGGGTTTGACTGGGGGCGGATCGAGGACCACCATGCGGAACGGGGGGCTGGGGGCGGAGTTCTCGCACATGCTGACCATCATTTCCATGATGCCGTGAACTTGATCCAGGTCGATTTGCCCTTCTTGATAGACTCGCATCAGGTCGGGACAGGCAATCATGGCTACGTCGTCAATCTCGAAAATGCCCTGGACGCCGGTGCGATCGTCGCGCTTGCCTTGCAGTTCTCGCGGTAGGCGATCGGCGTCTTGGATGAACGGCGGCGGCGGAGAGACTTCGTAGGTGCCGTTTATGGGGCGTTTGGACAGGGGGGAAACGGCGGGGAGACCTTCGGCAATGGAGACGTCAATATACTCGGACTCCTGGAGGGCTTCGAGAACGTAGCTGCCTTCTTCGGCGGCTACTTCTTCGTTCATTGTCAGGTGTTCGTAGCTCTCGAGTTCTTCCTCGCCGCGTTTTACGCTAATCTTAAAGTATTGACCATCATCTAGCGGCGGCTCTGCCTCTGAATCTTCCGGCTGCACCGGGGTACTGCTTTCTACAGTAACGCGAACCGGTCCGGTGGCGGCGGGAAGGGCCGGGGTGCCGCCGTCTTCTTCTGCGGCGGGGGCTTCGGCTCCTTTGAGGTTAAACAGCAAGGAGGGGCGTCCGGCAGAGGTGAGGAGTTTGGTGGCGGTTTCGGTGGGGGCTGGGGCTTCGGAACCGGGGAGTTTGGTGCCGATGCTGCTCACCCAACAGCGTCCTCCTCCGTTCAGGAACCAGCCGTACACAGCAAAGGGCAGGTAGGCGTTGAAGTCGGTAAACCCATCGGAACCGGGTTTGCCAAAGTATTCCAGGTACTGATCCCAGGTGGTGACCATCATGGGTTTGAAGACTTCCGCATCGCCGCGTACATCTTCGGTGAATCCAATAAAGCCGGGAACGCTGAGGCTGACGCCTTCGATGGGACGACTCCCTCGGTCTACTTCTTCGACGTAGACGCCTGGGGCAAAATAATCCAATGGCATGAGTGGTTGTCCTCCACTTGGTTTTTCGGTGGGTGGTGCGTGGGGCCACTTGCAGTGGCTTTAGGGGGTTGATGTGAATGACGTGCTGTTGCCGATCGCTGCTTGCTTTTCTACCGCGATCGGCACGCTGACGGTGACATACAACCCCGGACGCAGGGGCACCCCTAATGCCCTCCAAAGCGCTGCTTTGTCGCTGAGATCCACTACAGAAATTTTCATGGGTAAGGCTCCTTTTCTGCGAAGGGCCGGATCCAGTTGCGCTTCGGGCAGAAAAGGATGCGGAAGTAGCAGGGTCAATGCTTCTGACAGCAGACGCTGCTCTCCTAGGGCGGTGTAATCCCACGCTGTGAGCACAAATGACAGGTCATACCAAATGACGATCGCACCGTCTGTCTGGGATTGAGACTGCTGCAGTTCAGCGTTCTCTCGAACGTCGTAGCAGTAGAGGTTCAGCCTCGGACCTCTACCTTCTGCACTGGGACGATCGAAGTCAATTGCATCCATTGCGATTAGGGATGTCCCGCCTGCGAGAATTTCTGCTAAGGTCTGAGCCACCGCAGGGATCATAGGAGGGAGTGATTAGGCTGTACAGTTTATAGATTAGTCAGTCTTGATGCGGCTGGTTATTAGACTTTGGTCGAAATTTTAAAATTTGTGTAGATTCTACTCTACTTTCCGATTCCGAGGTTATGGTGGATTTAATGTTACTTAAGTGAAGGGGAGAACCCTTCCTCCGCACCGCTTAGGCTAAAGAATAAGGGTATGCATCAATTGAATTTTCCAAAATCTCTGCCTTTTTCGGTGATTCCTCCTAGGGAAAAACCCTCCTCTGCTGGCATTTCATCCATCGCTCAACGACAAGTGGATCGATTGATGGCTCGACTTCCTTTGGTGGGGGCTTGGTTGGTTTACCGCGATCGCAAGAACCAGCACCGACACCATTTGAGTTCTGTTCGCTCAGAACTCCCGGCGTTTGACCCCGATTTCCGGTCTTTTCTGGAGTCGGAAAGTTGGCAAAGTGAATTAGAATCTCCTTATCCGTTTTCTTCCCCGGATTTTCAGTTGATTTACTTATTGCCTTTCCCGGGAGAAAAAAACTCGAAATCAATCTTTAATTCCACAAAGGTAATGGGACATTTGTCTCGGGGCAAGTCCTCTCTTCTAACTCGGGATTTGCCTGCAGCGTCTAACTGTTCCTCGAGGGCTGAAACCCTAAATGAGTATTTGCTCTTGTGGGCTTATGAAGAACTTTCTGCTATGGATCGCGAAGGGATTGGCCAACAAGTGGAATTGCTTGCCGATTACCTCGCACTGGCTTCAGAATCGGCTCGTCAGCGCGAAGAAATTCGCCTCCTCGAACAGGTGGTTCGCAAGGGAGAACATCAATTGCGACACTCTTTAGGTCTGATTGCTCTTTATGCCGAAACCCTTTATCGCCAATTACCGGGGGAGAAGTTACAAGCCCAGGCGAATGTGATTCGCGAAACGGTGGGTGAACTGAGCGATCGCTTGCGGGATATGATAAACTGCGGACAACAGGTTAAACTACAGGTGGCGGTGGATGATTTATGTCAGATTGTAAATGAGACCCTTCAGGTTTTAACCCCTCAGTTAAACCGCAAAAATCTTCGGATTCAGTACCCCAATCGGTCTGTAAATCTGGCGATTGACCGTTGGCAGATTAAGCAGGTTTTTGAAAATTTGCTCGGAAATGCCATTGAGTTTAGTCCGCCAGGAGAAACGATAGATTGCAATTGGCGCGTTTTTCACAATGAAGTGTTGGTGGAAATTCGCGATCGCGGTCCGGGTCTTTCTCCAGAAGATTTAAAGGGGGCTTTCGCTCCGTTTTATTCTCGGCGATCGGGGGGGACTGGCTTGGGTCTGACTATTGCTAAAAAAATTATCCTAGACCATCGCGGAAGCATTTGGGTGCAAAATCTCCCCGAGGGGGGGGCACAATTTTCCTTTACTCTGCCCCACAATTGTAGTTACTCTGAGTAACTACAATTGACAGGTTTCAAGAATGAAGGGATAAATTTAAGGTCGATAAAGATGTGTCATTGAGATAATGAGGATTAATCGAAATAAGCATTTGTTCGGCAATTTTTTCTCCCTCCAGAAAAGGCGCAGAGATTTGGATAGTTTGTTCGCGGTAAATGCAACGCCAATTGGTTAAATAAGGGGATTAATAATGGAAATTCAATTAGTTTCAATCGTCATCGTTGATGATGATTTGCGATTTCGGCAAGGGTTGCGAACGGTGCTTGACTTCTACAGCGATCGCGAGGAATTTCGATTCCAGATTGTGGGAGAAGCGGCTTCGGTAGAGCAAGCTTTAAAGGTTATCCGAGAACAACATCCGGCTTTAGTGTTATTAGATTTAGAATTGGGAAATAGTGATGGCATTGCGGCGTTAAATCGCTTGCAGGAACAAGGCTTTCAAGGGAAAGTGTTGATTTTGTCGGCTCATCACGAGGACGAAATAGTGTTTCGAGCAATGCAAGCGGGGGCGCGGGGATATCTATTTAAAGAGCGATTGGCGAAACAACTGTACGAGGCGATCGCAACAATTCTGAAGGATGAAATCTATTTAGCCCCAGAGGTGGCGACGGGATTTTTCCGCATCTTTCATTTCTATAAAGGCTATTCCTTATCCGGGTCTCCAACCATTCACCTTACCCAACGGGAACGCGAAGTGTTACAGTGGTTGGTCAAGGGAGCGTCGAATGAGGAAATCGCTGGCCATCTTTACGTGACGGTAGCCACTGTCAAAGCGCATTTGACGGCAATTTTTGAAAAATTAGGCGTTAAAAGTCGCACTCAGGCTATTGTCAAAGCGTTAAAAGGTGGGTTGGTTTCGAGTTCTTAATTGAGATGAGTTGGATGAGAAAACAGCCTGAATGGTGATGAATTCGATACAACATTGGCAAGCTGACAATCAATCGGCGCTCGATCGCCGATTGAGTTGGCTGCGAGAACAACCCTCGAAAACCCTGTTTTTTGAACCTTCCGGGGTGCATTTTATTTCGGTCAAAAAAATCGAAAATTTGGTGCAACTGGCGTTACTGGAACAAACCAGTTTATCCACGCAATTATTGCAATCCCAATTTGATTTAACCGATCCGCTGAATTTGTTATCTCCCTACACCCAAGCGATGATGCTCAGTTTGCTGTGGCATCCCACGCCGCAACGGATTTATCTGGCGGGGTTTGGGGGTGGGAGGATTCCGTTAGTGTTGCATCATTTCTTTCCCACCGCGAGGGTGGAATGTAGCGAAATCGATCCGACGTTAGTCGAGGTGGCCAAAAATTTTTTTGGGGTGGAACTCGACGATCGCCTGCAAGTTAGGATCCAAGATGGGAGATCGGATCTCGCCGCCCAAGAGACCACCTACGATATTATCGCCATCGATGTGGTCTTGGGAACCGGTTATATGCCCTATTCGTTGGCAACGCGAGAGTTTTACCAGTTGTGCAAAAGGCGGTTGTCTGCGTCGGGGGTGGTGACGGTGAATCTGTTGCAACCGGATCCGTTTTATGCGGATCGGGTGAAAACCCTGCAAGGGGTGTTTGACTGGGTGGGATTGGTTCCCCTGGCGGGGGGTAACGCGGTGGCGATCGCCACGGATGGGGAGGGTTTCTCTCCCGAGGAGATCCGCGATCGCGCCGAGTCCTTGCAAGCAAAACTGGGGTTTTCCTTTCCGTTATCCGAGCGATCGGGCGATTTTATCGCACCCCCGCAACTCCAGGAACATCTTCCGGAGTTATCTTCGGCGCAACTCCTGTGTGACGACTCGATTCCGGGGGGGTATTTCCAGTCGCTTCCGGCTTTTAATACGGTGTTTTCCCTAGTGGATCCAAAACTGCCCTGTCCCTGCGGTTCGGGTCGGTTGTTTGAACGCTGTCACGGGGGGGGATAACGCATTCCAATCGGCAACGCCCCGCGTTATGTTTTGTATAAAAAGCGCTTTTCCGAACCTCAAGCAGCGGAAAAGCGCTACCGCTTTTATGTATAAAACAGGGCAGCTAATACTCTATATTTATGTGTTGTGAGAAATACCTCTACCCCGCGTCACCGAGGCGATTTATCGCGTCTCTACCAGCGGGGGTGGGACGCCTTTCTAACCGGAAGGCATGAAAAACGGTATAACACTCCCTCCCACCAAGCAACCGCCGGACATTGGGAGACGACGCTAGAGGGCAATGGTTAGCGTCATTGCCCCGGTAAGGGGTAGGAAAGTCAGAGTTTCGCTGAACTTGGGTTAACTATTCTGACTCCTACCGCACGAGCGATCGCCATTGCGCGGCGATTGGCTTGTGGTTCCAGGGCGAAGGTTTCGCCCCGACCCCAATTTTTAAGCCGCTTCGGTGTCTTTTTCGTCTTCCTCGTCTTCGAGCTGAATCAGGTGAATGTGTTTGTAGCCCAACTTGATTTCAAATTCGTCTCCGGGCTTTAATCCCATTTCCTGAGTGTAGGTCGAACCGATGACGAGTTGGCCATTTTGGTGAACGCTGACCCGGTAGCTTGCTTCGCGTCCGCGACCGCCTTTTTTCGCTTCCGGATCGAGAGCGATGCCTCTTGCTTCGAGCAGTGCATCGTAAAATTCAGTCAGATTCACCCGGGTTTCGCCGGATTTTGTGGTGGTATAGTAACCGCAAGCTTTCGCTAACTCTCTTCGGGGTAAGTGGGAGAGTTCTTTCGCTTTCTTGAGCAGTGCTTTACCGCGACTGGGACTTGTTTCTGCCATGAGACTAAAACCTAACGACTTACTTCACGCTATTAAATATTAGCATAAAATAGAGCATATCATATTATTTCACCGCTGGTGATTTTGATGCGGATTTTTTTTCTATCGAATCGCCATCGGCGCAGGCTAACGCGGTGGGTTAAAAATCAGGGGTCGCCACCCTCCCTAAGCAGAAAAAATCCTTGGAGTAAGGCAATAAGCGCGATCGCCGCCCGAAGCGCTTCCGGGTGGCTTTTTCTTCCACTCGAAAAGCCGATCGCGCTGAAAAGGCAGTGCAGGTGGCGGGGGATGGGATAACCCGAAAAGCCCGAAAAACGCTCGTTAGTGAAAGGTTAGCGCCATCGCCGCGCAAATTTTCCGCCTAAAAAGTTTAACCTTTTAAAAGGAGTATCCTTTGCTGATGTAGATCGCCCGAGTCGCGCGATCGCAACGGTGACTTCTCCGGCTACTCCACCCCCATTATCTTACCATTCTCCGGTTTAACCCGCACAGGATTGGTTTGTCGGTTGCCGTTTTTGCGGGGGTGGTTGTGGGTTTGAAGCGGGTTGAATTCCTCGATGCTGGGCGACCGGTTGTGGGTTATTTTCCTCAACCGGTCAGGGTTTGGGTGGGGAAGTGGAGGGGAAACTTCCCTCGCCTTCCTCCCCCCCCACCTGCTGCTTTGTTACCAAAGTTACGCGGTTTTCTCTGATGCAAAAATCCCAGGAGTGGATATCTCCTACTCTCCGCAGTGGGATAGGTAAAAATGGCAATTGCCGAGGTTTGATTTCCCCGGTTTTCCTCGGTGGGGTTTCCCAAGGGCGATTTTTATCTTCAACGGCGATCGCGCCGGGAGGCGATTGGGGGGTCTGACCTCTTTTTCCGAGGGCATTGAACTGCAAACAATTTCTCCGAGTTTGCGCGCCAAAGTTTCGGCGTCGGCTTTCCCCGAAGGATAGCCAAAACCGCTCGGTTCTTGATTGTTTGTCCCGCCTACTGTGGGTTTGAAAATCTCTCTGCGCCACCTAGGGTTCGGAAGCGAAAACCACATTGCGAACCCAGACCGGCTTCGTTTTTGCGGGTTCCAGGTTGAGGCGATCGCGCTTCTGTGCTACAGCCATATATTACAGCCGTTTTTTATACTTACTCGCCTTAAGCGCCCGAGATGTGAGGGCGCGCGCGATCGGAGGACAGGGTACATCCTTACGGAAGCCCCCCGGACATCGAATCCCATCATCGGTTACGGGAACGGATTCTTTAAACTTTAGTTAAGATTTTTGCTGTTTGGCACCAATTCGGGGTAATCTGAAAGCAAAACCCAGCCCACCAATTTTCCCCGTCAGAAACGACAATACATTCGTACAGTTTTCCATCGCAATCGCGAATTCCAACCATGAGCAATCATCTGGCCATTGCTACCGTTACCGCTTGCTTGCAACGCATGTTGCAGGCATCAGTGCAACTCGACATTGATGGTGCCCGCGTCACCACCGCCCGCCCCAATAACCTGGGCGGTGGCACTCCCGAAAAAGGCATCAATATTTATCTGTATCAGACAACCCACAATCACATTTGGCAAAAAAATTCCGAAGTGCAAATGCGAAGAACCCGGGATATGGCCGTCAAAAAATCCCGGACCGCCTTAGACCTGCATTTTATGCTCAGTTTCTATGGCAATGAAGTTGAATTAGAACCGCAACGATTGTTGGGAAGTGCGGTAAAAACCCTCAGCGATCGCACCCTGCTCAAACGAGAAACCATTCAAGATACCCTCGCCGACTCCACCTTTAGTTATCTCAGCGAATCCAACCTCGGCGAACAAGTGGAAGAAATCAGTTTCCTCCCCTTAGACCTCTCCTTAGAAGACCTTTCCAAAGTGTGGTCGGTGTTTTTCCAAACCCCCTATACCCTTTCGATTGCCTATCGCGCCAGTGTGATAATGATAGAAGGAGAAGAACCCGCCACGCGACCCTTACCTTTGCGCGATCGCAGTATCGGCTCTTGGTCTTTGTTCAACCGCCCTTTAATCGAACAAGTCACCTCCACCGCAGGCAAATTTGCCCCGATTTTCTCCACCAGCACGCTGGTAATTCGCGGTAAAAACTTAAAGCGACATCAAACTAAAGTGCGAATTGGCGATTTAGAGGTTTCCCCGCAAAACATCAGCGAAACCGAACTGATTATCCCCCTAGAGCCTATTTCCGATAAAACCCTACAAGCAGGCGTACAAAGCTTGCAAGTCATTCATCCATCCCCAGAAAATCCCCCCACCGGAAACGGAAACCAACCCCCAATTCCAACCCACGGACAACCCACTCAACTGTTAACCCAACCCCGGGTATTTTCTCCCACTATCGAATCCAATGCGATTCCTTTTATTTTGCGACCGATTATTACTAAAGTCACCGTTTCCAAGCTAGAAGGGCGGGAAGAAGAACGGCGATCGGCGCAAATTAAAGTGCGGGTAAACTTAACTGTAGGCAAACATCAGCGCGTGGTATTGGCAATGAATGAAAAAGCCAGCCAAAATCCCGCCGCCTATCTCTTTGAAGCCTCATCCAGGCGACGAGACGGTACCTTAGTCACCATTCCGATTAAAAATGTCAAACCCGGAGAATATCTGGTTCGCTTGCAAGTGGATGGGGCAGAAAGTATGCTGGAAGTGGATTCCGACCCGAATAGTCCAAGCTACAATCGCTATATCAAACCGAAAATGGTGATTCGCTAGGTAAGAATTATTGTAATTGGCGGTTAACATAATGAACGAAGAAGAATTGAGACGAAAGCTAGATCGCGAGATTGATATCATCAGTATCAATCAACTCAATGACTTAGGAAATCGAGCGGTAGAATTGGGCTTAATTGTCGGACATGGCTATCGCGGCGGTCAATATGAAATTCTGCGTCAAGGGGAGGCGTTGATGATGACGCCACCAGAGGCGCAGAGTTATTTGGAAAACTTGCTTCGGGAATGTGGAGAATAATGAGAGTGAAGCAGATAGGAAAGAGCAACTGGTTGGGGGAAAACCAGGAATATTTGATAAATGAGATCGCCCGGATTCGGTTATGGTTGCAGCAGCGACTAGAGGCCCGAGGCGAAACCCAGGGCGTTCATCCGGAGTTCCGCAACCCGGACCTCACCTGGAATCACGACACCCCACCGGCCCTGGAATACCTTTGTCAAACCTTTGGGTTATCCGCCTTCGAGCGGGATTTGCTGCTCTTGTGTGCCGGAATGGAATTGGACGGCAGTTGGGCCACCCTTTGTGCGGCAGTACAGGGGGATCCGCAGCGCAACTATCCCACCTTTAGTCTCGCCCTGGATATTCTGCCGGCAGCCAATTGGGGAGCGCTGACGCCCACCAGTCCCCTGCGTCGGTGGCGACTGCTGGAAGTGGGAGGCGGAAATGCCCTCACCAGTGGGCCACTGCGAATTGAGGAGCGGGTGCTGCATTATTTGGTGGGGATAGACCATTTAGACGAACGGTTGTGCTCCACCGTGCAGGCGGTTGCGCCGCACCTGATGGATCCGGCGGGGTTGCCCCCCTCTCATTGCCAACTGGCACAGCAGGTGGCGGAGGTATTGACGAGCGAAGAGAGTGGGGGGTTTGCGATCGCCCAACTGTGTGGGAACGATGTGGCTAGCAAGCGATCGCTCGCCGCAGTCGCCTGTGGGTTCGTGGGATGGAACCTGCATGTCATGGCGGCTGATGCCATTCCCATCACCACCAACGAGATTGCAGAACTAATGCAATTGTGGGAACGAGAGGCCATTTTGAGCAACAGCGTCCTATTGCTCGACTGCGACGAGATAGATAGCAACGATGTGGCCCGAGAAAGCGCGGTGGCGCGGATTATCGAGAATTATCGCCAACCGCTGATTGTCACCAGTCGCGATCGCCGACATCCCCGCCAACGTCCCTTAGTCACCTTTGAAGTCACCCCACCCACCCCAGACGAACAGCGAATCCTCTGGCACAATGCCTTGGGAAGCATGAGCGCGAGTTTAAACGGTCACGTGGACCGGTTGGTGTCTCATTTTAGTTTGAGCGTCCCCGCCATTCGCGCCGCTTGCGTCAAGGTGAAGGGAAAGGCGAATGGAGGCGAAGGGGAGAGGGATTCGGTAGGCGATCGCCTGTGGTCCGCTTGCCGCATCCAGGCGCGATCGCGCATGGAAGACCTCGCCCAACGCATCGAATCCGCTTCCACCTGGGATGACCTGGTACTCCCAGACATCCAGCGCGACACCCTGGGCGAAATCGTCGCCCACGTGCGACAGCGCGCCAAAGTCTACGAAAAGTGGGGATTTGGCGGCGTCTTCGGGCGCGGGTTAGGCATCAGTGCCCTATTTGCCGGGGCCAGCGGAACCGGGAAAACAATGGCTGCCGATATTATTGCTCAACAGTTAGAACTGGATTTATATCGCATCGATTTGAGTTCGATTATTAGTAAATATATCGGCGAAACCGAGAAGAATCTGCGCCGGGTGTTCGATGCGGCGGAAGCTGGCGGGTCGATTCTGTTGTTTGATGAAGCGGATGCGTTATTCGGCAAGCGCTCTGAAGTGAAAGACTCCCACGATCGCCATGCCAATATCGAAGTGGCTTATCTGTTGCAGCGCATGGAAGCTTATCGCGGATTAGCGATTTTGACCACTAATTTGAAAAGTTCGTTGGACCAGGCATTTTTGCGGCGGATTCGCTTCGTGATTCAGTTTCCTTTTCCCGATGCCAGTCAGCGCGAAGAGATTTGGCGGCGGATTTTTCCCCGAGAAACGCCTACGGAGGGGTTGAATTATCGGAAATTGGCTAAGTTGAATGTGGCGGGGGGGAATATTCGCAATATTGCCTTGAATGCAGCGTTTATTGCGGCGGATGCTAATGAAGCGGTGATGATGAAGCATATTTTGGAGGCAGCAAAGAGCGAGTACATGAAGTTGGAACGACCTTTGACCGATACTGAGGTGAAAGGTTGGGTGTGAATCGGGAAAATTAGACTTTGGTCTAATAGGTGCGATCGCTGCTGATATGGGAAAGTAGGCTAGGGTGCGCGATAGGCACCATATCCCCATTGGCGATCGCGCTTTTGTGGGAAGATAGTAAGTAACAATCGAGTTAGCCAATTCGGCGAGGGGAAACGATGGCAACCAGACGGCATATTCAGAAGAAAAGACAATCGAATTTTAAATCGACTCCGGCGACGGGCATGTTTAAGTCGCGCTCTTTTGCCGAACCCACTACACCAGACGCCACGGTGCAGGCAAAGGTGGATTCGCAACCTCCAGGGGAAGCAGCAAGGGGCGATCGCCTGTCGCACATCGAAGTGTCTCCACCCTCTGCGATTCAACCCAAACTGGCGATCGGCGCACCGGGAGATAAGTACGAGCAAGAAGCCGATACCGTTGCCCGCAAGGTCGTCAAGCAAATTAGTGCCCCCACTCCCCCGGATCCTCCTCCAAATGGTGGGGATGGTTCCGTCCAGCGTCAAATGTTCTCGAAACCCTCGATTCGGAGGCTGACGGTACAACGCCGGGAAGCCATAGAAGGAGGAGAGGCTTCCTCCGATTTGGAACGCACCATCAGCCAAGCTAAAAGTAGCGGAGTCCCCTTGGCAGCCCCCATTCGCCGCCAAATGGAGGGGGCATTTGGGGCCGACTTTGGTGGGGTGCGGGTTCATACGAATAGTACGGCGGATACTCTCAATCGTTCCCTGAGTGCCCGTGCTTTTACTACGGGGAATAATATCTTTTTTAAAAAAGGGGAATACAATCCTCAGAGTTCCACAGGGAAAGAATTGCTTGCCCATGAATTAACCCATGTGGTGCAGCAGGGTGGTAGTAACCTGCAACGCCTTTCTTCCCAACAGGCGATCGCCACCCAAGCTGCTCCACAAATTAGCCGCAGTCCGGAGAACGTCATTCAACGGCTATTGTGGACTTCTGACCAATTTGATAAGGAAATCGCTGACAAAGTTAAAAGAACATTCTATACTCCAACGGTTTCAAAAATATCGCAACAAATTTTAGCTAAACTACGAAGTTATGAAACGGTTTATCTGAAAAAAGGCTCCTCGCTTTTCATGGTAAACAAATCACAAGTTGAAGAACAACGGATTAAAGAAATTAAAGAAATAGTCAGGCTTGTTGCGGCGGCTAGAGACGTATCGGACAACGCGGAAACCAAAACTAAATTTACCAACTTTGAGGAGTCTTTACTTCAAGAACTCAACGGACTTGAAGCTCGCAAGAAAGGCGATCGCGGTACGATTTCAACCCAGTACATAACCAACTATGCTGAATATCTTTATGAACAAGTTATCTATCCTCAAATTTTCTCCAAAATTTCCTACAAGCTGGGGTTGGGGAGAAGAGCCTGGCTACGCTCGTCCGACCTAAATGAATTCAGAAACTCCCTAAAGCAGGCTGCCCGAAGTCAAGCCTATGCCGATATAGATACAGTGGTGGAACAGGAATTAAACGCTGCTAAAAAGAATTCAACTGACGCTGCTAAGTCTTATTACGGAAAGCAGGCTAAAGTGGAAGCATACACCACCGCTAAAAGAGATGCTGTTGATGAGGTCATCAAAGACTTGGCGCGGGAAATTACCGAACAATTTGCGCCGAAGAAGAAGGTATTCAAGGAATTCTCTGACTCGCTCCAGCTTGTAGATCCCAACGATGTAATGTCTTCCGATAAAGAGAAAAAGATTCTCGATAAACAGGCAGAAGAAATAGTTAAGAAATATGTAGGAGTCACCAAAGGTAAAAGCGCGAGTCCGGCGATCGCTTACGCCCGAGAAATTGCTAAAGGAAGTTCAGTATATGCCTCAGAACAACGGGATGAGCTGGTTGATAAAGTAACTCAGGTTACTACGGAAAACAAGATTGGCCAAAAGGCTCTCCAGAAGGTTATTCAAGAAGATAGCCTAACAAAAGGCTTCTCTCGGCTTGCCAAACTGATTGACTTTGCTGTTCCCGATCCGGGAGATAGCTGTGAAGTAGATATCAGAATTCAAGTGCCGATTTATGGGGGTTCCTATTTTGTAACCCAAGTGAAGGGAAGCGCCGAAAAAGGGGATGAAGGGGAAGTAGAAACGGGTCTTGAAGTTTCTATGGGAGCCGGTTGGTCTGCTGTTGGAATTGGCATCGACCTTCAGTTTGGAGCTTTCTTTAATAGCAGCGCCAAAACCAGTGACCAAGCAATTGGCCTGATTTCCTATGGCTTCTATCGAAAGGTTCAACACATCGATGCATCTGCAGCCGCAAGGGTGTGGGGAGCCGGTGGTGAAAAAATAGATAAAGTGGAAGGCCAGAAAAACCTCGCAGAAAGCTGGGGGGCAATGATGGAAGAGTGGCTATTCTACGAGCGAGATGCCGCTGGCAATATTATCTATGAGGATGTTAACGGGCAAAAAGTGCCGAAAATTAATGAAGATGCTACCGTTGAAATTGGTTGGTTCGGCAAAGGAAGTGGCCGAGCCAAAGTAGGTGACAACGGCGGCGAATTCGAGGCACAAAGACTATCTGGAACGAAGTTTTCCGCCGAAACCCTCGGCAAAAATGCTCTAGGCAAGACGAGCAAAACACCAGAGCAAATGGCAAAACTGCTGAAGGGTCAACAACGAAGAACTGTGAAGCTGAAATTTGCTGCAGAACTAAAAGCACTTGATGAGACGGCGGGTGAAGTTGAAGTGTCTGTTGTGTCGGTTCCCAATCCACAGGGCGCGCCCGTTCCTTGGTCATCTCGAGTTCTCGAACTTGAGGTTGCATTAGCTAGTAAAATCAGTGCCAAAGTCAACGACTCTGCCATCTGGAAACGAATTGTGGCCGGCATTATTACCTCATTGAGTGCTGCAGCCAAAAAAGGTTGGGACTATTGCGCCTCTCAAGACCAGAAAAATCAGTCGTCCACAGCGAAAGACCTAGGAAGAGCAGAGACGGGGGGAATAGATTATGGGGCAATGTTGGCCTCGGCTTCACTAGCACCAGAAAAAGAAATAGAAGAGGAATTATCGCGCCTGGATAGCATTGATACTGGGTTTGAATTTAACCAAATCCTCGAGCTAGGCGCTACATACCAATTCGAGCGTAAAGATATCGGTCAAGAACTCGAACACAGTATTGAGTTGGCAGTGAAGCGAGGAAGAGAAATTGGGATGAACGTGGGTTGGAGTGAAGTAGGGGGGGTTAAATCTAAGATAGAGAGTAAAGTTACCCTTGTTAAATATCAGAAAAAATGGTAAACTCCATAAAATGTCAGGGCGGATATCCTATGGTACGCTCTATTCAGAGCTATCCGTCCCCGATGCGAGTGAAAAACTCCCAAACGGGCAAACCTTTGCAGGGTTTAATGTGAAAAAGTCTGTTGTTTGAATAGCTGATTATATCTGCCCTATCCAAAAGGTGTCGATCGCAAAGTTGAGCTGATGAAAGAAAAATATCGCACTGAGCAACCCCTTGTCTTTCATACCCTGCGGGGCGAACGATTAGCTAGCTCCCTGGGTTGTGTCGCCGTTGAAGAGGAGAACTCCGCTATCTCTGCTTATGAATTGGAAGTGAATGTTGATTACCCTACCTATCAAACAATCAAGCACCAAGGGCTGTTTAATTTGCTGGTAGACCAACTTTTGTTCGATTCCGATGGCTCTTTAGAAGAGCAAAATGTGACGATTAATTTGCGACTGAAGCCTAATTTACAGCAGGATTTACTCCAACAGGCTAGTACACCTGAAACGATTTCTGATTATCTCACTCAACTCGATGCTAATTCGGAACAGGGCTTTTTCTTGTCTACCGAAAGTTGGCTGGCAACTGAATTCACTCAAGTACAATCCCTGCCACCGGAGTTGGAGGGCGCTGGTGAGTTGAAAACTGGCTATCAAACTCTCTGGGCTAAACCAGATTACTTCAAACAGCAGCTTGCCTCTACGGCACCGATGTCCATGAGAGGAACAATTCTGCGGTACCTCGAAGACAATAACATTGCCTACGAACAAGTGAATAATGGTATCCTCCGATTTCAGTTTCGGGGAGAAAATGGAGAGTGGACGGGATTAATTAAAATTGATGAAGCGAACAACCAGTGTGCGGTGTATTCGGCGTTTCCCGATCTCATCCCTCAAGAATGGAGGAAAGCCTGTGCTGTTTTACTTGCCAATGCCAACTACGATTTGGACATCGGAAACTTTGAAATCGATTTAGAAGATGGCGATCTGCGCTATCGCGCTAGCCTCGCTCTCGGTGAAGATTCTCTGACCCCTTCTTTGTTCGAGCAGTTGTTAGTAGCTAACCTAGAAGTTATGGATAAATATTTACCGCAAATCAGGCGGATTATCAGTTAACATGCGGCATCGCCCCACTCAGAGAGACAATTCCTAGAGTTGCCTATTTGGGTTCTCTTGCTAAAAATACAACGATGACAGCAGGGTAGTTCGAGGTTAAAAGTCTGGCTATGAAAAGACGATCGCCTATAACTGCCCGCGAATTACAAATTGCCAATTGCCAATTGCATATATAGTATTTTCCCTGAAAACAACTATCCCGATGACAGGAAAGTTTGCGCCAGAAGGGAACTGGAGAAAACTTAGACCTTTGTCGGATAAGCGAAATGGCAGGGTTGTGAGAAAATACAAACCACAAGTGCAAATTGCCATCAGGGAGGTTTGAGTATGGCAGCCGGAAGACAATCCGAGAAAAAAGGGCGATCGCGCATTACCCCCACACCCGCGACCGGACTATTCCAGCCGCGTCCCTTTGCCGCGCCCACAGAACCGCAACCGGCCATGACTCCGGAGGTACAGACCCTAGCCTCACCCACTGCCCTCGGCAGCGATCGCCTGTCGCGCATCGAAGTGTCTCCACCCTCTGCGATTCAACCCAAACTGGCGATCGGCGCACCCGGAGATAAATACGAACGCGAAGCCGATCGCCTTGCCCAACAAGTGGTTGAGCACATAAACAGCCCCACACCCCCGGAACCCAATCCCGGGAATGGCTCCCTACAGCGTCAAACCAATTCTCAACCCTCGATCGCGAAACTGACAGCGCAACCCCCGCAAACCACAGCAACAGGAGAGACTTCCTCTCATGCGGCGAGTTCTCGCGCCTTTCCCACACGCAAGAGTATCTTTTTGAAATCAGAACAATCTCATGCCAGTGATTCCAGTGGGATGAGATTGCAGACTCGCAAACCGACTCCGATGGTGCAGCAAAGCAGTCCCGCGATCGTTCAAACTAAACTCACCCGAGACCAAATCAAACATGCAAACCGAATTCGGAAAGTCCGAGGGTTCGCACTTCTACCTCTGGACGAACAACCCCAACAAGTCAACCCTCCGGACGAACAACCCCAACAAGTTAACGATCCACAACCACATAACGCCCCGCAATCTGATGCCAGACGGGAAGGTTCTCAATTCCAAGTGGCCTCAGATTATTCCTGGATTCGCAGCATTCTCAAACAATTTAAAAGCTGGGATAACGTTAAAGCACAATTTGGCAGCGATCGCGACACCATGTGGCAATTCTTCGACTTCCGCCAATGGTATGTAGATTCGTTAATTAGCGTCCTGCGCGATACCTATCCCGGTTTAATCGCTAAATCCGTCGGCAGTCAAGACCCCACCTCCGACTATGACATCACCATTTGTACTCCCCAGTCAGGCAATGATGTGGAAGCCATCCAATGGTTTAACGCCCAAGTTCGGAAAGAATTTGGAGTAGAACCGGGCACTTTATTCGATACGAACTTGTATGCGAAAGATTATCTTAAGGTCAAAGAAAACGTCGATCCGTCGGGTGAAAACCAGCCTAACGCCGATACGGATCTCGACCAACCCACTGGCGGATTTGGCATCATGGGCAGCCTCTCCCAAGATGTGGCAGCTTTAGTCAAACAACGCCGCTATATGAAGCCTGTAGAATGGGAACGCTATGTGGATGAGGTGGTTGACAGCATCAGCGACCCACAAGAGAAACAAATCATTCTCAAGCAATATGAAGAAGCCGATGCAATTTATCAGCTTTCGGCTTATGAATTGCTCCAGGAAATTGAAAATAGCGTCAACCCAGAACAACAGCAAAATATCTACGCGCATATAACCCTAGGACCGGAAGAAGAACAAGTTCTAGAGGAGGTGGAAAATCCCAACCTCAGAAATGAAATCCGCCAACAACTGCTCGGGGCAGAAAGACTACAATATTTCACGGAAACCGAATCGGATTTAGTTCTGCAAAAGAGCAATAAACTGTACTTGGAACGGATGACAAAAGTACGTCACCTGCAAGCCACCATTCAAGCATTGGGTGACGGAGATCCAGAACGGGTAGAAACGCTCAAAGCTCAAGTCAAACAAATTTTAGGCGAGGCTTGCTTCTTCGCCGCAGAAGCCTATCATAGTGAAGGCGCAGTCAAACACATTGTGGCGGGAGTTCAAGGCGCTAAAAATCCAGAGCAAAAAGACGCAATTATGCAATCTCTTGCGCCCGAACACTTTTTGCAATCCTTTAACGAGCAACTGGGAGATTTTCTTAAGGATTTTCATCATTATGGCGGAGAGCATCCCGATGAAAACCATCCGCCTGGGAAGTTGTTCTATCGCGCATCTAAGTATTTGCATCGCTTGTTTTTAGCGGTAGAAGAGTTGCGTCAGTATAAGTTTAACGATTTAGAACGATTGGAAATTGAAACGCAGCGAGGAAACGTAGAGCAGATTGGCAATCGAATTAAGAATGAGTTGGTGGCGATTCGGAAAGGCGATCGCACCTTTGAAACTGAAGCCGACAAAAATCAAGCGGCTGTGGAGGCAATGCAAAACATTCTCGGGGTGAGCGAACCATTGGAGCTGAAACAGAAGATTTTAAAAATGGCACAAGAGTTTAATGCTAAGGTTCGCAATCGAATCACTCAAAGTTTAAGCCTGGACACCCAAACGTCTAGAAATTATTTCCAACATATCGAGTAGCGGCGATTGGAGAAACTGGAGGCGATATCCCCCGCAACCCGAGCGCCAATTGCTGAGTTCCAGGGGGAAAAGCGATCGCGCCCTAACTTTAGACTTTCGTCGAATAGACAAGATCGCATTCTTGTGGGAAAATCAGCCATTGATGACGAGACTAAATTATGGGAACCGAACAGCACCTTCAGCCAAAAGGACGCTCGAAGCCTACAGCGACAAGTGCCACTCGGATGTTCCAAGTCCGGCCCTTTGCCGAACCCGCTAACGTGGAATCCACGATCGCACCAGAACTTCAAACCAAAGCAAAATCGGGGGAAAACAGCGATCGCCTCTCCCGCATCGAGATTTCTCAACCTTCTGCGATTCAACCCAAACTCACCATCGGCGGGGGGGCAACCAGCCGCCAATCACTCAGCGATCGCCTCGCCGAAACAGGCGATCGCCCCTCCATCCAACGCGATACCGACGACTCCCCCCAACCCGAAATCGCCTCCGAAGATATCGAATACGAAATCATCGCTCACAGTTTCGCCTACAAAGGCGAACAACTCCCAGCAGCAGCAGGAGATTGGCTCTCCAGCCGAGGTTACGAACGCAATTGGGCGCTCACCATTAAGGGGGAAGGTTTTTTTATGGGACTGTTAATGCCACTCCCCGAATCTGGCAGAACCCCTATCCTCGCCTTTAAAGGCACTTCCCCTGACGAATCAGCAGATGTCCTCGCCGACCTCGATCCAGTCGCCATCGGGTTCACCGCCTTCAAACTCCAACAGAAAAAAGTCGCCGATGCGATCGCCTTAGCAGGGGGCAAAGTGGATGTGGTGGGTCACAGTCTCGGGGGTGCCCTCGCTCAACATGCCGCCTCTGCTTTCCCCCCTCAAGTTCGTCGCGTCGTCACCTTTCAGGCTCCTGCTATCAATCGCATCCAATCCTATATGTTTGGCCGCTTAGATGAAACTCAGCGCCCCGAGGTCCGACATCATATCGCCACTGGGGATATCGTAGACCTGGCAGGAGGCAAGCATTTGGCCGGAGAAGTGTTATTGCATCACGTCGGTGGCAGTCCGCTCTCTCATATTAAATATTTACTCAATAGCGATGCCTTTAAAGAACAGCGCGAAGCCCTAGGTTTGACGGATGAGATGTTAGAAGAATTAGATATTGCCGAAGCCAAAGCCAAGCATAGCGGCAAAGTAGAAGAATTTGAAGAATATCCCTATTGGTTCCGACAACTGTTAACAGAATGGGGCGGAAGAGGCTCATTGGGCTTGATACCCGGTGCATTCCTGGCGGGTTATCGCGGCGGGAAAAAGTTAGGCAGTGGGATGATAAGTGCAGGGTCTTATCTGGGAGATAAAATCGTTGAAGGGGGTTCTTATCTGGGAGATAAAATCGTTGAAGGGGGTTCTTATCTGGGGGATAAAATCGTTGAAGGGGGTTCTTATGTGGGGGATAAAATTGTTGAAGGGGGTTCTTATGTGGGGGATAAAATTAGCAGTGGCGCATCGAGCATTTATGAAAAAACTCGCGATTTTTTCAGAAGAAAATTTTAGCTTAACTACAGGGATATCGTGCTGAATTTTAATCCCAGCACCAAACATTATTATAGTCCGGAAATCGGGGTATCCATCGAACTTCCAACAAATTGGCAAGAATGCGATCGCTATTCGCAAGGGGTTATGTATGGATGTCAAAATGGCGATCGCTATCCCCCCAAACTGCTCGTTCAAATCGTTCCCCTCCCTCCATCTATCTCCCGGGAAGCTGGTTCTCCCAATCGATACGACACCTTAGCAAAGAAACTGCTAAAATTGCAACCGCCTTCCCGACCCATCCGCGATCGCCAATACCTGGAAATCGATTCCTGTCGTGCCAGAATAGATACCGTTACCTTTGACGATCCGGAATTTCATGTCAGCGTCACCCACTATCAAGTTTGCATCCAACGGGATAACCTGTTGTTGTATGGCGTCATAGGAATGGTCGAGACGCGATCGGCATCTACCTACCTCCCTATTTTTGCCGCCGCTACCCAGTCCATTCGATTTATCTAATCTCGTGAAGGGCAATCCATGAGTAACCCCCCCACAATGAAAAGCTATTTTAACCAATCCTTGGGCGTATCTATTTTAATGCCCGAATCCTGGGAAGTACAGCAACTCCAACCGAACCAATTTCAAATTATCGCACCCGCCGTCTCCCAATTTGACGGATATTGTCCGCAAATCAGCTATACCCGCAAAATTCCTCAAATCAATTCTCCCCACTGGTTTGAGGAGACAATTCGCAAGTCGGAAGCTACCCAACGACAAGTCTATCCCGACTATCATCCCCTCAAAGAAGAGCGGTTTTGGGTGGGAGAGCATCGCGCCTATCTGCGACAGGTTCAATGGTGCTATGAAGGCACGGATATTTATCTGGTTAATTTCCAAGGGTTAATCTTGGCCGAAGAAATTGCCGCTTATATTATTAAAGCCGAAACTTTGAAAGAATTCGCAGAAACAGACATGCCAATATTTGAGGCGATCGCAAAATCGACTCGCATTATCCCACCGCAGAACTAACTCTGCCGCGCGCTCTACGTCGGTGGCATCCCTAACCGAAAATACCCGATAAGCAATCGAGTGGCACTTTGATGAAATGACTCTGATTCGCGATCGCCTATTCCAACTCCACCGGGGCAAACGTCTCGATCCAAACCTTCGCCCCGCAAGATAGGGGCGAAAGTTTGGATCGAGACGCTTTCCTCCGTGGAGTTACTGAGCGGTTAAGCCACATCCGACTGAAATAGGTTGGAAAAATAACTCGGGACGAGCAGCTTCTTGGCAGGCAATGG
>NZ_JAJENT010000504.1:0-9554 GCF_035615515.1 Phormidium sp. CCY1219
CTGGGGAAACGCCGGAACAACCAACTGGGGAAACGCCGGAACAACCGACTGGGGAAACGCCGGAACAACCAACTGGGGAAACGCCGGAACAACCTAGTGAGGACATGCCACAGCAACCGACTGGGGAAACGCCACAGCAACCGACTGGGGAAACGCCGGAACAACCTAGTGAGGAGACGCCACAGCAAACCACGGCGGACATTCCAGCGCCACCCAGTGGGGAAACACCGACACTACCCGCACCGACAGAGGATTCTATACCGACAGGGCCGGTGGTGGGAACGCCTTTGGTTCCCGCAGAATTGCCGGAACCCGCGCCGCGATCGAACGGGGGAAACCCGGGAGAAGGGCCGACGGTACCCAGGGAACCGACAAGCGGGGGAAGAAGTGAGCCGATCGCGCCGATCGCACCGACGCCAAGCGCGCCTGCGGCGGGGGAGGGGGGAGTTGCTACGCCGGATGGCGGGATCGTCGCCGAGCGATCGCGGGCCATTTCGCAGTCAGAATTCTTACCTGCAGCGATCGCCACTGACGTTCTCACGGAACGTTCCGTAGAATCGCGCAATATCATTCCCGATCCGATGGAAATCAATGCCTCGTCCTCCGTGTCATCATCATCGCCAGAGCAAAGTACCCTTGCGGAACAAAACTTTACCCTTAGTACGGTGAGTCGCGCGGATATTGCGGCGCAACTGGATGCGGGCAGGGTGGAAGAAGCGGTGGGATTATTGGATATTTTTTATAGCGAGCAACTGGGGGATTATCTCGATCGCAATATTCGGCGCGATCTGAGAACCTTTAGCGCCTTGCAACAAAAAATTGTAATGAGAGCGCGACCCACAGGAACCAACCCGGCGATGCTCTATACCTTTGCGCGGGAAGGGCAATTAGATTTAGTGTTAGTGCCTCCGGAAGGTGAGCCGATTTACGAGAGTATCCAAGAGGCCGATCGCGAAAATTTGATGCAGGTGGTGCAGGAATTTCGGCGGGAAATCACCGACCCGAAGCGACGGTTTACCACCAGTTATCGTTCCTCGGCGAAGCAACTGTATGAGTGGATAATTGCACCATTAGAAGAACAACTGAAAGCGCGGGATATCGATACTCTAATTTTTTCGATGGATGAAGGATTGCGCGGGGTTCCCGTGGCGGCGTTTTACGATGGCGATCGCTTTTTGGTGGAACGGTACGCGATCGCTTTGATTCCCAGTCTCAATTTGACCGATTTGAATTATAAACCCCTAGAAAATGCGAAAATTTTAGCAATGGGAGCTTCGCAATTTACCGCACGCCCTCCATTACATGCGGTTCCGGTAGAACTGTCCAGCATCACTGAAGAGTGGCCCGGGGAATCTTTTCTCAATCAAACCTTTACCCTGGAGAATTTAAAGAACAAACGCGACTCAGAACAGTACCAAATTATTCACCTGGCCACCCACGCCGAATTTCTCCCGGGAGAGCCAAGTAATTCTTACATTCAGTTTTGGGATACTACCTTACCGGTTTACAAAATCCGCGAATTGGATTGGCACGAACCCCCGGTTGAATTGTTAGTGCTTTCTGCTTGTCGCACGGCGATCGGGGACAACCAAGCGGAGTTGGGTTTTGCCGGATTAGCGGTGCAGGCGGGGGTTGAATCCGCCTTAGCCAGTTTGTGGTATATCAGCGATGAAGGTACGGTGGCCTTGATGAATGAATTTTACCATCAATTGAATCAAAAATTGCCAAACGATGGCGAAGAATCTGGTATGGTTCCTATCAAAGCAGAAGCATTGCGCCACGCTCAGATGGCAATGATTGAGGGGGAATGGCAAATCGAATCGGGGCGTTTGATGGGGATGACGCCCCCGGAGGAAATCCCGCTTCCGCCAGCATTATCTCAGTTGGATAACGAAAATTTGCAGCATCCTTATTATTGGGCCGCATTTATCATTATCGGGAGTCCGTGGTAAACCCTGTGATGCTAAACTACGGGAATTCTGTAGGTATTTTTTATCAAGAGTTGATTGGGTAAAGTGTGGTAATTAGTTCCATCATAAAACCAGGGCAATTGTCAAGAGGCTGAAGAAATATTTATTCCCTTTTCTCGGGTCTTGCGTTCTTGTCATGGGGTTTAGGAGAGCAAATTTTGAGGGGCTGCGTCACATCGGAAGTAAAGGGGTTAATTTGCCCGATCGCCTGTAAATTTTTACGCAAAAAATGCTGCTACAAAAGGGGGGATACCCAGGTGAATAAGAGGGGTTGACGATAAAATTACCGCAGGGCGCAGATACGGTATTTTGCGGAAATAGGCTATCGCTACAAGCGCGATCGCAGGGTGCGAAATCCCCGATAAGTTGAAGCAGAAACGGCAGAGTTGTTGCACCCCAGGGCGGCAAAATTTATGTTGTTCGAGCTGCGGGTTTCTACCCAGAGAGGCATGACAAATGGTGAGGGATGTTTGTACGCTAGAAGAGATGGCGATCGCCACCACCGTCGCTGAAGAGGTTGCTTCGCCCAAACGGACGAAAAAATCCCGGCCAACGGTTGCTTAATAAGGGGCGTTTTGGCAAAGGACGTGTGAAATATGGCTGCGATAACAATCGGTTCGGATTCTTTAGTTAATACTTATACCGCTGACGAGCAAAAAAACCCAGTCGTCACGGGGGATAATGGGAATTTTACCATCGCCTGGGAGGGTGAAGGAAGCGAAGGGATTGGAATCTACGCGCAACAGTACGACGGAGAAGGAAATCCCGCTGGCAATTCGGTGCTGGTGAGTAGTGCCAATCAGCCAAAACAGGCGGCGATCGCCAGGAGACCGAATGGAGATGTTACCCTCGCATGGCAAAGTACAAGTGAGGGAAGTTCCAGCGAACTCTTTTTCCAGCAAGGGATGGCGGGGACGCCCACCAAAGTAGAAAGTGCCAGCGCGAATCCGCGAAATCCGGCGATCGCGATCCGTCCGAATGGTAACTTTACCTTAGTGTGGGAAAGCAACCTCAACGGAACCTCGGCAATTTACGCGCAACAGTATAACAAAAACGGAACTGCTCAGGGTAATGCAATCGTGGTGGATACCACCACCACCAACCAACAAGATCCGGCGCTCGCCATGCGTCCGAATGGGGAATTTACCATTGTTTGGCGAGGAGATACCGGCGAAGACGCGGCGGGGATTTACGCCAAGCAGTTTGACCAACAGGGAAATCCCGGAACCACCTTTCGAGTCAGCGAACAAACCGAGGGCGATCGCGCGAATCCGCAGATCGCGATTCGTCCGAATGGCAGTTACGCGATCGCGTGGGAAAGTAACAGTCAAGATGGGGACCAACTCGGGGTTTACGCGCGACAGTATGACAACCAAGGAAACCCCGTGGGGGGCGAGTTTTTAGTCAACCGCAACCTCACTGCTGGAAATCAGCAAGACCCGGCGATCGCGATGGCTCAAAACGGCAATCTAGCGATTTCCTGGTCGAGTATCCTCCCCGACGGAACCACTCACATCTATTTGCAGCAGTATGACAGTGCGGGCAATACCCGGGGACGGGAGTATCGCGTCAATTCCCAAACCGACGGCGATCGGGAAAATCCGGTGTTATTTCTCGACTCACAAGGAATCGGCGCGATCGCGTGGCAAAGCAATACCGGAAATGGCAACGGGTATGACATCTACGCCCAAAAATTCAACTTAGAGCCGAAAGTTCACTTTCCCCAAACCACCTATCAACTGAACGAAAGCGACAGCGGCGAAGATGCCACCATTACTCTCACGCGCTCTGGGGAACTTTCCGCCACTGCTACGGTAGAGGTACAATTTACCGATGGTACCGCTATCGGTGGTACGGACTTCGAGAATACCCCTCAAACCGTTACCTTCGATGCGGGTAGCGATACCGCCACCCTCTCGGTGCCGGTGAAAGACGATAGCGAGGTAGAAAGTACCGAAACCTTTACCCTCACTTTTGCCAATCCCACCGGCGGGCTGAACCTGTTTCAAACCACGGCCACCGTAGAAATCATCGATGACGATATCGCACAAGCGGGATTCAATGTATCTCCCTTGGAAGGCAATACCACAGAAGCGGGGGGCACCGCTGAGTTTACCATTGCCCTGGCCAGCGAACCCACGGCTAACGTTACCCTGCCTTTGGCCAGTAACGATACCAGCGAAGGCACGGTATCTCCCGCAAGTCTCACTTTTACTCCAGAGAATTGGAATGCGCCGCAAACCGTTACGGTTACGGGAGTGGATGATGCGATCGCCGATGGAAATATCCAATATGCCCTGGTCGCCGACCGGGCAAGCAGTGCCGACCCGAACTATAACGATATCGATCCGGTAGATGTCATCCTCACGAATGAGGATAACGATACCGCTGGGGTATCTATATCTCAATCCGACAACAGCACCACCGTGACCGAAGGCGGCAATGGTGACAGCTACGAGGTCGTTCTCACCAGCGAACCGACGGCAGATGTTACCCTGAATCTGACCTCCGACGGTCAGACGACCCTCGGCACCGAGGAAGTGACGTTTACGCCACAAAACTGGAATCGAGCGCAGGCGATCGCGGTAGAAGCGGCGGACGATACAGCAGTGGAAGGAGACCACAGCAGTACCATCACCGCCACGGCGAGTAGCGCGGATGCAAATTACGACGGCATATCCATCGAGCCGATAACCGCCACCGTCATCGATAACGATTCCGAACCTCAACCGCCTAGCGGGTCGGTGAATCTGATTCAACCGGTGGGCAATACTCTGGCAATGGAAGGGTTTGGCACGGATACTTACAAAATTGTGCTAAATACGCAACCCACGGCAAATGTGGAAATCGCAGTCGCCCCGGATGGCCAAACCACCACCGATGTAGAGCGGCTCACCTTTACGCCGGACAACTGGAACCAGTCGCAAACCGTAACCCTGACAGCGGTGGATGACAGCACATCCGATCCCCTTGCCCGCAGTGGGTTTGCTGGCACTCACACCAGTGCGATCGCTCATCGCGCTACCAGTGCCGATGCTAATTACAACCGCATCGACCTGCCCTCGATTGTAGTGAATGTCAGCGATAACGATAACCCGGGCATCGACCGCGCGTTTGCCGCAGCGGAAAATACCGCCGGCACCGACAGGGACGATCGCGTTACCGGATCTGCCGATACCGATATCGTCCACGGACGCGCCGGTAATGATAAGATAGAAGGATTCGACGGCAACGATATTCTTTACGGTCAAACCGGAGATGACGGTCTCGCAGGCGGCGCAGGGGATGACATTCTCTTCGGCGGCGAAGGTAACGATCGCGCCCGGGGTGAGGCCGGCAATGACGCGATATTCGGCGGCGAAGGCAGCGATCGCGTGTCGGGGGGTGACGGTGACGATCGCTTGTTCGGCGATGGCGGAAACGACCGCTTAGCAGGCGATGCCGGTGCGGATACTCTCACCGGTGGCGCGGGCAACGATGCATTTGCGATCGCTCGAGGCAGCGGCGGCTTTACATTAAGCGCGGCAGATGTTATCGTAGACTTTACCCCGGATGCCGATGTTATCGATTTGGGCGATTCCCTGACATTCGATGGCTTATCCATTTCTCAAGGTACCGACGAGCGGGCTAAAGATACGATTCTGCAAGACCCGGTGACTGGCGAGTATTTGGCGATCGTGCAAAATATCAATGCCACCGAACTCGATGCAGTTGATTTTGTGTAATCTCGCGTCCGCAGGCATAGCGGTCAAACCAATGAGTCGGTGTAGGCGCACAATTCGGCGACGATCGCGGGCAATTTCAATCCCTCGGTGGATAGGGTGAAATGGGTGGCAGTTTCCGAATGGGCGCGATCGCGATGGCCAAATTCGTCAAGCGGTTAGGCGACGGGGAATAACCTCCCCCTTTCCCCGGACATTCCTGGCGATTGGGGGCGATCGCATCTCGGGATTAATCACGGGTTCCCTGGTGGAAGGGAATGCTTTTCCCCAGACGCCGCCGCCCCACACCCTGGCGCGCCTCAGAGGCACCCGGGCTGAAATTCCCCCGAGTGCGATCGCGGCATTTGGTTCCGAGCCGGATTTCCGGTACAATAAAAGAAATAACAAACTTTGCGGTTTAAAATGAACCCGGAATCCACACTCAACCAACTAAAAGCCGCCTGTACCGACGGACAACTACCTTCTAGTTATGGAGTTTACTTTAAAAACACCTTAGTGGCCCTGTGCCACGCCCTCGAAGATCACATCCTGCAAACCAGTGCCCCGGACTCGGAGCAAAAACCCTTGGTCTTAGTCACCTTTCAGCGGGGTAAGTGGTATTTGCAAGAAGCAGAACGCTACTGGGACATCGCACAGCTTTCCCGGGAAGTTCTCATTTGTGCCATGCCCGATAGTGGATTCAATACCCATCGCACCAGTCAGCAGGAAAACGTCTCCTTGGTGGAGTTAGATGCCACGGATAGTTTGGTGAATGAATGGAATTTAATTATTGTTGCGCCAACTTACAAGGCGATGGTGCTGTGTCACGAACTCTCGGACGAGGAATATCTCCCCGAGGGCAAACCCGATGTGGATATGGAGCGCAAATTCTACGGGTTGTGGACCTTTGACCAAGCTCTGGTGTCGAAAACCTCGGAGATTTTAATCGAGCGGATTCGCCCGTACAACCCGGAACTGGCCGATCGCCTCCACCATCAGCAACAGGAGATTCAAGTCACGGTTGGGCCTCCCTTGGCAGATATGAGTGGGGTGGTGTCTCGGATTGTCACCTATTTGCAAACCTCGCAGCAGCAATTGGTGGCGGTAAACCGTCAAACCCGCGAACTGTGGGAGTTGGAAGGTCGCGCCGTGAAGGTGAGCCGCAACCTAAATGCCAATAAATTGCAAGCCTTTTTGCGAATGGCTCAGCGGGTAGACGAACGGGATGCGGCTAATCCGGTGGCTTCGTTGCAAGTGGCGGCCCTGTCGGAAACCCTGGGCCAATTGCTCGATTTACCTACGTTGCAATTGCGCCGCCTGCGCTTGGCGGGCCTGTTGTTCCGCATCGGGTTGGTGTCCGCACCCAATGAGGTATTTGCCAAAAACGCTCGCGATTTGGATGAGATGAGTCTGGCGGTTTGGCGCGATCGCGCTCGCACTGGCGCTCAACTCCTGATTGCTATGCCCGAATTGGCCCCGGTCCGCGATATCGTGGCGCACCATCTGGAATATTGGGATGGAAGCGGCAAACCCGATGGTCTCAAAGGGGAAGAAATCCCCATCGAAGCTCGCATCCTCGGTCTGGTCTCCTATTTCCAAGAACTCACCCAAGCGCGCGGATCCCGACAGGCGCGCAGTTTATCCGAGGCGTTAGAAAAATGTCAGCAACGCAGCGGTACCCGCTTCGACCCTGCTCTGGTGGAGACTCTCACTAATGTGGTGCGTCTGGTGGATATGGGCCTGATGCAGTTGCCCGATCGCCCCAGTCAACTTCCTAATGTTTGGTTGGAAGAATCCTCTGCCAATCCCGGAAAACAAGCGGAAAATCAAGGGTAAACCGGGTACAATGAATCCGCAAGCTATGGGGATGGATTTTATCCCCAGACGCCCAGAAAAGGCGCAAAAAGACCCCCCGCTCATTTCAAAACAGCCCGTGGCGGGGTAGCTTATAAAAGGCGTTTGCTAGACGGATTTGGGATGAGTCCGTGTCGGCGGACTTCCCCGGCATTCGCCATTTTCCCGAAAATTAGTATTTTAATTTCCTATCTATGACTCATTCGACTCTAGATATCAGCGCGATTCGACGCGGAAAAGTGAAAGACTTGCGCGACGCTTCCCTTGTGGGGGCGGATTTAGCCGGCGCAGATCTCGCCGATGCGGATCTGTCTCAAGCGAATTTAACCGGGGCGAATCTCTCCGGGGCGAATCTCTCTGGGGCTATCTTGCGCGCCAACCTGCATGGGGCGAATCTCTCTGGGGCGAATCTCTCCGGGGCGGATTGTCGCAACGCCGATTTGCGCGGCGCGCTGCTGAGCGATGCTACAGTCAAGGGGGCAACCTTTTCCGGCGCGTTCCTCACCGGCGCGATGTGTGGCAATTTGGACTTTAGCGGTGTGGACCTGCGCGGGGCCGACGTGCAGGGGGCGTCCTTGTCTCGGGCGACTCTGCAAGGGGCGGAATTGTGCAATGCCAATTTCTCCGGGGCGGACTTATCCCATGCGGATCTCGAAGAGGCGGACCTCAGCGGCGCAGTGCTGCGCGGGACGAATCTGACTGGGGCGAATTTACTCTGCGCGATCGTGGATTCTGCCCAGTTTGCCGGGGCATTGCTCGCCGGGGCCTGCGTGGAAGGGACTCCGTTAGACCACTGAGGGAGTAAGCTGTAAGTGGCTTGTCGTGCCTGTTTTGCCCCGCTTCCGGGGTTGGCTTATGGATCCCATAAGCATAACAAAACTTTACATTTCGTAATGAAACGTTATAATGGGAGCGTAGGCAAACATGCACAAATATGGTATCCGCTTTGTTTGGCAGCACACCATTTCAAAATCAAGCTGGCGACGCTCTCGTTAGTAAAGTGGCGGGAACCGCGATCGCTGCTCTATTTAAGCGATCGGAAAAAGTAGAGGCCAATGTCCGCGCCGAACCTGTAACGAAATTGTTGCAGGGCAGTGTCGATGGCTTTGATTTCATCGGCAAAGGCATGTTGATGTACAATGGCCTGCGAATTGATAATATGGAACTCTATTTGCAGGCGGTTGCGATCGACTTCGGCGCGATTTTCTCCGGTCAGGTGAAATTACGCCGCCCCACCAGCGCCAGCATGAGGGTGGTGTTGAGCGAAGATGATTTGACCACTTCGTTTAATACCCCGTTTGTGGTGGAAAAGCTGCAACGTCTCCAATATCAGGGCCAACCCCTGCATTTTCAAAATACCGATGTGACGCTCAATCCCGATAAAACCTTGCACCTGCAGTCCAAAGTTAAGGTGGGCGATTCCGATTCTCCCCTGAATCTGGATTTTACCGCTAGTGTAGACGTGCAAGACCGCCATAAAATCCAATTCGTCGATGTTACCTATGAGGGCGATGAGGAATCCGTGGCACTGGGGAAAGCGTTAATCGAACATGTTAACCATTTGCTCGACTTGGATAAGTTTGCTCTGGAAGGTACGCAACTTCGGGTTGACCGGGTGCGCCTCCAACGCAAAAATCTTGTGTTCTACGGGTCGGCTCATATCAATCAGTTTCCCTCTGGGAAGGGCGTCAATAAATAACGTTCGCAGCACGCCGCTGCATCACGTAGCGGTTCACCTTCCCCGATTAATGCAGTCTTTTTACATCTTAATATCTGAGGTCACATCCTCCCTCAATGCCGCGATCGCTCCTCACAGATTGTGGCTTTTGTGGGTTTTAGCAACACCCGCCGGGGATTAAAATCCCCGGCTAATGGCTCGAGTCGGTTAAAACTGAGATCTTGCACCAGTTGCAACACCCGACGGGGATTAAAATCCCCGTCTAACAGCTTACAGTCGGTTGAAACCGACTGAAATGCTTCTCTGATAACGTTTTCAGCCGGTTTCTAACCGGCTTTAGCTATGAGGCGT
>NZ_JAJENT010000505.1:0-10773 GCF_035615515.1 Phormidium sp. CCY1219
TCTGGTCTTCTGGTCAGGTGAGCTTGGGAAAATAAAGTCTTACCAAGCCCCTCCCTTTAGGGATGGGGTTCCTGACATTGGGAGTCGTTTCTGTTGCACTCAGCAGTTTAGCACTTCTTGAGGAACACTTGGATAGCGATCCTCTGGGAAATTCTACACTGCATGTCAACGCAATCTTGCGATCGCGATCGATTCTACCACAGGTTTTTTGGCTTTCGATACCCGATCGATCGCATTTCAGCCGATGGTGGGGAAGGGTGTGCCTGAAGCGCGGGCGTTGACAGAGGGTTTTGAATAAATTCCCTACCCCCGGCTGAAACATTCCGCGCGATCGCAGCAGGGAGAGGCGACGTTTCATGCAGGGAGGAGAAAGAAAACGCTACACTTGTCACAAAGGCAATTTTTGCACTCAATCGAGTTAACCAGAGCCTTTTGAATTTTGACAAAAATGCGACTCAAGGGAGGCATAAAACAATGATCCGATTAAAATTGTGGCAGTGGGTGATATTGGCACTTCCGATCGCCAGTATTGCAACCTTCCTGCTGGTGTCAGCCGGGTGGCAAATTCACGAATGGGGGATTAACTGGATTTGGGGGATAGTCACCCTGATGCTTCTCGGGTGGCGGTGGTTGCTGGTGCGATGGACCAAACCGATGACGGAACAGGTAGAAGCGGCGATCGCCCAGGTGACGGAAGAACTCGAAGCCGAATCAGCCACAGAAACCAAAGCCCTCCCTACCGCCGATGAAGCCACGCAGAAAGCGGAAGAGGCACTGCAAGAACTCCTCGCACAAACGCGCAACGATCGCCCGATTTGGGAAGACTGGCAAACCTTTTGGAATCGGTGCCAAGATTTGGTGGTGGCGATCGCGCATATCTATAACCCGGAAGTCAAATATCCCCTGCTCAGTATATATGTGCCACAAGCTTACGGATTGATTCGCGGTACCGTGGATGACATGGATCGCTGGATGCAGCAGCTTTCCCCGGTTTTGAGCCAAGTTACTGTGGGACAGGCGGTGCAGGGATACGAAGTTTACCGCAAGCTGGAACCCTCCGCCCGCAAACTGTGGCAAGCTTGGGGCTGGGCGCAGTGGTTTCTCAACCCGGTAGCCGCGATCGCGCGCGTCGCCAGCCAACGCTCTAACACCCAAGCTACCCAGGAATTGCTGTTCAATTTAAGCCAAATGCTGCGAGAAGCCGCATTGCGGAACCTCTGCCGGCAAGCGATCGCCCTGTACGGAAATCGCACGTTACCTACCGCAGACACCACAGTTCCCACCCCCGCCCTCCCGAAAGCGCAAACCCAAACCCTGCAAGAGATTCTGGCGGAAGCGGAACCGGTGGAAAGCGTGGAGCAAAAGCCGGTAAATATTTTGCTGGTGGGACGCACCGGCGCGGGAAAAAGCAGCACGATTAACACTTTGTTTCACAGCGATCGCGCCGAAGTGGATGTATTGCCCAGTACCGATCGCATCCAAAGTTATAACTGGACCAGCGAGACGGGAGAAAGTCTCATCCTTTGCGATACACCGGGTTACGAACAAGTCCACCGCGAGGATTTGCGCGAATGGGTACTGGACTATGCGAAAACCGCCGATTTGTTATTGTTAGTGACTCCCGCCTTGGATCCGGCCCTGCAAATGGATGTAGACTTTCTCCAGGAGATTAAAGCCGAAGTGCCGGATTTACCGACGATCGCGATTCTCACGCAAGTGGATCGCCTGCGCCCGATCCGCGAGTGGAACCCGCCGTATGACTGGATATGGGGCGACAAATCCAAAGAAAAGTCAATTCGAGAAGCGACAGAATATCGTCAGGAACAGTTGGGAGAACTGTGCGATCGCGTTTTCCCGTTGGTGACGGAAGACACTCAGAGCAACCGCAACGCCTGGAATGCAGAAGCTTTATCTGTAGCTCTGGTGGAAGCGATCGCCCCGGCGAAACAACAGCGCATTGCCCGCTTTTTGCGCGATCGCGAAGCCCGCACTGTCGCCGCCGCCCGCATCATCGATCGCTATACCTTCCAAATGGCAACCACCCAAGGTCTCACCGCCTTGGTCAAAAGTCCGATCCTGCGATTTATTTCCACCGTCTCCACCGGATCGCCGACGTTAGCCTATGTGCTAGCCGAACAAATTCCCGTGGAACAATTGCCCGTCACCATCGGCAAACTGCAGATGGCGTATGAGTTGTTCTCCCTGTTGAATCCCGACGCCAACCCCTTTAATTTCGACCTGCGATCGCTCTGGCCCCTCCTGCGGGATAATTCTGGTTCCCCCGATCGCAATGCTTGGGCTTTCGGTCACGCTTTGGTCGAATTCTGGAGCCAA
Organism: Phormidium sp. CCY1219; assembly: GCF_035615515.1. Taxonomy (GTDB): domain Bacteria; phylum Cyanobacteriota; class Cyanobacteriia; order Cyanobacteriales; family Laspinemataceae; genus CCY1219. The sequence continues at coordinate 2,335 of NZ_JAJENT010000505.1, forward strand.
AATCTCACTCTAGAACAAGTACAAGAGCGATTTGCCGATTATCTACAGCAAGTTCCCCAACCCGCATAATCCACAACGGTAGGGTGGCAATGTCCACCCTACCTATTGACAAATAATATTTTTTGTGGTAAAAACTGATGACCCCGAGACCGGTGGGCCAAGGGGAGAATTGAGAATTTTGTTAAATCTCCCTTAGATATTGCTTTGACAAAATAAAACATCTAAATTGCATAACAAAATATCGCCAACTAGCAGGTGCGACTTTATGCTGCCCATCTCATCTCAGGAAGATAAATAGTCCGCGTAGGCGGAATTGGCCTGCCCAGGCTCGATTTCAATCGCCCTCCTAGTTATGCAATCTAAGTGTAAACTAAGGAAAACATTACCAATCGCCAACAAGGAATATTACGAATTGTAAAAAATAAGCGTCTGCCAGGTTGGGTGGTAGGCGGCATATGTGGTGTTTAGTGGGCATTTACCACCCTACAGGTAGGGGCTAAGGAAAAATTTTCAAAAAAATCGGCAAAATTGTTGCAAAACTTAACAAAGTCTGTTACATTTATTTACAAAGGCGGACGCACCGCCCGGTCAAAACCCATATAGGAGACTTTGATAATGGATACCCGAAGAGGCGTGGTTATTACCGAGAGTGATAAGTTAAATAACTTTGCCATTGAGCCGAAGATGTATGTAGAGGAGACGCCGCGCGCCGGATTTACCGACTACGCCGAGAAGCTGAATGGACGACTGGCGATGCTGGGATTTGCCTCATTGCTGGCGTTTGAAGCGGTGACGGGCAATGGACTCATTCATTTTTTACAAAATTTGTAAAAAAAGCGGCATATTAATTATCGTGTTCGATTCCTAATCTCATAGACAAGCCTTTGAAGGCACTCGCCGATCGCAGGGAGTGCCTTTTTTTGTGGCGATGAATTTTGGGGAATAAAAAATTAGAGACATTACGGGGAATGTCTCTAGGAAGAAATCAGCCTTTCGAGTTAGGATTGGACTTGTTCCAAAGCAGGTGAAGAGTTAACCGGGGTAGAGTCGCCATCGAGATAAATCGTTCTAATATCCCGGGGTAATAAAGATTCCAAGCGCTCAGCGCCTTCAGTAAGTAATGCCGAAACATCAGCGGGAGAAACCGATTCGCCTTCCGCTTGTAGATAAGCAGAAATGCGAGTTTCGCTCCAGTGGAAAGTATTGGCCATCAACTGAGTTAAGCGCAAGATAGGGGAGAGCAAATCGAGGGCTTGTTCCACATAACACCATAGGGGAGGGGGGGAAGTTTGCAGAGAATAGTGAATCGATTCGACTGTAGGTAGTTCGGCGCGTTCGATACACCAAGCCGTCATATTAATCAACCAAGTTTGAAGGGTAAAAGGCATGGATTCTGTTTCGTGGAAGCGCAAATCCAAACCGCGAAGTTCGTGAAAGATATGACGCCAAGTCAGGGCGAAGAGATAGTCTCCTTGAACGGGAGATTTAGCGTGATGTTGGATGAGGGTATAGACAATCGAACTATAGCGACAGAAAATTGCTGTAAAGTATTTGCCTTCATCGGGATGGCGCTGAAACAGAGTCAGCAATTCGCGATCGCTGTAGCGAAACAGAGACTTAACCACAGGATGGTTGCATTCAGGAAAAACAGGGGGTTGCACGATTTCGAGTCACTCCAAAAGCTGCAAGGTTCGACAAATCCGAGACAGTAGCGCCAGAGGGAACGCCCTCGACGCCCCTGACTGTAACAATTTTCGCCAGAGATGTCACCGAGGAGACCCCGATGCCGTTGGTAGGGGGAAGGGGACAAGTGAAACGGGAGAAGCAAACGCCAGATACGCAGAGGCGCTGTTTGTAATATATCCAGAGATGACCGGAATCGACACCCTGGCATTGGTAGAGGGGAGAAGTTTTGGCAAAAGGGGGGGCGGGGCGGGGGTTGGGGTATCCTCAATGCAGGGCATTCAGTAAAGTTTTGATGAGGTTGTTTGCGGGTTGTTACAATTAATTAAAATCCGAGTGAAACACCCTTGTCGGTGTGACGCGCCCGGAAAGCGGGCGATCGCTCGAGACAAACCTTGGTTTTGACCCCTGAAAAGTTCATGGTTTTAACGATTAGCATTAATCCTACGTTAAGCGCTTTGTTACCTTCTCTGCCACTCGATAGCCTGTTTTCCACCCAGGGGATCATGGTTATGCTACTTGCTGCCTATGCGGTAGCGATGTGGATGTTTTTAACCAGTGCCCCGAAAGTCTATACGGTGATGGTGTCGGATCTCGAGATGGCGCGACAGTTTTATGAAGGGATGCTAGAGCTGCCCGCCGCCGAAGTTCCGCTGCACTACTATTACAATTACGAACAAACCCTCGGTGGTACGGGAATTGACCCCATTTACATGTCCAATGTCGGGGCACCAACCACCTCGGGAATGAACGGCCCCGACGGGTTGTGGTATCAGTTGCAGAAGAATACCCAATTGCACATTATTGGCGGTGCGAGTTTGGGAAATAAAAATCGGCAACGCCACGTGGGGTTCGATCGCGATTGTCTCGAACAGTTGCTGATGCGCGTGCAGACTTATGGCGTCAAGTACAAACTGCGCCGGGAAAAGCCCTTAAATTTTTTAGTCAAAGACATGCAAGGGCGCGTTATCGAGGTAGCAGAAGTGTCGAATTAGGGATTGGGGGCAAGGGGAGCGATCGCGATGCAGTAAAAATTGCTGCCCGTCGTCACGGTAGGGGGGGTTTTCCGACAGCGATCGCGCCTCCGCCTGTTGCCAGATTCCCGCAACCCCAGAGGAAATATCGCATTAAAAAAGACCCGCACCCAGTGGGATGCGGGGCTTTTTGCGATCGCGGGATGCCCCATGAGCTTCACAAAAAAAAAATAGGGCATAGGATGAACGGTAGTTCATCCTAGCCCGAGAGAGAATTTGCCAGAAAAAGCGATCGCCACAATAGCGTTTCTCGCTCAGTCGAGGGAGGGAATTTCTCCGATAGATTCCCACACTCAACCCTACAGAAAGTTCAGTTTAAATCATTGCCAGAGAAAACGCCAGAATTCGCCTGAGTATTAGAAGAATTGTGCGGCATCTCTAAAGTGGCAACCGGTGCAGATTCAGACAGAGACGCTTGCAGCATTTGCGTGCGCGTCACCGAATCATTCGCCAAAGTAAACAAGGGATTAGACAAAATGCCCGCCAAAGAAGTGGCCACCACCGTGAGAACCAAACCCACTTGTAGCGGACGCATTCCCGGTAAATTCCAGCGAACTTCCGGATAATTTTTCACAGATTCGGACATTTCTTGAGGTTCTTTCACCACCATCATCTTCACCACGCGGATGTAGTAGTAAATCGAGATGACGCTGGTAATTAATCCGAGCAAAACTAACCAATAAAGACCCGCTTGCCAGCCAGCCCAAAACAGATAAAGCTTACCGAAGAAGCCAGCCAGGGGGGGAATTCCGCCCAAAGAAAGCAAGCAAATACTCAGACTCAAAGTGAGTAACGGGTCTTTTTGATACAGACCAGAATATTCGCTAATTTGGTCCGTGCCCGTTCGCAGAGAGAACAGAATCACGCCAGTGAATGCGCCGAGGTTCATAAACAGATAAACCAGCAGATAAAAAATCATACTGGAATATCCGGCATTGGTATCGGCAATCAAACCAATCGTGACGAAACCGGCTTGACCGATAGAAGAATAAGCCAGCATTCGCTTGAGACTGGTTTGGGCGAGAGCCACCACATTGCCCAGGATCATACTGAGGATAGCCAAGGCGGTAAACACGAAATGCCACTGTTCCGAGACTAAAGGGAAAGCGGTAGAGAGCAGACGGATAGCCAGAGCAAAGCCGGCGGCTTTAGACCCCACCGAGAGGAAAGCCACCACCGGGGTGGGGGAACCCTCGTAAACGTCAGGGGTCCACTGGTGGAAAGGGACCGCAGAGATTTTGAAAGAGATGCCCGCGATCGCGAACACCAGAGCAATCACCAAGCCCAAAGAAGGGCCAGTACCGCTAGTTGCCAGACCTGCCGCGATCGCATCTAAGCGAGTTTCGCCACCGGATAACCCATAAAGCAGAGAAATCCCATAGAGAAACACCGCCGAAGATGCCGCACCAATCAGCAGATATTTTAATGCTGCCTCATTGGAACGCGGATCGAGCTTCATGTAGCCGGTCAGCAGGTAAGATGAAATACTCAGGGTTTCCAGGGAAACGAACACAGTCACCAATTCATTTGCCCCAGAAAGGAACATTCCCCCCAGGGTAGCGGTGAGCAAAATCATCAGAAATTCCGCCAAAGCGGTGCCCGAGTTTTCCACATAGCGCACCGACATCAAAATCGTCACCGCCGCACAGAGGGCAACAATGCCCCGAAACACGACACTGAGGGCATCGCCATTAAACTCACCGAAAAATGCGAGGGGAGTGGTGGTGTCCCACTGATAGAAAAGGGCGACGATCGCGGCGAGTAGACCCGCGATCGCCAGATAAGGGGTCGCCTTCACAGACTTGCGCCCCACAAGCAGGTCATAAACCAAGACCACCAGTAAGGTTAAGACCACGATCGCCTCTGGCAAGATTCTCCCAGCATTCAGTTGGGCTGCAAGATTCGCTAAATTCATAAAGGGTAATCGGCAGATGGAATACTATCGCAAACGCAACCAATAGGTGCAGTCTGTCGATGGAAAATTCGTTACAATACTGCATCTTACCGCGATATCTGCGCGATCCGAGGGGGAACTCACCCCAACCCCGCCAACGAGCGTGCCATTCGCGGGGACATCTGGCAGAAGCGATCGCTGGCGCGCCCATTCATCTCCCCAGAAAATCGAGCCATTCCGGCGATCGATGCCGCCGCAACTCATCCCTGCCATTTGATTAGCGATTCATGTTCAGTTTCAAGCGCTTGTGCTAGGGTCATTTTAGGGAGCTTGTCCCCAACTGTGCAGACTGGCAGCTTTCCGAGGGGTGAGTCGATATTAGGGTGCCTTCCTCGTTCCCCGTGGAGAATCCCGAAGGTTCTGCCTTGGGTAGAGAGGGCGATCGGCCTGCATCTGAGGCAATGCCAGTCAATCGGCCAACATTGGAAAATCGGATATAAATAGAGATTGGCTAAAACATCGCCCACCCTATGGTTGCCCTTGACAACCGAAACCTGCGCCATCCCGACTCAACCGAGGCAACCGCCTCGCACCGATTGATGCCTTCCTTACCGATCCCCCTTGACATCTCCCTCAAAAACTCTAAAGCTGACTGTCTACCAAGCTGCTATCCCAAAAAGGTGCCATGTCAACCCTTGTCATCGTCGAATCTCCAACCAAAGCCCGCACGATTCGGAACTTCCTACCGAACGACTATCGCGTAGAGGCATCGATGGGTCACGTGCGCGATCTACCCTCATCTGCGGACGAAATTCCCGAAAAGGTCAAAGGGGAAAAATGGGCGCAGCTCGGGGTAAATGTAGACGCGGACTTCCAACCCCTCTACGTGATTCCCAAAAACAAACAAAAAGTCGTCAAAGCCCTGAAAGATGCCTTAAAATCTGCCGATGAACTCATTCTGGCCACCGATGAAGACCGAGAAGGGGAAAGTATTAGCTGGCACCTGCTACAAGTGCTCAAGCCCAAAGTCCCCATCAAGCGGATGGTATTTCACGAAATCACCCGCGAAGCCATTCGCCGCGCCCTCAACCACTGTCGCAACATCGACGAGCAACTGGTTCACGCCCAGGAAACCCGACGGATTTTAGACCGATTGGTGGGTTATACCCTTTCGCCCCTACTGTGGAAAAAAATTGCCTCCGGTTTATCTGCCGGTCGCGTGCAATCGGTGGCGGTGCGCCTATTGGTCCACCGAGAAAGGCAGCGTCGCGCCTTCCGCCAAGGCAGCTATTGGGACTTAAAAGCAACCTTAAACCACTCCCAAACCGCCTTTGAAGCCAAACTGGTGGCTCTAGGAGGCCAGAAAATTGCCACCGGTAGCGACTTCGACGAAGCCACCGGCCAAATTGCCGCAGGTCGCAATGTGGTGCTGCTCAATGAAGCGCAAGCCCATGCCTTAGTGGAACGACTCGGGGACAAACCCTGGACCGTGCGGAATGTGGAGGAACGCCCCAGCACCCGCAAACCCGCCCCGCCATTCACCACCTCCACCCTACAACAGGAAGCTAACCGCAAGCTGCGGTTCTCGGCACGAGATACGATGAAAATCGCCCAAAATCTCTACGAAAACGGGTATATCACCTACATGAGAACTGACTCGGTGCATTTGTCCGACCAAGCGCTCAACGCGGCGCGCACCTGTGTGGAGCAAATGTATGGGAAAGAATATCTCAGCCCGAAACCTCGGAAATATACCACCAAGAGTAAAGGGGCGCAGGAGGCCCACGAAGCGATTCGTCCGGCGGGCAATACGTTCCGCACCCCGCAACAGACCGGTCTGTCCGGGCGCGAACTGAGACTGTACGATTTGATTTGGAAGCGCACGGTTGCCAGCCAAATGGCAGATGCCCGCCAAACCCTGATTAGCGTGGAGTTGCGCGTGGAAGATGCAGATTTTCGCTCCAGTGGGAAGCGGATCGATTTTCCCGGCTTTTTGCGTGCCTATGTGGAAGGGTCGGACGATCCTGAGGCGGCCCTGGAAGACCGGGAGGTGATTTTGCCCTCCCTGAAAGAAGGCGATCGCCCCAACTGCAACAATATCGAGGCGATCGGTCACGAAACCCAACCCCCCGCCCGCTACAGTGAAGCCTCTCTGGTTAAAACCCTCGAAAGCGAAGGCATCGGACGCCCCAGCACCTACGCCAGCATCATCAGCACCATCATCGATCGCGGCTATGCCATGCTCAAAGGTAATGCCCTTGTCCCCACCTTCACCGCTTTCGCCGTCACCGATCTGCTGGAAAAATACTTCCCCGACTTGGTAGACACCGGCTTTACCGCCAAAATGGAACAAACCCTCGATGAAATCTCTACCGGGGAAGCCAACTGGCTACCCTATCTGGAGAATTTTTATCGCGGCGAAAACGGTCTGCACAACCAAGTCAAGAAACAAGAAGACCAAATCGATCCGAATCAAGCGCGCAGTGTGGAACTGGACAATTTAGACGCCAAAGTTCGCATCGGTCGCTATGGTCCTTATATTGAAGCAGAAAACGGAAACGGCGTGGTCACTGCTTCTATCCCCAAGGATTTGACCCCCTCGGACCTGGACCCAGAACAAGTGGAAACCATCCTCAAGCAAAAAACCGAAGGTCCCGAGGAACTGGGTGTGGATCCGAAAACCAACTTGCCGGTTTACGTACTGATCGGCAAATACGGGCCTTACGTCCAACTCGGCGAAACCAGTGAGGAAAACAAAAAGCCCAAACGCGCCTCTCTCCCGAAAGGGGTTAACCCAGAAAATGTTACCCTCGACCAAGCCCTCGGACTGCTTTCCCTCCCCCGCACTTTGGGCACTCACCCGGAAACCGGTGGCAAAATCCAAGCAGGACTCGGACGCTTCGGTCCTTATGTGGTTCACGACCAAGGGAAAGAAGGAGGCAAGGATTATCGTTCTCTGAAAGCCGGTGATGATGTGTTAACGGTTTCTCTAGACCGGGCTTTACAATTATTGTCGGAACCGAAAAAAGGACGCAGCCGAAAAGGCGGCAAAAGTAAGGAACCATTACGCCAATTGGGCAAACATCCCGCCGATGAAGAACCGGTGAATGTTTACGATGGTCCTTATGGTCCTTATGTGAAACATGGCAAAACCAATGCTTCCCTCCCGGAAGGGATGAAGGTGGAAGAGGTGACGTTAGAAAAAGCGTTAGAATTGCTCGCCGCTAAGGCATCTTCCAAGAGTGGCGGTAAGTCGAAGCGCAGTTCTCGCAAAAAATCTACCTCGTCCTCAACCAAGAAAAAGAGTTAAGGTTTGACAGAAGAGTGCGTTACCACGGTTGACGCACCCTTCTCTCGCTTCTGCTTCTCGATAGCCTAAGCCCGCCGACGCGGGCTAATTTCACGCCAGACGATTGACATGCAGATTCAGTAGAAAAGCTTCGATAAAAAGCTTCCCAAATCCTTTTTATCCCCCTTCATCCTTACCATCATGGCCTACAGTGATTTTAAAACGATTACCCAAGTGCGAACCGCGTTTATAGCCTTTCTCAGATTGATGCGATCCATAGCCAAATAGTCATTACCGCGCTTGCACCTCTGAGGTGAAAAATTCTCTACCTTACTTATATGAAAATATTATAACCATCCCGCTCATCAGGACAGTTTTTTCCCATCCCTGGGAGTTGGACTAGGGATAAATAACCATTGCGCCAATAGGTATGTTTTTCCATATCTGAGAGTTGGACTAAGAATAAATAACCATTGCGCTAATAGGCATGTTTTTCCATATCTGAGAGTTGGACTAGGGATAAATAACCATTGCGCTAT
>NZ_JAJENT010000506.1:0-3014 GCF_035615515.1 Phormidium sp. CCY1219
TGAGCTTGGGAAAATATTCGAGCGTAGCAAGAATAAAGTCTTACCAAGCCCTTCCCTTTAGGGATGGGGTTCCTGACGATTGCGCCACTCTACGAAGCCGCCAACTCAGAAGACTCTCCATTAATCAGACCCGTCAGAATGTCGCGCATCTGCGCGATCGCCTGTTGTTGATTGGAGTGGGTTTCTCCCACTTGTCCGAAAGCGCCGGCCACTTCTTCGAGTTTTTGCTTGACCTCGTTGAGTTTATCTTGCAGGGGTTGGAGCATTTCTTCATAGAGATTGACTTGAGCGAGCATTCGCGCGATCGCCTCTTGCAACTCCCGCACATTTGCTTCAAGTTGAGCGATCGCCTGCTGCTTATCCTCCACTTCTTTAGCCTGAGCATTCACAGTTTCCTGAGCCTGCTCAAACTCTTGTTCCATCTGTTCGATTTCCCCTTCGAGCTTTTGGAGTTCTTCCGCTTGTTGTTCTCGCGCTTGTTCGATTTGCCCGAGAATTGGGCCGAGGGCAAGCTTTTGATGGGGGGCGATCGAGCCACCATCTCCATGACCTTGACGGCGACTCAACACCGCCCGGTGCTGACTGAGAATCTCCTCCCGTTCGCGCAGATTCCGTCGCTGACCCACCAGGGTTTGATCCAACATCTGGTAAGCTTCTTGTTCGTCCGTCAGTTGTCGCTGTACGTTCCAGCGTTCAGTATCTTTCGCTTGGCTAAGTGTTTGCTCGAGTTCTTCAATCGTCTCGCGCTGTAATTTCAACTCCTCCTCTTGACCGTTAACAAACTGAAAGATTTTGTCTAAATCCTGCTGTAGATTTTGCACCATTCCTTCCAGTTCCTCAATCGGCATCCTCTCCAACGCTTCCACGTCCACCTTATCGGTAATCGTCACCTGCTCGGAGGTGTCTGCCAGTTGAAACAGTTGCTGATGCAATTCCTCTTGACTCGTGACCTGGGTTTTTAGGCTCGTGGCATATTCGCGTTTAATTGCCAGAGCGCTTTCGAGGAGCTTTAACTGTGCGCGAGCCTCTTCTAAAGACGCTTCACCTTCATGGCATTGTTGGCGCAAATTCTCCAGTTCTTGGTTTTTGCTGGGGAGTTCCTGTTGCTGCTGTTCGGCGTCACTGCGAAAGCGATCGAGCCGCTGCCAATGTTCGTCCATCACCGACTGTTGTGCCGCCACCCCTTCCAACGCCAGCTTCACCTGTTCGTTCGCCGATTCGCTGGGCGCATCGGTTTGAGACAAGTAATCGAGTAATTCTTGAATGTGATTGGCTAGTCCTTCATCCAACTGCACCGATTGCTGTGTTTGAGCGATCTGCTCCTCCATCTGCTGGCGCTGCGATCGCAATTCCTCCCAGGCGCTGTCTAGTTCCTGCTGCTTGCGCTCTAGATCTTCTCTAGCTTGGGTGGCTTCTGAAGAAGCGCTTTCGATTTCCTGGCGTTTAGACTCTAGCTCGGTGAGTTCTTCTTCCCGGGCTTGTAATTCCATCTCGCGACGCTGTAGTTCCTGACTTTGATATGTCAGAGACTGCATCCACTGCTCGATTTCTTCCTCCTTGGTTTTGATTTTGTCTTGACCTCGGGAGAAATTTTGCAAAATACTAACCAGACGAGATGCCGCCTCTTCCACATTCCCCTTTACTTGTTTGTTGGGACTGAGGTCTACAAGCACCAGCGCGCCGGCGTTAAAACTACTGGCGTCCTCAGCAGGGATCGTCTCTGAGCCTGGTACGGCACTCCAACTGTTTTCGCCCCGCTGACAGGCGAGCAGTCTAAGTTCAGCCTTGGCGCTACCAAGCCCAAAGCTACTTTTTTGTTTTTGTACTTCCGCTAGATACAGCACACCGATCGTCCTCTTCCGTGTCTATGCCGAAATTGATTGCTAAACCGTTTCCGTAGTTGGTTTAGTTCACCTTCATTAAAATCCAGTTTAAAGGGATATGGCAATTGAAGCGCCACTGTCTGGAAGGAATGTGTTGCTACCTCTACTTGCTGGTTCACCTCGTTGTCTGCATAGAACTGCGCTGATAAGTGGTTTGCTTTGGTCTGATGCCACTTGATTATTTGGCTTGAGTGAATTCCACCCACGGGCGATCGCCCCTGGGTTCCACTCCAATGACGAAACACCCCTAGGCAGCATTCTGGGGACAGTGGGCGATGGTCTGGGCCACCCGTCTCTCCTTTGCCCCCGAATCCAGTTTAAACCTTTGTTTTTCCTGAGTCGAGCCTTCGCCACGATTTTACCTACCCTGCAAGTCCGACTCTGGGAGAACTCTCCCTGGATCTTCTGATTTGGGCATCTTCGCTGATGTCATCTTACGGGAGCTTTTGCAAATCCTACAACTTCAGGTTCCTCAAGCCACCGGATCCCACCCTCTTTTGTCTCAGATCCCTTGCATGAGCCTGGGGTTTCTCTGGAGTTGTCCGTGCAACCCTCGGCGGCGATTGGAGTTTCTTGGTTTACTACAACCGAGAATTTTGATTTGATTCCCTGGTCTACGCATCTCCCAGTTTCATTTTCTCCCTCGGATGTTTATCGAAAGCGATCGCTTGGGTTTTTCTTTATCCCCATTTGTTTGCCCTGTTCGCCTGTTTCAGGGCAATTTCCTTCGGTAAAAAGGTCCCCACTGATTTATCATCGCTTTGGCTTTGTTAATTATAGCTTACCTTTTTAGCCGAGTTCACTGATGATGAAATACTCGGGCTGAGTGCGGGGGAGATGTTATGGGTTCAGGTAAAGCGGGAAACCCTTATCCTCAGATAGAGGAGTCGCCCGCTCCACAGTAGTAAAGAGGTTAACATCTTTTTTAAGAGGAAAATTAAGGGAGAATTCAGCGCTTTATGCCACACTTAACGAAAGTAGGCACACTGACTTAGGCAGCGATCGCCACCGACAATCGACTTTCACAAATGGAAGGGAGACCTTCTATGGATTGTCATCATCAGAAATTAGGGTTGGTAAGGGGGAGAACGGAAACCCTCGTCATTTATGCGTAGGGAGGAGTTCTCCCCC
>NZ_JAJENT010000507.1:0-213 GCF_035615515.1 Phormidium sp. CCY1219
CTTTATTCAACACACTGGCTTAACCCTTTTAGACCTGTAAAATGTTGAATTTCGAGAGCTACAGGCTGGCAAGCACCTGTAGGTCGGAACTTTAACTCTTACCCCTAACGGCTACCAAACTTAGATTAGTCTGGTTTTCTGGTCAGGTGAGCTTGGGAAAATATTCGAGCGTAGCAAGAATAAAGTCTTACCAAGCCCTTCCCTTTAGGGATG
>NZ_JAJENT010000508.1:0-8550 GCF_035615515.1 Phormidium sp. CCY1219
TTAGGCTGGTCAGGTGGTTAGAAGTACAAGCCCCTGGCTTTAGACATGGGGTTGGTTTCTACGGAGTCCCTGACTTTCGGGATGCGGGCAGTGAATATTGAGACAGTAGGTCATTTTCCCCCTCCCGCGTCAATTGGGGGAATCCAGGGCGTGTCTGTGCTGTCACAGGTTGAGGGTGGAGATTTCCCCGACGCGACAGGGAGCAAAAGAGCGACGATGTTGAGAGGAAGGACCATATTTTTGCAATGCTTGGCGATGTTTTGCTGTAGCATATCCTTTGTTATTTGTCAAGTCATATTCGGGATATTTTGCAGCCAAGCGGCAGATCAGTTCGTCGCGCCAGACTTTGGCGAGGATACTGGCGGCGGCGATCGCCACAGAAGCGCGATCGCCCTTCACCAGAGTGTGTTGGGCGATCGGCAAATCGGGGATTTTTTGATTTCCATCCACCAAACACAAAGCCGGGGGAACGGATAATTTGAGAATGGCGCGTTTCATCGCCAGCAAAGACGCCTGCAAAATATTCAGGCGATCGATTTCGCGCACTGAAGCCATCCCGATACCGAGGGCGATCGCGCGGGAGCGAATTTCCCCCGTCAGGGCCTCGCGCTGCTTTGCGGACAACTGCTTGCTGTCGGTGACCCCGGCGGATTGCAAATCAGAAAGCTGAGATTTCGGTAACATCACCGCCGCCGCCACCACCGGACCGAACAAACAGCCGCGTCCCACTTCATCCACCCCAGCGATCGGTCCGGGGTAAGACATTTCATCCACCCCGGAAAGGGAGAAGGAACCAGGTTCCCAGAGACTAAGCTGTTGTGGCGATTGTGACGACATATTCTGACGATGATGCATAAACAAATCCCAAACAGAAGTCCTTGGCGAGAGCCGCCAAGGACAAGCGAATCAATCTTAGCTTTCCACAGCAGAAGAGCGACGACGGCGGCGACGAGTTTTCAGCACCGGGCCATAATCGTCCTCACCTTCATCAGACTCAGAAGCATCCTCCTCATCCGACACATTGGCGGGAGAATTGTCCGACTCGGGGAGGGAAGTTTCCGCTTCCTCCGGTTCAGAATACTCCACCTGGGAGGTGGTGTTGGATTCTCCCGGTTCTGTTACCGAGATCGCCGCCGATTTGGGATTTTTGATGTCGCGATCGCAAAGGATTAAGGGAGAAATGCCCATCAGAGCGTAAATATCCTGCTCCTCCGGGGTCATTTCAATTTGAATCACTTCGGTAGAAGAGCCGCCCCCTTGGTCGTAGTCGCGCATCCGGCGAGAGCTACGCCCTTGCTCGGATCGACCCTCATTCCCACCGGAATAAGCCCCCGCATCGGCATAGCTTTGCGATCCAGTCCACTCGGCTTTTTCCCGGGTAGAGGGGAAAGTCGTTCCTCCCCGGGTATTCGGTCTGGTGGTTTCTGTGGTGGACTCCCCTTCGCCGATATCCAAACGGCGACGACGGCGACGGCGAGTGCCCGGGAGGCTCAATTCTTGATAGCTGGGATGATTGAGCAAATCGAGATCGGACAGTTCGCTCGTCGGTTCGTACTCCGCCACGTCGCGCGTGGGGGTTTCCGGGGTGCGATCGGCTTTCACCGGTGGAGGCACAGTGCGTTCTGGCGCTTCCGGTGCGGGTTGCAGAGGTTGTGCTTCCGGTTCCGGTTCGCCAGGGAAATGAGCCATATGACCCAAACCGCCACAAGTGGGACAGGGGCGACTAAACAGTTCGTAAACATTTTGGCCTTGGCGTTTGCGCGTCAGTTCCACCAAACCCAGTTCGGAGAGTTGAGCGATTTGCGGGCGAGCTTTATCGGCTTTTAGGGCTTTGTTGAAATGTTCGAGGACCTGCAGCTGGTCGCGCCGCGAATCCATATCGATAAAGTCGATAATAATCACGCCGGCAATATTGCGTAAGCGCATCTGACGGGCGATTTCCGTAGCGGCTTCGCAGTTAGTCCACAGCACCGTTTCGCGAGAAGTGGCGGACCGAGTAAACGAGCCGGAGTTGACGTCGATTACCGTGAGCGCTTCTGTAGGTTCGATAATGATGTAACCGCCAGAGGGCAGGTCTACCCGAGGTTTGAGCGCTTCGCGAATCGCCGCATTCACCCGGAAAAATTCCAAAATAGAGCTGCGATCGCGGTGTTCGTCAATTAACACCCCTTGGGGCGATTTGCCGCCACTCCAGTTCATTAAATGTTGCTTGACCCGCTTCACGCCACTGCCCGAGTCTACGACGATGCGATTCACATCAGCGCTGTACATATCTCGCAGCACCCGCTGGATAAAATCATCGTCCCGGTTTAACAAGGCAGGTGGGCGCATTGCAGCGGCTTCCCGTTGGATGTCCTCCCATTGTTTTTGTAAAAACTCTAAATCTTCCAGAATGGCTTCTTCGCTGACCCCTTCGGCTTCGGTTCGCACCAGCAACCCCATTCCAGAGGGTTTGATCAGAATCGCCAATGCGCGCAAGCGGTTGCGTTCGGTTTCGACCCGGATCCGCCGGGAGAGATTCACCCCCCGCCCGAAGGGCATCAGCACTAAATAGCGACCCGGTAGGGTGATATTGCCCGTCAGCCTCGGTCCTTTATTGCCGGTGGGTTCTTTCATCACTTGCACCAGCACTTTTTGCTGAGGTGCCAGCAGTTCGGTGATGGTTCCGGAGGAACGCTTCAGGCGCAACGGGCCGAGGTCGCTGACATGGATAAATCCATTGCGTTCCGGGTCCGTGATATTGACAAAGGCGGCATCAATTCCGGGGAGGACATTTTCCACCACCCCTAAATAGATATCGCCCACTTGGTGGGTTCCCGTGGCAACTACCAGTTCTTGAATCTGATCTTCAGAAAAGACTGCAGCAATTCGATGCTGCTCCGCGATAATAATTTGCTTCGGCATTCAATTTCCTCAAAACTTAGGCGTAAGCGTCAGCTACTTGCTTTTTGTTCTTTATTCTTTCTCATCGCTCCCTTGTCCAATGGACCGATGAAGGCACGAATGTGTAGCTATAGACAAAACGAAACTTGCTTTTCACGTAGGGAGAATTAACGATCGCCCCTGTGGGGGAAAAAGCTAGAGCGACTGCGATGTTTCCGCCACCGGATAGGGTGGAATCGATAGCTTTCACTCAGAGTTGCGCCGACATCTTTGTGCAAAAAAGGTGCAAAAGAGCCGGATAAATTTCGGTAGAGATATTGCATCAAACATCTCTACGAATGGCGGCGTTGAATTCATTTAAAGTCTGAAAGCATTGCAGGTGGATCGCAAGCCAGCATCTCGTGCTTGGGTTCGCTCAGAAGCGCGATCGCGCGTCGCTTCCAGCGACAATTCCTGGGGGGCGCTGTCTTATTATAGAGCGAATGGTCTGTTTAGAAAACCGGATCCCCTCGCCCCGAAGCGGTTCGCTTTGCGTTCCAGACCCTAAAAATTTGCCATCCTGAGCGCGGGAGTGGAACCCTTCTCGCCCTGGCCTTTTTACCCCATGAGTGGAAGCCTGACTTTTTTCCGCCTTCCGGGTGACAGAATCGGCGGTCGTACTTCCCCCCACGCATTTGGCACCGCCGAGAGGGCTTGTTCGTTCCCGAGAGGGTGCTGAAAACCGGACGTTCTCCGGTGGGCTTCGCCTCTCGGCGTCAGTTCAATTTCAGCCTTGCACCCACCAGCAACCGCCAGTCCGCGACGTTGGGTCGAGAAGCTGGGTTGCTCCGGGAGTCAGAAACTTCTGGCCCATCACCTGCTTTCTTTTTGATGTTAGCACTTTCTTTGCTTTTTTCAAGCGCTCTTAAATCATTAGATTTGTCTAACAATGTTCGGGGATAAAGCGGTGGTGTCCGTTTCTTTCCCTCCAACCAGACTGGACCGGCAAAGATGCCGGCGTCTGGGAAAAATAGAAAAGGTTGAATGTCGGGAGGCTAGAAATTGATAAAAACAGAATTGACCTGGCAATGACTTCTTAATTCTTAAGAAATCATTCCTCTCCGGAGAAGGGGAGAAAAGGGACGGGAGTTGTAACACCTGCTTTTTCAATTTTTTGGCTTCAAGCAGCCCATCATTCATCGGCCAAAATCAACTGTTGTCGATGGGTATGCAAAAGCTGGAATTCCCCGCTTTCGAGTTGCTCGAACAGATAAAGCACATGAGCCGGGCGCAGCAGGGTACCATCATTGCGACAGCTCCCGACAAACCGCACCACCGCCGTAGGCATGGTGGGGTCGTCAGAGGTATCGATCGCTTCGAGTTCAAACAGGCGATCGCGCAGATTCACCTGTTTTAACTTGCCCTTTTTCGTCTTGTGTTCCCACCAAATCTCATCCTGAGCCAGAATGCGATCGATCCACCCTTGCCAGGATTGGGCACTGGCCGGATCCTGACCCTCATCCGATGCGATCGCGCCGATGGTCAGCAAATACTCGGCGCGCTCTAACTGCTGACTGGCGGAACGCGCCTTCACATCCACTTCCCGAATCTGGTAAATCGGCATATCCTGCGGCAGCTCAGCGCTCAACCGCTCTTGGAATGCGGCCACATCCATCGGTTCGGTCAGTTCGAAATCCACGATTTCGCCGCTCGAGGTGGCACCCAAGCTCAGGGCATTTGCCGGAGAGATGCGCGGTCCGGGATGGTAGCCCCCGGTAAAGGCGATCGGCAAATCCGCACGACGCACGGCGCGATCGAACAAGCGCATCAAATCCAAATGACTCAGCAGCGCCATATCCCCCTGTTTACCCATCCACACCCGCAGTCTTTGGGCGCGGGTTTGGTTGGGCTGAAAATGTCCCTCAAATTGCGGAATCGCAGGTTGCTCTACCACAATATTGTGACCGAAGTCAACCCCACAGACGCCACAGTGAGAGCAGCCGGCAAACGAACAATCCGGCACCGTTGCCGCTTCTCCCGCGCGCAACAGGTCATCTTTCAACCACTGCTTATCGATGCCGGTATCCAAATGATCCCACGGTAAAGGCGCATCCAGAGACGCCGTTAGATCCGCATTTGCCGAGTCCATCACGTTCCACTCGCCATTTTCCACTTGGCGGTATTTCCAACTCAACCCCGCTTCGTCAATGGCTTGCGCCCAAGCACCAAATGCCCGGTCCAAACTTTCCCACCAAGAATCCATGCCGGCACCGAGTTCCCAAGCGCGACGCACCACCGGACCGAGACGGCGATCGCCTCGTCCCACGAAGTCTTCCATCGCCGAAATCCGCACGTCTGTGAAGTTCGCCTTTACCCCCTTCATCCGGCGAAATTCCTCGCGCAGCATGTCCTGCTTGTGCAAAAACTCCGAAGTAGACACGGAATGCCATTGGAACGGCGTATGGGGTTTCGGCGTAAAGTTGGAAATCGTCAGGTTGAACGACAGCCGTTTGCCCGAAGGCGTGCGACACTGTTGCCTCAACCAATGAACGGTTTCGGCAATTCCGAGCACGTCGGCTTCGGTTTCTCCGGGTAAGCCAATCATAAAGTACAGTTTGACTTTATCCCACCCTTGTTCTGCAGCGGTTTTGACCCCGCGCAGGAGTTCTTCGTTGGTGAGTCCTTTATTAATGATGTCGCGCATCCGCTGGGTGCCGGCTTCCGGGGCGAAAGTCAGACCGCTTTTGCGGGTACCGCCGATGATGTTGGCGATATTTTCGTCAAAGCGATCGACCCGCTGACTGGGGAGGGAGAGGGAAATATTGCTGTCTTTGAGTCGATTTTTGATTTCCATTCCCACGGCGGGAAGGGCTAGGTAGTCGGAACAGCTTAATGAGAGGAGGGAAAATTCGTTGTAGCCGGTGGCTTTCATCCCCCGCGCGATTTCATCGACTACGGTTTCGGGTTCTACATCGTGGGCGGGCCGCGTCAGCATTCCCGGCTGACAGAAGCGACAGCCCCGGGTACAGCCGCGCCGAATTTCCATCGTCAAGCGATCGTGAACGGTTTGCACGTAGGGCACTAAGCCGATGGAATATGCCGGAATCGGGGTAGCTACCCGGCGCAGAACTTTTTCCGGCACCCCGGGACGGTTGGGATGGACCGATCCATCCTCCGCCATATCGTAGAACTGCGGCACGTACACCCCGGGAATTTGGGCTAAATCGAATAGGATTGCTTCGCGAGTCACTCCGGCGGCTTTGCCTTCTTCGAGAACCATGCCAATTTCTGGGAGCAGTTCTTCTCCATCTCCCAAGGCGATGAAGTCGAAGAAGTCGGCGTAGGGTTCCGGGTTGGAGGTGGCAGTTTGACCCCCGGCAAAAATTAAGGGGGCGCTACCAGTTTCTACGTTCCACGGGCGATCGCTACACCGTTCTTTCCCGGTTAGGGGAATCCCCGCCAAGTCCAACATTTCCAGGATGTTGGTGGCCCCGAGTTCGTAACTGAGGCTGAAACCGAGGATATCGAAGTCACTCAGCCACCGCCGCGACTCCACCGCAAATAGGGGCGTCTCGGTGGCTTTCAGTTTTTCGGCCAGATCCTTTGCGGGTAAATAGGCGCGATCGCATAGCTGTCTCGGTTGCGCGTTCAAAATGTTATAGAGGATGATATGCCCTAAGTTGGAGGCCCCCACCTCGTAAATTTCTGGGTAGGTCAACACCCAGCGGACGGTCGCACTCTCCCACGGTTTATGCACCGATCCCAACTCGTTGCCTAGATAACGCGCCGGTTGCAAAATTTCTGGTGTTAAAAGTTTTTCTACTGCGACTGCCACGGCAAAACTCTACTTTCTTCCTGCTGTTTTCTCTGTCCACAACAAGTGGGTCGCTTGATATTAACTCAAAACTGTGATAATAAGCTTGTGCTTAGCGCTGAAATATCGGCACTGACTCGATCGACACTGCGCGGTTGGATTGACGCTCTTGAGTGGCGAAACTCAGAGTGGAAACAAACTGAGCAGCGCTCCTGAGCGGCGATCGAGTACACCATCGACCCACTCAACGGTTATTTTTTACCTTACCTTAATAGTATAGAGGACAACAGCAGTTTCTCTGCGACAACGCAACTCTTCATCTGCTATAGCTCTCCGCGTCTCCTCCACCCTTTTTCCCCATCGGATTGCTTCTAAAGGGGAAATCCTGTTTTCTACCCAACCCTACCCCCCAATCCTGGCGCTTTCGCGTAACCCTAACCTTTAGGGTCAACGATGGGGGGATAGAGAATTTTTGGCCGCCGGTTGGGGTGGGTT
Source organism: Phormidium sp. CCY1219 (assembly GCF_035615515.1). GTDB lineage: Bacteria > Cyanobacteriota > Cyanobacteriia > Cyanobacteriales > Laspinemataceae > CCY1219. The sequence continues at coordinate 7,172 of NZ_JAJENT010000508.1, forward strand.
TGCAAGACAAACGCATCTAATGCTCTATATAAGGCAGAATCGCTGTTTGATGAACTAAAATTTGCGCGATCGCTTTATAGGTTAGTTGTCAACTTGTTATTTAAACGTCGCTTCAGTGGTTATTGAGATTAATGGGGGATTATTGAGAAGGCTCGCTCGCACTAAATCAAACCGAAAGCTTCTATTGTTTTCCAGGTATCAGTTCCAGCAATAACAGCAAAGATGCCTAGGGTAATAATATCTATTCACAAGTAGTATTTTCTTCGATAGCCTCTCGGTACTTCTCGGTCTAAAAAATAATCAACTATAGTGATTTTAGCTTTAATTATTCTCTATTTTTTGTAGAGAATAATTCCAATTATTGTCAGTAAAAAGCTGATTGAAAATTGAGGTTAAATAATACTTTACCCGGTTGCGTTTAACTCGTTTAACTCGTTCCCCAGCGACTTTTATCCCGGAAAATTTTTTACCATAAAAATCAGGCGATTTTACCTCAATGGTGGATGGGGAAGAATTCGCCTGTTTTAAAAAGGGCATTGGAATTGTACGTTGGAGGGGGACTCGCAGGGAGGCGATCGCCTGTACTCTCTTCTCGGTTATCTCAATGCGGCTTCAAAAGCGGCACGATTGGCAAAAATTTCAAATACGCGATCGAGTTGGGTCAGTTCAAACAAGATCCGAATTGAAGGTGAAACGCTACACAGACTAAATCTGCGTTTGAGTTTTTGGGCCAGACTCAATGCGGATACCAACGCCATAAGTCCGGCACTATCGAGAAATTCGACTCCCTCCATATCCACCAGTAAAGGCAGGTTGGTGGAGGACTGCACGGCTCTAGTCAATCGTGCCTGTAGCTGCGCCGCATTGGCAGCATGGAAAGAACCTTCTAAGTGTAAAACATTAATCTGGGGGTTTGCGATCGCCGTAACCATATTTTCACCTCATTCGGTCTGGGTTTGTCAATGTTGTTCAATGCTATGCTTTATACATAGCTTTTCCGAAACCAGATTGAAAAGCCTTTTCGGTTAGTTTTGCCAAATCTTTTTACTTTCTGGTGGTTTTGTAAAGTTTTCAGTAAGAACGAGAAAAAACAGTATTAATTGATACGAAAATAAAAGGAATCAGAGATGAGGATCCAAAAAATCAGTTCAAAATCATAAGATTATACCAGAAAGAGGGAAAGAGCGCAACGATCGCGATCGCCAATCCACGGGGGAGATTATCACTCTTGTGCGGAGAAATTCAGCAGAAAATGAGGAGTAGATGTGGAAAAGTCGCTCTGGATCCATAATAAGGTAAAGCCGTCAGCACCCCGCTCTAAAGAGACGGGGCTTCTAGCCCCTGACTTTAGGTAGCTGACCAGCCTAAGCCCTACGAGG
>NZ_JAJENT010000509.1:0-31693 GCF_035615515.1 Phormidium sp. CCY1219
CAACGCTTTGATTTTCCAAAAATAGTGGTATCTGTAATTCTAACTTATCCGGCATCCATATATCATCACAATCTAAGAAGGCTAAAAATTCACCTTTAGCGTGCTCACATGCAATATTTCTTGACTCTCCTAATTTGACGGTCAAAGGATTACGAAAATATTTGAGTCGATTATCATAGCTGTTAGCGATCGCAGCAGTTTGGTCAACAGAAGCATTATCAACAAAAATAATTTCCCAGTTAGGGTAGGTCTGTGCATATACAGAGTCGATCGCTTCTTTGAGATACTTTTCCCCGTTATAGCAATTCATAATGACGCTCACTAATGGATAGTCCTTATGGCTGTCAGCATCGGGTTGTAAATATTTAGCGTTGGTTTCCGTCATGTTTTTAATAGCTTAGATAAACGATCACAAATCAGGCCGATTTGCTCTGTTGACAAATCGGGATGTAAGGGTAAGGTCATTAATGTGGGATATACTCTGTCCGTGACTGGCAATTTATAATTAGGACTAGGAGCAAAAAATGATAAACAATGATTGGGCTGATAATGTAACCCTGTTTGAATGCCAAAATCTAACAAATCTTGACGGAGAGAAGTTCTAGAGGTTCCATCTGTTAAACGAATGGGATAAATATGGGGTACGACTTCTTGATAATTATGAGCTAAGGGAGTCACAAAAGAAAGTTGACTCAACTTTCGATCGTAGTATCGAGCTAACTTTTGACGCTTTGCAGCTAATTCAGGAAACCGCTGTAACTGTACCCGTCCGATCGCTGCCATTATATCGCTCATGTGATATCGCCAGCCCTGGGCAGTGACATCAAAATCCCAACTGCGTTGTCCTTGGAAGCGTTTCTCTGTATCTTTTTCTACTCCTAGCAAGCGGGCATCCCGAACGCGGGACATCACCTCTTCGTCATTAGAGACGATACAACCCCCTTCCCCAGAGGTAATGTTTTTAATCCCGTCAAAGCTAAAGCAAGCGATATCGCCAAAACTCCCCACCAATTGACCGTGATATTTGGTTCCAAAGGCATGGGCAGCATCTTCGATCGTTCTCAGCCCGCAAGATTTGGCAAAATGGTAAATCTCATCTAGTTTTCCCACTCCGCCACTATAGTGGACAGGCATAACGGCCTTGGTTCTAGGGGTAATGCGTTTTTCAGCGTCTCTCCAGTCAAGAGTTAGGGTTTCGGGATCGATATCGCAAGGTACAGGAGTCGCCCCTGTTGCCGAAATCGCTTGGAAAGAGGCAACGTAGGTTAAAGATTGGACTAAAACCTCATCACCTCTGCCAATTCCACAGGCTTGGAGGGTCAGGTGAAGTGCAGCAGTGCCGTTGACTACGCAGGCAACTGGTCGTCCGAGAAAGGCTGATAGTTCTTGCTCAAAGAGTTTAACTTCTTCACCCATGCCCAAAAATTCACTGTCCAGGACTGCCATGACCGCGTGCTTTTCAGCTTCGCTGAGGCAAGATTTTGAAAGTCTGATTAATGATGGTGTTTTTGAGATCATCTATCGTTTCCAGGGAGCATTACCGCTTTGCCAAAGGTTTTCCAGTAAATCGCGATCGCGTTTTGTGTCCATACATTGCCAAAATCCTTCATGCTGATAAGCCATCAGTTCGCCCAAAGCGGCTGCTTTCTCTAAGGGTTCAGCTTCTAGCACTGTATCCTCACCCGCAATTAAATCAAAAAATTCGGGTTCAATCACAAAAAAGCCGCCATTAATCCATCCCTGGCGAACTTGGGGTTTTTCTTGAAAAGAAATCACTTGACCATCAGAAATTTCCAATTCGCCAAAACGAGCCGAGGGTCTGACTGCGGTGACTGTCACCATGCGACCATGACTACGATGGTAAGCCAGCAAGTGATCTAAATTGATGTTAGCTAAACCATCCCCATAGGTTAAAAAACAGGTTTCATTACCAATCAGTGATTGGAGTCGTTTGACCCGTCCTCCGGTCATACTGTTGATTCCAGTATATACAAGACTAACCTGCCAATCAATTTCTTTTTTCATCAAAGTTGTCACCTGTCCTGTGGCAAGGTTGATGGTAAAGTCAGCGTTGAGAGCAGGATAGTTGAGAAAATACTGTTTAATAACTTCTGCTTTATAACCGCAGGCGATATAAAAATTTTTATGGTCGTAGTCAGCAAAGAGTTGCATAATATGCCAGAGAATAGGCTGCCCGCCGATGGGAACCATTGGTTTAGGCAAAATCTCAGTATATTCAGCCAGTCTAGTGCCAAAACCGCCAGCGAGAAGAATAACTTTCATGGGTTTAGCGTCCAATCAAATGGGACAAAGTTGAGTTCAGCCCGATCGATTTCTTCTGGGTCGTGTTCAAGATCGGCGAGGTTCAGCAAAAGATTGAGTTCTTGACTCAAACCTTGAAATGCCATCCAAATCCTCGGAGGAACGGTAAGACGCTGATAATTTTCGGGAGAAACAATCGTAGATTCAATTTTTCCCTGAGTTGGGGAGTTTGGGCGATCGTCGTATAAGACAAAACGAATCGATCCACTGGGAACAACAAGATTGAGAGTCATGCGGTTATGGCGTTTCCACGGCTTGACGACCCCATAGTGAATGGTGGAAAAATAGGCTTCACCAAACGCCACATAACCTGGATCGGAGGATTTAATCCCATGCAAAACATCGCCTGCATCCAAGGGAATGCGGCGAAGCGGAGTCAGAAGTAAACCATCTAACATAATAGAAAGATCATGGAATGGAAGTCAACAGAATTTTAATGGGTTGCGGGTGAGGCACAAGAAATCGTCCAAACAGCCTGACGATCTTGGGCATAAGTTTCGTAGCAGGCGATTTGTTCTTGAGTCACCCGCCAGACATCACGACTATCGGAGTAGTATGCTTGATACCATTGGGTTGTTAAAGCAACTGTTTCTTTAAACGTTAAGATGGGCTTCCATCCCAGATAATGTAAAGCTTTATCACAACAAAGTTTGAGCAATCCAGCTTCATATAAAGATTCTGGGTTGGAGCAATCTGTCCAAGCTGCGTTTGTCCAATGCTGTTGCATTGAATTCAGCAGATTGGCAACCGTGTAGTTTTGCTCGGCGCTGGGTCCAAAGTTAAAAGTCTCACCATTGAGAAGGGGATTCTTGGCCAGTTTTGCAGCTAGGGTCAAATAACCAGATAGAGGCTCTAGAACGTGCTGCCAAGGACGGGTAGCATGGGGATTGCGGATTAAGACGGGTCGATCGCCAGACCAAGCTCTTATGGTATCTGGGACAATCCGATCGCTGGCCCAATCTCCCCCTCCAATTACATTGCCAGCTCGCCCTACTGCCACTTTAACAAGTGAGTCCTTAGAGCTAAAGTACGATGCGGCATAGCTGCGGATGACCAGTTCAGCCGCCCCTTTAGAACCACTATAAGGATCTTTCCCTCCTAAGCGATCGGTTTCTCGATAGCCCCACACCTGTTCAACGTTGTCGTAACATTTATCACTGGTAATCAGGATAGCGGTACAGGGATGAGTGGAAAGTCTCAGGGATTCTAGGATATTAAGTGTTCCCACAACATTAGTGGTAAATGTGCCGTGGGGTTCTCTATAGGAATGCCTAACAAGAGGTTGGGCAGCGAGGTGAAAAATAAAATCTGGTTGATATTGTTGAATGAGTTGTTGGCAGGTTGCTAAATCTTCAATATTTCCCCAGATGTGGGTGATGCGATCGCCCAGATTGGCGGCTTCAAAATGACTAGGCTGTGATGGAATATCTTTAGATAATCCTATGACCTTAGCTCCATGATGCAGCAGCCAAGCAGTAAGCCAAGATCCTTTAAAGCCAGTATTTCCAGTGATTAAAATAGATTTATTGGTAAAGGTTTCTAACATACAAATTTAAGGTTTACGGGCAACTGCCAAAATATAGCGTCCAGCATCAGGCACTTGGGGAGCCAGAGCTTGCTCTAACTTCATCAATGCTTCTCTTTCTGAACGATTCAATAAAGAAGGTTGCACAATATTATCGTGAGGATCGTGACCCTCCATCCCTGATACCACTCCGATCCCTACTAGCTCCAGCAGGGTTAGGCCAAATTTATCTGTCAAGATATCACGAATTTCCGCTGAAGTTTGCCAAGTAAATTCTACTGGAGAACCTCTACCAATTCGACCCTGGGTTTGATTTATTACCATATCTACATTTTCCCAAACCCGATGACGGGCGATGGTTAGAGCGTAAAAATATTTAGTCTTAAATGACATGACCAAAATCCCACCTGGCTTAAGAGATTCGACAATTTTTGGTAAATCAAGCTGCCATTTAGGGTAAAAAAACGTCACCTCAGTCATTATAATGACATCGCACGTATTGGGCTGAATGCTTTCTAAGCACTCTGAAATGGTCTTAACTCTGTAGGTAATGTTTGTGACAGATGCTTCTCGAGCATATTGCTTGGCAGTAGAAATCGCCTCTGGGGAAAAATCACAACCAATTACTTGACCTTCTGGAAAAAGCTGGGCTAAACGCAAGGTAAAACGACCTTGACAGCAACCGAGGTCCACAGCCTGAATTTGACCTGAAAGCTTATCTAAATGAGGGCGAATAAATGTCCAATACTGATCCGCGTAGTAGGGCTCATCAGGAGCCGTAACCATGTCATATTGAGTGGATTTTCGTACTAAATTCGTCTGAATATCTTCTGGCTCAAAGTTATTCGCGACACCCCGCACTATTCTAGACAGTTTTTCAAAAATTCGACTTGTAAAAAAAAGCGATGGGTAGATAATTTTTTTCATCAACCAAGGTTTTTATAAGAAAACCGATAATGTTTCACCTGAAACAGGATTTAACCCAGCTAAAAGTTTTTCCCTAATTTTCATAAATTCTTCTTGATACCCTTGGGAAGAAGTGACAAAAATTTTTTCTAAACGCTGGCACAAATGTTCAGAAGACACTGACTTTAATATCGGAAATTCTGTCTCTAGCAAATCGGCATAATTCCAGGGTGTGCTTAGTTCCCGATCTAGAGGTAATGCTATACAGCCCGACAAGAGCACATCAAAAATAGAAGCTGTCGCCATAGTTATACAGCACCGCGCTTTTGTCAGCAAATCTGTCATCTCGCCATCACACCATTCCCACCTTTGAGGTAAATCAGTCCATGCCATTTGAGTTAATATAACTTCTTTTCTCATCATGGGGTGGGGCTTAAGGATGACAGGAATCTTGTGGTCACTAATCCAGTCAAGATGGGCATATAGTTTATCTAAAGTTTCCGTTACTGCTTGTAAATCTAAAGACAGCAGAACACCTAGATATTTACGGTTGTCGTCACTGACTGTTGGAGTGAAATGCTGCCTTAATGCTGGTCCTGATTGCACTTTTTCTGAATCCAAACCCTGCTTGATTAGCAATGAACGAGCTAAATCACCGTTCGTAATTATTGCATCAGGAAAAACCTGCGATTTTGCTTCCCCTTTTGGGGTATGATAAGCCAAATAGTCGCTGGTTACTAAACTATGATAATATCCAATACATTTTGAGTCAAATTTGACTGCCGTTCGGCAACAATAAGGTTGAACTCGCTCGGGTTGCATTGATTCATAGTGGCTAATCGAAACCAAACTTGTTAAACCATCTCCCCAACGTTTTAAGGCGGGTTTATACAAAAAAAACTGAGATACAGAAAATCCTGTTGCTAACTGCTTAAGACGCTCGCGAATTACTAATGCTTTGAGGTTAAAACTTTTATAATCTATCGAATGACGGATAGCCAAAGTAGTTTTAAATCCATCCCATAAAGCACCTATATAATCTTTCCAAGTTACCCAGTCATCGGGAACAAAGCAGGAAGACTCCCGCAGTCGTTGATAAACTTTGTCTAAGGGAAGTGCGATATTGAAAAGCCAAGGGAGGCGATAGACGAGCTTTCCTTGACTCTCTAGCCACTTGGGTAAAACAGTAAAATACCGACAAGCAAGCTGCCCATCTTGAGCCAAGGCTTTGTCGTCCAAACATTGGTGAATCAAGTAAACTTGCCCCTGGGGCGGCTCTAGATTGGCTGGACGAGATGATCGGGCTGCATTACGATGTCGCCAAAACCGATGAATTTGTCTGACTAAACAAGCACCACCTCTGAGGAAGTAATAAGCTGTCTCTATTAGCAACCCCATTTGCCATCCAGGTTGAGTGCGAACTGATACGAACGGGATAAGGTTGGTTTTAGCTGCCTGAAGCAGATAGCTATCTTCACATAAGATCAGGATTTCCTTCTGAGAAGATAAATTTTCATTTACCCAAAACTTAAGTGCCGCAATTTGAAAAATATCATCAAAAAAGCGATTAGACATATTATTACGACCTGCCAAGTCAGTCATCCACCAATAGAGAGAATCATCATTAGCTTCTCGTTGTCGAGCAATCCAGTCAAGAATAAATGGTCGCTGTTTGATAGACTCTGTTTGGATAAATTCTTTTAAAGAAATCCGCTGCCCAACTAGGCGTTGTTCCCAAGCTCTCATTCTGAGATAGTCTCGTCCAATATACATCCACCTTCCTTTCCAGTATTTGCAATTAGAGTTAGGGAAACGAGCATGAGTCAGGAAAAATCGCATATTTTTGATAAAAATATTTTAAAAAATGACTAATTTAGAAAAACTTTCCATGCTTCAAAGCGATAGGCCAAGTTTTCCAGCTTTTCCATTCCTAATTTGTTCATATTATTGCGATCGCTACTATAATAGCTCCAAAAAATATCATCTTTATAATTCTGGCGATAAGTACCGCCACCTAGATTTTTCACTCGCGGGAATTTCTGAGAAAGTAGAGATTCTACCTCTTCCCAAAATGGGCGACATTCGTTATTTGATACTGTAACCGCAGGGAGATCGAGTTTTGTGCGGAGCATATTAATATATGCAGTGTTGCTCTCTTTGTAAGCATAGTTGGCATCATCAATTGCCAAAATTGCCCCGTTGCAAAGAAATGGCATGGTTGCTGCAATCTCAGAACCTAAAACCTGCCAAGTATGCTCGGAGTCATAAAAAGCAGCACATACAGTATCGTTAGTTTCTTTTAGAATTGGTATGCCCGCATATTGATTGGTACTATCATAGGCAATATATTTCCAATAATTAAACATATTGAGGTCTCGAAACTGCCGGAATAGAGTATCATTCAAGACTCCTCGTAAAAAAGCCAGTTTAGTTGAGGCAATATCCCAGGTGTACAAGCAAGTATTCCACTTACAGGCAAAATACAGGAGTACAATCGTAGAAGCTCCACTCCCAGTTTCGATCAAAACAGGTCGTTTATTAGATGTACAAGTCGATTCATAGTCATATTGATTTAATAAATCGAAAAGCGCCAAAAATTCCGAATCCGGAATACCATTAGGCCATCGCGGTAGCATTCGCTTTATGGATAAAAGCCAAGATTGAGGATCGTTGGCAATATCTTGGGAAGAACCAAAAAAGAAATCGTACATTTATATCTCCAAGCCGAAGAATTACAACCAATCGCCACCTGTAATGGCAAACATTTGTCCAGTGATAAACCGTGACCAACCTGACAACAAATAAATTGTCAGAGCGGCAACCTCTTCAGGCGTACCTGCTCTTTTTAGGGGAACCATTTCTGCTCTTTTTTGGAGTTCATCATCATTTTTACCTTGCCAACGCTGATGGAAACCACTGGAGATAAATCCCGGACGTATGCCATTTACAGTTATGCCATCCTTCGCGCCCTCCCGTGCTAAACCCTGAACAAGGCACTCGATTCCACGTTTAGCAACGGCATAAGGAAGGGCTGTAGGGCTACCGCCATGTAACGCTGATTCCGTGCCATAGAGGATAATGCTTCCTCCTTGGTTTTGTTGAATCATGTATTGCATAGCAATACGAGCTAGAAAAAAAGGAATATCTAAGTTGAGTGTTAGATCCCTGCGCCATTCATCAGACGATAGATTTTTCCAGTGAGTAGAATTAGAAATTCCCCCAACTAATATAACTAATCCATCAATACCTTGGACTTGTCTTACAAATTCATCAATTAAATTTTGACAATCTTTTTCGCCGTTGAGTTGTTTTTGTAAGGGAATTAAAGTGTCAGTGGCAGTTGGCAAACTTGAACTAGAGGCATGAAAACCCAAAATACAATCACTGCCTTCTTGCAACATTGAAATTAAGACCCGACCAATTCCTCCTGATGCACCAGTAACAAGAATACGTTGATGTTTCTCTAATTTGGGAACCCAATTTGGGAATTCAATTCGACTCATTTAAGTAAATTTTTTTCATAAAAGATACACTTAACTTAATAGCTTCAAGAGGATTGGCACAATCCAACATACGCTGTTCTAAAGAAACAAATTCTGAATAATTAATTGAATAAAGAAAATTGGCGATCTGTGGATGGTTTACTATTCCCGTACCAAGCAGACCAAGACCCGGTTCATTGATATGGCAGTGGACTAGCTGAGAGCTAATCTTATTAAAAGTTTCTGAGTTTACTTCTTGAGCATCTGTTAATGCTTTGGCATCAATTTGAATTTTAAATGCCGGATGGTCAATAATAGTTGCTATGCGATGAGAATCTGTAACTGAATTAATAAAGTCTGATTCATTAGTCGTGAGTGGCTCTAAACAAATGCAAGTACCATGAGCGACAATTTTATTGCATAGAGTGCCAAAAAAGTCAACGGCGATCGCCTCAGCTTGAGCGACGGGAATATTATTGCGGCGACGAGCCGCAGGGGAACCAAAAATCAGTGTTTTGCCTCCCAAATCGCGACAAACTTTAGAAAGATGAATCAGAAAATCAAGGGTTTTTTGAGTAATGTCTGAATTTCTAAATAAACCTAATTCTGGGCGATCGAAAAATAGAGAATGTAAACCAACTACTTTTAATCCTGAATTTTCCACAGATTGCCGATACTGCGAAACCTGCTTAGATGTTAAGGACTCCCATGTATTCCTCCAAATTCGGCTCGGAGCGACTTCCAAGCCATTCACTCCCATTTCCCCGATCTGAGGGAAGAAGGATGTATGTTCATAAGCGGGTAAAGCAATGTTAGAAATGGCTAATTTCATTAACTTATTGGTGATTTAGAGATTAGCAAGCTGGAGAGATGGCTCTTAAATAACAGTACAGCGATCGCAGGGAGATATTTGACTGCGACGTTGTTCTAAGTGACCAACCCGTAAACTTTCATAACTTGACGATCGCCATAAAGAGGATAAATCGTTATCGCCTATGGAGCCAACAGCAAGAGTAGAACGATAGTCCACATCACAAGGATTTACTTTGCCATCCCACCACACAAACATCCGTCGCCAGAGGTCGGAGCAAGGTTTCTGCACTTCTGTAGGTGGGCTTTCATAAACATTTTCCCAGGGATTATAGTTAACAAAAGCTACCTGATCGACTAACTCTCCCCAATATTGTTCCATGTCATCTAGATTTTGACGTTCATCAAACTTCACTCCTGAAACCCGAGTAATAATTTTTGAGTTGCTGTACTGGGTTTCCTTGATTTTTTGAAATTGCTTAATATTACTTAAAACCCGCTCCAGCTTGCCATTGACTCGTAACTGACTATACAAGGGTTCTTGAGCTGCATCAGCAGAAAACACCAAGGTTTGAATGCCACTTTGTAAAATTGCATGGGCTTTACGCTCATCCAACATAGAAGCATTCGTATTCATTTTGAGATTGAGAAACTTACCACGGGTATAGGCTAACATTTCTTCAATCTCTGGACATAATAACGGTTCACCCCGAGAAGCTAAAGAAATAAACTCAATGTTTCCCTCAGCTCTATCAATAATCCTACGAAAGGTCTCAAAGGTCATGTGTCCCATAAATCCATTCTTGCGTTGTGTGAAAACATTATCGGTTTGGTAACAGAACACACAACGATAATTACAAATTGAAGTAGGCTCAATCTGCAAGTAAGGAGGATAGCCATCTAAGGTATGAGTTTGGGGATAAATTTCATAACGATAGCGGTGAATGAGGTAACGGGGTAAGTCTGAGTCTTCAATCCGAGCGATTTCTTCAACTACATTAGGACTGAGCGTGAATTTGGGTTCCTCTTGTGTACCTCCATCAAGCAAGTCTCGATAAACTCGCTGTAAAATAGACTGTTGGTCGCTACTTAAGAACTTTTCCTGTTCATCGGTAGCTCGCAGGTTGGCAATTCTTTTGAGAGTTTTTTCAATTTCTTGACGATTGTGGTTGCGTAATTCAACAAAGCTATTGTGCTTTTGATAAAGTTGACTTTGAGATGTCATGGGTTAATTACTCCTCACTAGCGTCTTGGATACCGTGCTTTTTGAGCCAAAACTCTACCATTGGCACTTGCCATTCATAGTCAATGTCGCATCCTCCCCAAGAGCGAATTGGCGCAATCTTTTGCCCCATCCACTTTTGCGGTAATAGCCCATCTTCCAGATGTTCTAAACAATGGGGAAGAACGACTGAGACAGACATATCCGCAAAATGAACTTCACCTTGAGAATCGCGATCGCAATTGAGTGTTTTGGGATCGCCAAAGGTTTCAAAAGGAACAAAAGGATGTAGGCAGCCATCTTCAGCAATTTTCCGCGCCCGCAGTGGACTCCACATATTATAGACGGAGGTCGTAACCGCTGAATCCACGGAAGAGTCGTGACGTAATATCTCAATCCCTTCGTCAATGAGTTCTGCTGTAATCGTCGCTGCATTAGCAAACAGCAAAACCATTAACTCAATCGTTTTTCCTTCATCACTTAATCGACGTTTAATTTCTCGATAGCCGTGAGCAAAGACATCTTCCCCCAAAGCCTCTTTCGTGGCTAGTTCTGACGGTCTCTCGATAAATTCAGCCCCAAACTCTTGGGCAACAGCAGTAATTTTCGGGCAATCGGTGGAAACAAAGATCCGAGAGATATAACGGGAATTGTGGGCTGCCATCAGGGGATAAGCACAAAGGGGACGACCCAAGATCGGATAAGTATTCTTACCGGGAAACCCTGTGCTACCCGCACGACCAATCATTAAGGCACAAATCATTGAATTAAATTAAATATTAAATATTGAGGTTCTATTCTAGTAAAAAGCTGGGTTTAGACAAAGAAATTGATGATGAAATTTCCCTGAATTTCTCAGGTGTCTGTGACAAGATGTGTAAAGTCGGGTATTGACTCTCCTGTATAGTCTTCCATTCCTCGCTCTTTCCGAGCGCAACAACGGAAAAGAAAAGGAACGTTATTTGCCAGCGCTGCTTGCCAATCTGTTTTGGTATCTCCAATTATCACACAATTTTGTGGCTCAATTTGGTAAGTTTCTAAAGTATTTTGAATTGCTTGTTTTTTACTGACAGGAGATCCATAAATTGCCGTAAAACAATCCCGCAAATTTAAAGCTGACAAAATGGTTTCAATTTCTGCCTGGGGTGTGGCTGTGACTAAGATAAAGATTTGATGATGGGAATTCTCCCGTAAATAGTCTTCTACCCCTGGCACCCAAGGAGAATCAATCACCGCTTGCTGAACCAGTTGCGAAAATTGCTGGCAAAATTTTTCTACGGTGACATCATCTGTAGGCTCACCCACCCAGTCTAAATAAATGGGTATTTTATCATACCGGGAAATTCCGCCATGATTCTCATGGTGATCGCGAACTTGTTTGGCAATGTCTGAACCATAGGTTAAAAATAGTTGCTCAAAAGCCACAGATTTAACAGTAACCGAGTCTTTAATGACTCCATCAAAGTCCCAGAAGATAATATCGGATTTCTGTAGTAACTGAATTGCTTTACACACAATGGCGGACTTCATCAATTAACTGTAATAACCCTTGCCCTAAATCTACGTGCAATGGAGGAGCATATTTGCGGCCCAATTTCGGTTGATAAGCATAGGGAGTCCGAACATAATGCCCAACATGATCCCCTTCAATAAATTCCACTGCATCAGGGATGCCTAAAATTTCCGCTAACATTTTCAATAAATCCAGTACTCGCATGGGTTCTTGACCCGTTAGAACTACGCTCTGATTGCGAAACTCCTCACCTAACGCGGCAACACTGGCACGAGCCGCATCTTCTACATGAATGTATTCTCGCATCGCCTCTGGGCTACCTTGATAGGACACTTTACCCGTTTCTAATGCTCCCTTAACAATTCGCCATAGTCCATTACGATGGTCAGAACGCGGTCCATAGAGAGAGCCGTAGCGAAGAATGGTGTAATCTAACCCATACGCCCGTTGATATTCTTCCACATAATGCTCAGAAGCCTGTTTGCTACAGCGATAGAAGCCTCCTTCTCTGCTATACACATAGACAGTGCTGGCATAAATAAAACGCTTAACTTGATGACGCTTACAGGCTTCTAACACCTGAGCATTCCCCAAGATGTTAACCCGAATCGTATCTAACGGGCGATCGCGGGCTTCATCAAGGTCGGCGATCGCGGCAAAATTATAGACCACTTCACTACCTGCTACGGCAGCATCCAAAGCAGCCTCATCTAAAAGATCGCCCACTACCATTTCTTGGTCGGGACGCAGCCAAGGTGAGGGAGTGCGATCGAATATCGCTACAGCGTAACCTGCTTCACTGAGTTGGTCACAAACATGAGAACCGAGAAAACCAGAACCTCCGATTACACAAGCTTTTTGCATCATGTCTTTATTTTATAATAAAATTTATAAACCTTGACGCTGCACATTATACTCAGTTTCGGGAACCAGACTTTGTAAAGACTGACCAACGAGGAAACGAACTGCTTCTTGAGTAGCTTCAATTTCCATCCGAGTCCGACAGTCTACAGACATAGAACCCATGTGAGATGTCAAAATACAGCGATCGATTTTGGCCAAATCGCCATGATAGGGTTCTTGTGTAAAAACATCGATCGCGGCACCTCCTAAATGCCCCGATTGCAGCACTTCAAATAAATCTTGCTCATTAACGATGCCCCCCCGTGAAGTATTTATCAACAAAGCATCAGGCTTCATCTGTAGTAGATGTTCTTTCCGAATCATATTTTTAGTCTGAGCAGTCAGGGGCACATGAATACTAATTAAATCCGCTTCTCTGTAGATATCTGTTTTTGATGCCCAATTGAGTTTGAATTCTCTGTTTAGTTCCAAATTGGGCAGAATATCGTTCACCATAATTTTTGGCGTTCCAAAGCCGCGCATCCGCCGCAACACCCTAGTCCCAATGCGACCAACCCCAATAATCCCCACCGTGATTTCGGCAATTCTCCGACCAAAAACTCGTTTCCACTGACCTTGGTGCATTTGGGTATTGGCAATGTGGATAGAACGCAGCAGAGACAGCATTAACCCCATAGTCAATTCAGCTACAGCCGGAGCCGGAGCATCAGGGGTATAAGAAACTTTAATTCCTCGTTTTTCTGCCGCCAGTAAATCAACGCTATCTAAGCCAATGCCGACTCTAGAGATATGTTTCAATCGAGGGGCACAACTCATTACATAGTCGGTAATGGGTTCTGTTCCGGCGATGAGTGCATCAAATTCGGGAATCAAATCTGCTAGTTCTGCTTCCGTGAGTTTTTTATTTAAGGGATTGATCACATACTCAATTCCATTGGATTCGAGCATTTCTAGAGGGAATTTGTTGCGTTCTGCAAAGGGAACGGTGGTGATGAGAACTTTAGGCATAGTAAGTTAGTTAGCTTTTTTTGATTCCACTAATTCAGTCAACGCTTTTTTTAACACTTGCGTTGGGTTTTCAGGCATTCTGGCAAAGCGATCGCAAAAAGTGCGTCTTGCCGCTTGGACTTCCGAACTATTCCACCACCCAGGTACATCATCCCAAACTTCTGCTACCTTAGCCGCAGCAGATGCAGGGGTTTCATGAAAAATGCCCACCCGCTTCAACTCTTCAAAATAGGGCTGGGCACTGGATCGGAGTTCCCAGTAATTGGGATTCCAAAACATAATAGTTGGGATATTTTGTCCTAGAGTTTCAAGGAAAGTAGTGCCATTGTAAGTGGCGACATACAATCGACTTTGTTGAATCAGGGTTTTAATTGGTTTTTGCTTTAAATTCAATTGAACATCTGGATGACGATCTCGCCATTGTTGTACTTCTGACGAGTACCAAGGATGGGAATAGAGCCTGACTAGAAGTTGCTGTCGAATTCTTGGAGGTAAGACATCAACAAAAGAAAACTGCTCCTTCAAATACTCAAAGTATTGGCCAGCTACTACAATGCTAGCCATCCAATAGCTATAGCGAGGGAGAGTACATGTAACGAGTAACAATTCCCCATCAGGATCCCAAATTCCTTCACCCTCTCCTAGTAACTTTAACAATCCAATAGATAGGTGCTTGGAAGAATCTTCAGTCCATCCCCAGGTTAGAAAGAGATCGCTGATTGCCAGTTCATGTTCTTCACAAAATGACCATAATCCGTTACCATAAAGACCTCCATGCTGACCAATGACAATTGGACATCCTATATCAACCTTCTCAGCAGCCCAAGCCTTGAAAACATCATCACTGCTGTAGCTAGTAGAGGTAAAAATAAATTTAGGATTTTGCGGCCAGGATAATTGAGTAATCTGATCTTGAAGTTGAGTATATCCTTCTAAATAAATGCTCGGAATTTGTTCGGGGATTAAAGTGCGAACACACTGTTCAAAACCTTGAACGGCATTAGTGAGTAACTGGAACGTTTTGCGAACTGAAACTACTGGTTTTAGAATCGAGGGAGAAGGCGAATCCCAGAAAGCGGGACACTGACCTAATGCCATCTGTAGCTTCAGAGATTCCTTGCGGGGTAAATAGCTAGCAATCATAAAAGCGTCTGTAGGACGAGTCAAAGATATCGAAATTCTAGATAAAACTCGCTTGACCAACTGCTTTAACTGACGCTTTAGTGAAAGCTGTTGTGCTGTAGCGGTAATCGGGATTTTATTATCTTCAGGATCAACAGAGAGGTATTCACAAGGAATCTCTGTCCATTCTTGGATAATCCGCCCATATATATAGTGATTCCACTTATCAGAAATATACAGTCGATCAAAATCGGCCATCTCATTAGGAATTACATCGTCTAAAGGTAGATCGAGAATCACAGTGCCTTCGATGGGACAAGTAGCCACAGCTCTTTGAATCATCACCCAGCGATCGAAGAGCATCTGGGTGAAATATCCAAGCCAAGGACCGACTAAAATTCGCCAGTAACGGATAGAATGGTCTACATTATGAAATTGGTTGAGGGCTGTGCTGATCTCCACCAACAGTTCTTCATGAAGGTTACGCAGGTAACAGTAATCTTTATAAAGTTGTTGCCGATCGTCCCAGTGGTAGGGTACTACCTCAGCATCAAGCTGAGTCCAAAATTGGCGACGCTCATACAGACGACACCATTCACCTAAACATAGAATAGGCTTATCAGTTCGCCAACTACGTTCATCGGCAGTTGTAATCAAAAATCGATTTTTCAAGCCGTTTGTCCTTTTTCAAACGAGTGAATCATTAACCGGGAAATTTACATCAAAAGTTCCCACAGCAGGGGGTTTCCTTTGTTCACATCTTTCTTAACTCTTTGTCCTAGAACAGTTTCAAAATATTTAGGCGGTAAACCTAACCCTGGCCGCACAACTCGCAAATTCTCTCGCGTAAAAACATCCCCAGCTTTCATATCTTCAGCCACATACAAACTGCGCCTAAATATTAAAGACTTGTTCTCAGCCTGACTCGACCCATACTGAACTTTTCCCAAAGCCTGCCAAGCTCTTTCCGACTCTACAACAAGTTGCGCCATTTCTTCGGGTTCCATTGAAAAGGCGGAATCAACCCCACCATCAGCACGACGGAGGGTAAAGTGTTTTTCAATGACCGTCGCACCCAAGGCAACACTGGCAACTGCTGCACCAATGCCCATTGTGTGGTCAGATAGACCGACTTGCACATTAAAGAGTTCCCGCAGATGAGGAATGGTGAGGAGATTGGTGTTTTCTGGGGTAGCAGGGTAGGTGCTGGTGCATTTGAGGAGAATGATATCCTGACACCCTGCTTCTCTTGCGGTTCTGAAAGTTTCATCTAATTCGGCTACGGTTGCCATTCCTGTGGAAATTATCATGGGTTTGCCTGTGCTGGCGACTTTGCGAATCAGGGGCAAGTCGGTATTTTCAAAGGAGGCGATTTTGTAGCAAGGGACATCTAGGGATTCGAGAAAATCCACCGCAGTGGCATCAAAGGGGGTGCTAAAGCCAATGATGCCGAGTTCTTGGCAGCGTTTGAGGATGGGTTCGTGCCATTCCCAAGGGGTATGGGCTTGTTGATATAGTTCGTAGAGGGAGTGGCCATACCATAAGCTGTTGGGGTCGTCGATGAAAAATTCCCTTTCCTTAATCTCTAAGGTCATGGTGTCGGCAGTGTAGGTTTGCAGCTTGAGGCCATGTGCCCCTGTTTTGGCTGCGGCTTCTACGATTTCTAAGGCTCTTTCTAAAGATTGGTTGTGATTGCCGGACATTTCGGCAATGATAAAGGGGGGAGCATTATTCCCGATTTCTTTGTCTGCAATTAAAATTGGTTTTGCCATAATCAAATTAGATTATAAATTTTTGATCAAATGAAGGGCTGGTTGACCTTTAACGATTGTTTCTCCTGTATTTTGGAAACCAGATTTTAAAAATACGTTGATCGATGCTAAATTATTGGGCTTGGCATAAGCATGAATTTTTTTAATGGCTGCATCTTGCTCAATTTTTTGACAGATCAATAACATAATTCGACTACCATAGCCCCGTCCGCGAAAAGGTTCTGCTAGTCCCAGAGAAATAGTTGCTTCTTGATTCCTGATTTCATAACGTACTTGTCCAATTGGCACATCATCTTGATTTAAAGCAATATAAAAAACACAATTGCGATCGCCTAATTTAGAGGTGAACCACTGAACATGGTCTTTCCAAGGAATATACTCTGAGGAAAATGAGACAGAACGAATCACCGGATCATTTGTCCAGTGCCAGATCAGCTCGCAATCTTCTTCTCTTACAGGTCTTAATTTTAGGGAACTTGCATCTAAACTTTTTATAATTCTGGAGACTCCTTCACCATCTACCATTTGCTGGCTCACTTCGATAAGTTTTGTTCGTTCTTCTGCTGATTGCAAGAGTATAGAAAGCCGATCGGGAATGTTTTGTGATTTGATATTTTGATGCCAACCCAGATTAACTGTTTGACTAAGAGTTGCTAGTTTTTCCGCGATCGCCCGCTGATTTTCTGCCAAAACCAACAAAATACTGGGCAACCGCATAAAAGCTAATTCCCAGCAAGTGCTGCCCCCAGCAGAAATTGCCACATCTGCCCAAGCCATCAACTCTGGCATATTGGTGACATTTCGTTGCAAGCGAATCGGAAACCGTGAATCCTGCACCGCCATTTCCAGAGACTCATAATGGGGGTTACTTCCCCCCACCACGACTACTGCCTCTAGTTCCTCCACTTCCACAAGCTGTAAAGCCTGAATCACTTTTAGCGTCACATTATCTGGGTCAGCACCTCCCAAAGTCACTAAAACTTTTTTGGCAATGGGTGGTACTGTTCGCTGCCATCCCCGCCATTGCCAAAACTCCCGCCGTAAAAGAGTGTAACGAGTGCCCAGCAATAGCTGACTGTACGGTTCACGATGCTGATACCATTGTTCGTCAGCAGAGATATTTTGATTTAGGACAAAATCCGCATAATAATGTTCCGCGTGTCCGTAATCATCGATAAATAATAGACGTAATCCAGAATCTTTGATAATTTTTTGATATTCGGCACTGAAATGATATCCATCCACTACCACCCAACTTGCCTCAAACTGATGAGCTAGTGCAGCCGTTTCCTTAGCATCATCTGAACTCCCTGCCTTTGTTGTCAATTGGACAACTTCCATTGCTTCTGACTTGAGGCGTTCCTCTAAGGCGGGGACAGAATTTGCCATGATAAAAATAGGCTGTCCTAGAGTATTTTGCCATGCTTGAGCTAACGCCAAGCAACGCATGACATGACCTGAACCTATTTGAATAGAAGCATCTGTACGGATAACTACTTTCAAAACTGATTATGATATTGCACTATTTTTAAGGGTCAAATACACTCTAGGTTTTACTACATTGCAGTTATTACATAGAGGAATAAATTGCATCGTATCAATGCTATGTCTTAATGATAAATATTTGGGGTTATTCCAAATAGTTTCTAAATCTGCTTGATTTACATTGCCTAAAACTTCTTTACTGGTCAGGTCATAGCAGCAAGCTACTACGTCACCGTTCCATCTAATAGTCATTGTATGATCGACCAGATCACAATAGTTTCTATTTTCTTGATCCCTAGAATCATAGTAAATATCGTAAATTTCTCTATCCACTTCCATGTGAGGCCATCTCATTGCCCAAGTACATTTAAAACTTACTGAGCTTGCATATTTATTACCTGAAAATTCAGATAATAAATGGGGGGGGGTAGGAGGAATATCGTCGTTTAAATCTGCTGGATTTTTGAAAAACTGCGTGCTGGATACAAAGACTTGAGGCGTTTCACTGTTCCTCTCTATTTTTCGATTGATTAGGGTCTTAATGTTGGCGACAACCTTGTTATAATCACTATTCTTTCTAACCAAATTATTTATGTCTGCGCTCTCACCATCCAAAGAAAATTCAATTGCATCCAAATGACTATCAATAATATTATCAATAACTGTCTGATTCAGCAGCATTCCATTTGATACTGTCTTAACAAACGGCACCCCTAAGCTTTTAACTGATTTTACCATTTGGGTAAATTGTTTATTCAGTAATGGTTCTCCGCCATGATATAAAACAACCACCTTGACTGAATTGATATTTTTCTTCATACTATCCATAATAACTGCAAAGGTTTCAGAATTCATAATTCCCCTTGGCATTTTGATAGTACCAGTAGGACAATGAGAACAGGCGAGATTGCAAGCGCCAGCAGGCTCAATACGAATCACTCGGGGAAAAGGACGAATGTATTCTGAATACATGGAAAACCTCTTAGATAGTAGAAAATTACAGCCGGACGTTTAATTCTTGACTTTTTAAAAAATGCTTGGCTTCCAAAGGAGTTTGCTGAGTATAATGAAAAATGCTGGCTGCGGCCACTGCCGAAGATCCTCCTTCTTTTAAGACTGAAGCCATATCTTCATAACTACCAGCCCCCCCTGATGCAATAACTGGAATCGACACTGCATGACTAACTTGTTTAGTTAACTCTACCTCATAGCCAGTCATCATTCCATCCCGATCTATAGATGTTAAGAGGATTTCGCCAGCACCTAAAGATTCCACTTCTTTTGCCCACCTTACTGGGTCTTTTCCAGTCGGTTGCGTTCCTGCATGAGTAAATACTTCATAAGTACCATTTGAGTGTTGCTTGACATCAATCGAAATGACAACACACTGGGAACCAAACTGTTGGGCGGCTGCTTGA
This sequence comes from Phormidium sp. CCY1219, assembly GCF_035615515.1. Classification (GTDB taxonomy): domain Bacteria; phylum Cyanobacteriota; class Cyanobacteriia; order Cyanobacteriales; family Laspinemataceae; genus CCY1219. The sequence continues at coordinate 19,450 of NZ_JAJENT010000509.1, forward strand.
ATTAGTTCTGGGTTTTCTACTACGGCGGTATTAATAGCTACTTTGTCAGCACCAACTTGCAATAAGCGTCTGACATCTGCTACTGACCGCACTCCTCCCCCTACGGTCAAAGGCATAAAACATTCATCTGCTATTTCATCAACTGTCTCAAAATCCGGGGGATGCCCATCTGGAGTTGCAGTAATGTCTAAAAATACCAACTCATCAACTTCGCGTAAATTATAAACTTTGACTGCCTGCATAACGCTCCCAATACGTCGCCAGCTATCAAACTGAACGCTCTTAACTAGACCAAAGTTTTTAAACAGTAATGTGGGCATTACGCGTATTTTCAGCATAATATAATTTTAAAGTTTGAGAAAATTTTTGAGAACTTGAAATCCTATCCGTTGGCTTTTTTCCGGATGAAACTGAACCCCAAATATATTGTTTTTATTGACAGCAGAAACAAAGTTACCACAGTAAGGGGTATGGGCGATTTCCTCTTGGGGATGTTGACAAGAAAGGTGGTAGCTATGAACAAAGTAAAAATCTTTACCCGAAGGAATTCCTTCAAACAAAGGTGAAGGGTGGTTAAACATAACTTCATTCCAACCAATATGGGGAATTCGGGTATCCATTTCAGTGGGTTCTAACCGTTTCACTTCTCCTTCAATCCAGCCTAACCCATTAGTTTCTCCTCCTTCTAAACCCTTTGTAGCTAGAAGCTGCATCCCGAGGCAAATTCCTAAAAAAGGAATACCTTGATTTATGACTTGTTCGGACAAAATTTCATCTAAACCGGAAGTTGAAAGATGTTTCATGCCCGTGGCAAAAGCTCCAACTCCAGGGAGAATAATATAGTGGGCTTCTTGAAAGTCCCGTGCTTTTTGGCTAATGACAGGATTGCCTCCACATTCTTGCACTGCCCGGGCAACGGAATCTAAATTGCCCATTCTATAGTCAGTAATTACTACGTTTTTCATGAGGATTACCTAATCCAAGTTATCGTAGTTAATCTTAGTCAAATTTCCGTCCTTATCTTTGACGAGATTTCCGCGAGAATCACACAGAAATAACTTCTTGTTGGTGAAGCGATCGCAAGTTTGGATAAATTCCTCCAAGGTCAGATCGATGTCTTTCAAGATTTCCTCGATCGGACAACCAAGATACACCCAAGGAAACTTGCCATCGTGCATTTTTACTAACTTAATCGCATCCTCTCTAGATAATCGTCCTCTTCTAATATGCAAGCAAGCCAAATCAGTGGCTCGCCCAAAACCATACTTTAAAAACTTGAAATAATCGTGAATTCCTGTTTGATAATTATCAAGGTTTTCATAGTTTACTAAAGAACCTTCTACTGGCTTGTGATAGGTTTGAAAACCATGAGCTTGTGCATACAAAGCATTTTGATAGCCATCCCAAGGCAAGTAGTAACCTAAAAACAAACCAGTTACTCCCACTCTTTGCAACTCTTCATCAGAAGCGTAACTATATTGAATCAGATGTTTACGTTCAATCCCTTCCTGACCAATCAGATCCGAAACCCGCAGTCCCAACAATCCGCCAAACTCTTCCAACCATCTTCTGGTCAGCGTATTATTTTCTGCTGCACTAGCTGGTCCGCCATATTCATGCTGAGAATTTTCTCCCCAAATAATTAAAGGAATATTAAGTTGTACGGCAACCCGTACAGGAATAGTAAAAATAACGACGTGCTCTGGCCAAGAAATATCGCCAATTTGAGTTAAGGCTAGTTTGTTTATTTTGTGCCGTACCACTGGGTTAACTGTCACCTCAAGATAGTCAACCCCCAAATTTTTCAAATTTTCAATATTGCGCCGTCCAATATCTGATAATTTATCGGTTGTAGAAGTGATACACAGAGGATTCATGCCCAGTTCTAGCATTCTGATTACTTGAAAATGGCTATCCTTGCCACCACTAACTGGAACAATACAGTCATAGTTACTGCCATTTTTTGATTTATAGCGCCCCAGTACCTCTAATAACTCTTGCTTTCGAGATTTCCAATCAACCGCTTGCCGCTTTTCTATATAACGGCAGGCACTACAAACTCCCTCTGCATCAATGAACAAATCGGGCTTGGTTTCTGGCATTACGCAGCGATTACAATATCGAATCATTTCAGTATCTATATCCTTTATAAAGTTTTTTCCAGTAAGAACCAAGTTAAATCGTCTGAAGGAAAATGGCAATCTCGATGATAGACGAACCCATAATCTACCAGTTGCAAATTTTTATACTTATCTAACATTTCACCGGCAAAATCCCGCTTAAATAATTTTCCTTGATGACCTCTATAAGTGACTTCAACGGGAGTAGGATTATAATACTCAACCAAACAAATATAACGGTGGCTACTTTGATATAGGCGATCGTACACTTCATCTAGGTAATTCGGGTTGATATGAATCAATACACCTTTAATTAAGACAAATTCCCAAGAACGGTGGGGGGTAAAATCTAAAATAGATTGATGATATATTTCTATATCACTACTTTTCCGAAGTTCTTCGACTGCTACATTATTGATTTCAATGGCAGATAACTTGATGTCTGGCACAAGCTGTTCGATCGCTTCTAGGTTGATTCCTCTATTAGCCCCAAACTCAATCAAAGATTTTACCTTTTGAGTCCGAGCTAAAATTTTAGCAAACAGAGATAAATTACCCGAAAGTAAACTATCACCTTGATTGCGATGAGTATATTCATCTCCAAAATCTTGACTCCAAAATTTTTCCTGTTCTGTCAGCCAATCCTGATTGTTTGATTCCATTGATTTATTCACCATAATTTTTCTGGGCTATCTGACTATTAATTAAATACCACTTTGGGTGTTGTTGCAGTAACTTTAAGCAATCTTCTAATGTAAACTTAGGTCGATCGGGATAAACTGCCTCGATGATTTTCTGAATCAGTTCAAAATCTTCAGGAGTATCTACTGTCCATCGATGGTGACTACAATCTTCAGAGTAAGTCACATAACCCAAACAATATCGTTCTGGTTGTCGATAAAGAAAAGGAGTTACGTGCTCGCGGTCTGGTTGTGCTGTGGCTTCTAGAAAGGCTTGTTCCAATACTGAAGAAGAAAACACTTCAGTATCCATCCCACGCGGATAGGTTCTTTTTATGCAGTTTGAGACGTAATCATAGGTTGGTTGATTTTGTAGATAATAATCGATCGCCGTATCAATCACTTGCGGGTCAATTAAAGGACAATCAGAAGTCACGCGAACCACTACATCTGCTTGATGTGCTGTAGCAGCTTGATAATATCTCTCTAAAACATCTTCTTCAGAACCGCGAAAGTAAGCGACTGAGAGACGATCGCATAAATCAACAATAGGATCGTCAGTTTGATTGGTTGTCGTAGCGATGACTATTTCATCGGCTAGTTTTACTCGTCGTAGTCTTTCCAGTTGATATTCAAGCAATGGTTTACCCAATACCCGCTTCAGTACCTTTCCTGGTAAACGGGTAGAAGTCATTCTTGCTTGAGTAATAATCACAGTTTTCATTTAATAATTTCTCTCAAAACAGCTACAACATGGTTTTGGTTTTCTTCTGTTAAGTCGTAGTACAAAGGAAGACTAATCGCTTCTTGATAATATTGTTCCACTTGGGGAAAATCTCCCCATTTAAAACCCAGTTTTTGATAATACGGTTGAGTATGAACAGGAATATAGTGCAAATTGACCCCGATCGCAGCCTGCCGTAATTCCTCAAACACTTGGCGATGAGTTTTAATAATTTTATCCAGTTGTAGCCGAATCACATAAAGATGCCAGCTAGACTCAGTATCAGGATGTTGCCACGGTAAAGTTACAGGTAAATTCGCCAACATCTGATTATAGCGATCGGCTAAAATACGGCGACGGGACACAAACTCATCCAAACGCTGCATTTGACTCGCACCCAAAGCCGATTGAATGTCTGTCATCCGGTAGTTAAATCCCAACTCTAGCTGCTGATAATACCACAATCCATGAGACTCACCCTGCATTAACTCAGGATTGCGAGTAATCCCGTGAGTCCGCAAGCGAATCAGCTTTTCATACAAGTCCGATCGATTCGTCACCACCATCCCCCCTTCCCCTGTGGTGATAATTTTCACAGGATGAAAGCTAAACACAGCCATATCCGAAAACTGACAATTTCCTACAGACTTACCTTGGTATTTCGCACCGATCGCATGGGAAGCATCCTCTAAAACCGCAAAACCATATTTTCGGGACAAAGCCCCAATCTTTTCCATTTCGCAAGACTGACCAGCCAGATGAACGGGGACAACTACCTTCGGCAGTTTTCCTTCCCGCTGACTCTGAATGAGTTTCTGTTCTAGGGCTGCCACGCTTAGATTGTAAGTATGCGGGTCAATGTCCACAAAATCGACTTCTGCACCACAATACAATCCACAATTTGCTGAAGCCACAAAGGTATTTGGAGAAGTCCACAGGATATCCCCTGTTCCTAATCCCACCGCTAAACAAGCAATATGTAAGGCAGCAGTGGCACTGGAAACAGCTACAGCATACTTGACCCCGCAATAGTCTGCTACAGACTGCTCAAATCTTTCGATAGTTGGGCCTTGGGTGAGCCAATCCGATCGCAGCACTTCAATTACAGCATCAATATCTTGCTGATTGATATTTTGCCGTCCATAGGGAATAAAATCACTCATTATTGTTTAAGCATCTCAAGAAGCTGTTGAGGAGATAGCCATTCTGTATTTTTATCGGAACTGTATTCAAATTCTTCTGGTACAGGCACTCCTTTTTCTCCTAACCCATTCGATTGAAAATCTACCTTGCTGCTAAATTGGATAGTCGGAGTAATCACATAATGGTCAGAAAACTCTAAAGTTAAATGATAGTCATCCTTGGGACACATCACCTCATGGAGTTTTTCTCCTGGCCGAATGCCGATGACTTTAGTGGGAATTCCTGGGGCTAGGGCTTTTGCTAAATCCGTAATCTTCATTGATGGAATTTTCGGCACAAAGATTTCTCCCCCCTGCATTCGCTCAAAATTCTTAATCACAAAATCTACCCCCTGTGGCAGGGTAATCCAAAATCGAGTCATGCGGGGATCGGTAATCGGGATTTCCGTTGCTCTTTCCCGCACCAACTTCTGAAAAAATGGTACAACCGAACCCCTAGATCCAACCACATTGCCATAGCGCACTACCGCAAAGCGAGTTTTGAGTTTTCCTACTAAGTTATTCGCCGCAACAAATAATTTATCCGATGCTAACTTAGTTGCCCCATAAAGGTTAATGGGATTCGCGGCTTTATCGGTGGAAAGGGCAATGACTTTTTCTACCCCACAAGCCATCGCTGCATCAATTACATTACTGGCCCCATTAATATTCGTTTTAATACATTCCATCGGATTATATTCAGCGATAGGAACGTGCTTTAAGGCAGCCGCATGAATGACATAATCTACATTTCGCATCGCGAGTGTAAGGCGATCGCGATCGCGCACATCCCCGATAAAAAAGCGCATACAGTCTTGGGGGAAAGCTTGAGCCATTTCATACTGCTTTAACTCATCCCGTGAATAGACAATAATTTTTTTCGGCTGATAGTTGGCCAATAAAGTAGAGACACAGTGCTTACCAAATGAGCCTGTTCCGCCTGTAATTAGGATAGATTTGTCGTTAAACATTTGCTACTTCTGTTGAAGAAATTGTACTACTTTTTGAATATCTGCTAAATATATTTCCGGCCAAATGGGCAAACTCAGCACCTCAGTCCCTAGCAAATCGCTCACTGGAGTCGAAGGATACTGCCCTTTATAAACAGGTAACCGATCTTGCGGCACTGGATAATAAACCATCGATCCAATTCCTTGCCGGCCCAAATATTCCTTCACCTTATCCCGTTTCCCATGCAAAACCCGAATGGTGTACTGGTGAAACACATGACCATCAGCCAACTCTGGAGTAATAATCCCCTCAACATCAGCCAATGGTAGTGATAAATATGTAGTGATATTAATTTTTTACGGATTTTAAACTGTTGTAATAATGAATAAAGTACCAAACAGCTCCTATATGATTTTCTAGCTTTTTTGAAAAAGATAATGTTTTTCTGACTAGCCGAGAAACTCTTTGTCTTAATGTATTATTAAATCTTTCTATATGACTGGTCAATCTACTTTTTTTGTCCACAGCCTTGTGACGTTTAGTAGCAATAACTCCTGTATAAGACTCCCAAAAATCTGTATAACACACTGCACATTGTCTATACACAGGAGGCAATGAATCCCACAGTTTTTCGGCACTTTTTTTACTTCGATCGCCAAGAAAAACACCAACAATTTCACGAGTTTTTACATCCAAAGCAAGCCAACTCCAAATTTTATTTTCTTTCTTACCTACAAATGACCATAACTCATCACATTGAATAGTTGATTTTCCTTTTTGTTTCTCTGAAACCTTTATTTCACGGGGAGTTTCTTCATATTTTTTATTTACATAATTTTGTAACCAAGTGTAAGAAACATCCAAAGCACGAGCAATACCCGCCAAAGGTATTTTTTCTAATAACAGGCGATCAATTAATGTTTTAAATTCAGATGAAATATATTTTTTTTGAGGTAATTCTACAAACTGTCTTCCACATTCTTTACATAAATATTTTTGTTTTTTATGATGAGTGCTGCCATTTTTTATGATTTTATTTGACAAACAGGTTGGGCAAGAATAGTTCATTTTGTAATAATCCTGATAAATTCTTATATTTTTCACTTTATTCTCCCTTAATTATCGCTTAAATTTTGTCATTTATATCACTTAAGCAATTAGTAAAACTAATGAATTTTATAAATTTACCTGATTGTTTATGGATAAAAATATTAGAAAAAACTTGATACATTAGCTTTTATTTAAATTAACTTAATTTGAACATCACTACATATTTATCACTACCCGCGAATTCTTCAGGATCTTGCCAGTATCCAGATTCTCTAACGTGCAAACAGAAAAAACGAGCATCTTTCGGAAGACCTAGCAAAATTCTTTGTTCTTCAGCTAGCTTTTTTCTTTCATCCGATAGCTTTACTGTTGGAGAATTCCTTATCTGCTCTGGCCAATTATAATCTTTAACTATATCTTCGGAAAATTCGCTATTTATTTTGGGCTGCCATAGAATATGGTATCCAGCCATTGGTTCGCCAAATTGATGAACATTTTTTAAAAAAGCAAAACTTTCAATCAAGCCAAGTTTATAAACAATTTTGAATGCCACCAGACGCGGGAGATTAAAAGCACGAAGCAGACCGAAATAAGCCGTTATAGCCAATCCTCCTAACTGTGCTTTAATAGACGATTGTGGAAATGCAATAATTTCTGATTCTAACTCAAATAGATTCTTAGATAAAATAGTTAGGCTCAGAGGCCAAGGTATTTGATAAGGTAAAAGAATAGCTAGCTTTTTATTTTCTCTTTTAGCTTTTAATAAGCCAAAATATATTTCTTCAAAGGCACTGCCAATAGCACGATAATGGGGGATTATAATTACTGTGTTTGTCAACTTGCCGAACCATTCGCAGAGGTAGTGAATTAGCATTCTTCAGTCTGATTGGTAAATTAAACATAATTCAATGTTAAATAGGAATAGCATTGGCTTTTTGATAGGCTTCTCTCGATCCTATATCGATAAATATATTCTTTGTTTCCCAAGCATAAACTTTATTCACAAACAAGGGTAAAACTTCTTTACTAAAGTCGTAAAAATTTTCTTTATTATCTTTTATCCATTCCAAAAATTTATTAGATAAAATACAAATTGCTCCACTGGCTAAGTTACCAGGAGGGTTAGCAACTTTTTCGTGAAAGCCAACAACAATATTCTGAGAATTGAGTTCCACAATGCCACAGGTAGAAGGAGTGTCAGTGCGAAAGGTCATCAGGGTTAAGAGACATTCTGGAGGACGTTGGCGGTGAGCTGCGACAAAAGAGGTGAAGTCAGCTAAACAGTAGTTGTCGGCATGGATAATTAACCCGTCTTCCCCTTGAAAAAAATCTAGATTAGCCATGAGCGTCCCTGCTGTCCCTAGGAGGGCTGGCTCATGAACCAAAGTAACTTGGTCTTGGTAAGGACTCCGATCAATAAAGTCATTAACCTGGTCAGCTAAATAGTGAGTATTGATCAGTAGCGGACCAATTCCAGCCTCGGTAAGTCGTTCCAGCCAAATCTCCAGTAAGGGCTTACTTTTGATAGGCACTAAGCATTTGGGAATGGTATTTGTTAATGGCCGGAGTCGGGTGCCGTAGCCCCCTGCTAGTAATATGGCCTTCATTAGGTTAACTCCTGCATCAATTCATCTCGCTGAACGGGAGTGTTGCCGACTCGCCCTACCTGAATTGCGGCGGCTAAAGAGCCGATAACTGCCGCTTCCCAGATGGAACCGCCACTGGCTAGGGTAAGGGCGCTAGAGATGAGCAAAGAATCCCCAGCACCTGCGACATCTTTCGGGTTGGAATTAAGGGTTTTGACGCGATCGGTCAGCCAGGTCTGGTCTATGTCATTGTCAGCATGAATCAGTAATCCTTCTTCCCCCAACTTTAGCAGAATGTTTTGAGTTTTTGCCTGTTGTCGCAATTGCTCCGCTAATACTACTAGGCCATCTTCGTGGTTTCGGGTGCTAATGCGAGCCTCCCGTTCGGTAGGGGTAATCAAATCCATTCCTTGAAAGCGACTAATATCACCGACCTGAGAGGAACATTGGCTATCAGCCGCCATCATTACCCCTTGTTCTTTGGCCAACGCCGCAATCCGATCGACCACGGGTTGGGGCAAACAACCATAGTTGAAATCGGAAAAAACCAGCAGGTCTGCCGTGGCAAGTGCCGCTGCCAAGCGATCTAACAGTTGAGTTTGCAATTTGGCGTCAATAGCCCTCTGGTGCAAGTGGCTGACCCGCAGGAGAGTTTTGCCTTTGCTGCGATACCGCTGTTTTAGGGTAGTGGGGCGACTTTCATCAATCAAAAGGTTAGTCTTGACCCGAGCGGCATCCAAAACCTCTCTGGCAAATTCTTGAGCAGCATCGACCCCAGTAACGGAGAAAAACTGGACTTCGGCTCCCAGACCAGCAGCATGAGCCGCTACTATACCCGCCCCACCGACAAAGCGAGTGGAGTCTATTGGGGTAACGACAATAGTGGGATCTTCCTGGGACATTCCCAAAGGTTGGCAGGTAATGTACTCGTCAATAATTAGGTCGCCAACAACGCAGACTTTGAGGAAAGAAAACTGCTGCACCAAGTTTGCCAATTTGGATTGAGTAATACTATGGCGATCTAAAAAGTCGTAGGGGATGAGGATTGATTGTAAGTTAGTTTCGGTAAACTCTTTTCGCAGCAAGTCTACGGAAGAAAAAGTTGTTTCTCCAGAGCTAAATAGTAGTCGTCCCCCATATTGTTCTAAGATAGTCAGCTCAGGATTAAAGCGGATTTCATGTTCTTTCCCTTTGACGACGATATCTGGGCGTAATCGATCGATAACTTCTGTGACGGGTTCATCAATAATAAAGGCTTGGTCAACCCAACTGTTGGTTTTGACTCCTTCGAGGCGTAGTTGTTCGGGGATATGGGCCCCATTGGCAGCAATGCGATCGCTCTGTACTGCTACAATTAGGCGATCGCCACATTCTTTAGCAAAGCGCAATAATCTTAAATGTCCAGGATGGAGTACGTTAAAATTCCCGGATACAAAAACAGTACGGCTTAAAAGTTTTGGGTTCTTAATCATTAAGGGGATAAACAAGAATAATCTGGTGTTATGGCTGTTTTATTGTAAAAAACTATCTCCCATAGCACGAAGCCAAGTTGTACCAACTCTAGATTCAGGATGAATCCAACCATGATATTGATTGTAGTCGGGATGAGATTGAAGAATGTTCCAAAAGCGATCGTGTTGCTCAATATCTGTTGGAGTATCTACCCAAGTTCCCTGAATCCGCTGCCACCGCTCTTGCACAGCTAACAGAATCTCTTCAGATGTCAGATCGATAATCCTGATGCCAACTTTAGCATAGTCATCTGTCATGCCGTAGCTGCGATCGAGGTGTTCTCGCCAAGTCAATGGGATGCCCGATGCTTGCCACACGAGTTTTTTAGGTAAGTGCATGGCATTGCTCCAGGAAAAAAGGTTTCTTAATGGAGTATAGTTTAGGAACAAAAGGGGACGACGATAAACATCACTGACCATATCTGGTCCGCTTCCTGTGGAAATACATAAATCGCAGTGAGCAAACAACCAAATATCTAAGAAATCACTTTTTTCAGAGTGAAAAGCATAGTCAATGATGCGGGGATGACTACTGAGTATAGGTTTCGCCATAATTTGACCCATGCGAAATACCCACACTCCTTGCGAGGCTAACCACTCGGCGGCAGGGACATACGTGGCAATATCTGAGTCGCGGTAGTTGTGATAGTTCCAATCAAACCCTTTGTGTAGATGATTTTCATCCAAATAGGCGCTGTCTCGAACCAAGAGGCAGACAAAAGGTTCTCCATCTTGCCATCCTTGACGACGTAACCAAGCTTTAGCTTGGTCATCTTCTTCAGGTAAAAATGGCAGTTTAGCTTGAGTTTTTTCTAGGCAACCGTGAATATCCCGGGAGGCGGTTGTGCTGGTTGGGCGGTAGTGAAGCGATCCCCCAGGAAGTATGCGATTCCAGATGTCTAGGGGACGAACCCAGGCATAGACCTGAAAGTTGCGTTTTACCATCTTTGCCCAAAATTCGTTGCAAGTCGGCTCCTGTATCCAGTACAAATCTAGATACTGCTGAGATTGCTGCTGTCGCATTGCCCACTGCTGACCTGCATCGGCGGCAAAATGACCAATTCGTTCGCTGCGGAGAGTCCCTAAGCGAATAGTGCGCCAAGGACTAATGCAACGGATGATAAGAACTCCGGGGACAGCCCAAGGAGCTTGGAGGATTAGCAGGAGTAAGGTTTTCGGGGAATATCTGGAAAGTAGAGAAAATAAGCTTTTTAGCTTTCTTCGGACGACAGGCCAGCCACCAGAGCGTATTTCATAGAGCTGTTTGCTTAAGGGCTTCATAAATTAACCAGGCTTGCGGATGAGACTTAGGTACTGCTGACCTCGACCCCACCACTGGGGAAAATGTTGTAGCTCTCGTTCCAAAGGCGCACCGTCCTGTAGCCAGTCCGAGGCCTCAACAATAGCTAAGGCAGTGTTGGGAGTAATCGGCTCAACTATTGACGCAATTTCTGTAAGAAGGTCAAACATAGCCTGCCACTTGCTGCTATCTCCCTGTTGAATTTGGGTCATTAATTCCCAACTGTTAGAACAGGTTATTTCTAAATCTTTACCAAAGCTTGTGGAATGAGCATCAAAAACATAACGATAGTCAATCAGGTTAAGATTATTTTTGTAGTAGCAAGCGAGAGCATTGTCATTGAAGCCTCTATCCCGACCCACAATTTCTTTGTACCATCGCCAGTCAGTAATAAACCGAGGGGATGAAGCATAAACATCGAAACTGCTAGAAAGTGCTGTAATAACTTCTGGTACACTGAGAAGTTTTCTATCTTGTAAAGGTTGAATAATATTATCTACGATCCAATCATCTGCGAGGCGACTCATCCCTTTAAGGTTAAGTAAGTGGGAAGAAAGGCGTGGTCGGAGGATATTTAGTGCATCATTTAGGGAGGCATTGCCGTTAGGGAGTAATATATTAAACAGTAAGCGCCTGATGGTTTCGGATAAGTAAGATATTGAGTTAATAGTAGTACAAACAAAAATACCAGATAATTTTGTAAATTTCGATAAATGCTTGAGTGTTAAAGTTGGATGAGATTGATGGGGCAGACATCCTTCAGCCCAAACAATATCAAATTTTTCTGGTGAATTATAATCTTCAAACAAGGATTTTATCACTTTAAAATTTTGACACTTGGCTTCTGTCAAGATTTTTTCTGTCTGCTCTAAACCGACTGTATTTCCATCCACTAAGTAATATTTGCTGGGTTTTAGAGAAGCAGTATATACAGCATTATGTCCAGAGCCAGGACCAAACTCAATAATATTGGTTTGATAAACAAAGCCAGGCAAAATACCTATACTTCTAAATAATGACTCTCTTCTTTGAAAATGCTTCTCTAAATTAGCAATGTCCTGCGATACAGGAGAAATATTGTTATCTGAATAAAACGTAACAAATGCACGACTTTCACTATCTTTCATTTTGTCTCTTCATG
>NZ_JAJENT010000510.1:0-206 GCF_035615515.1 Phormidium sp. CCY1219
GAAGTATCGGGTGTTGAATACCAACAAGGCGAACTCTTTGGGTACGAAGTACGGGAGTATTTGCTCGAAAAGTGGGGCCGTAAATGCGCTTATTGCGCTGAAAATACACCCTTAGAGGTAGAACACATCCATCCGCAATCGAAAGGAGGTAGCGATCGTGTCTCAAACCTGACTTTAGCCTGCCATCCGTGCAATCAGTCCAAGGG
>NZ_JAJENT010000511.1:0-518 GCF_035615515.1 Phormidium sp. CCY1219
GGGATAATCCAGGGTTTGACTTTCTCGGTTTTAATATCCGACAATACATAGTTGGAAAATACAAAACCAGAAGGAATGCCCACGGGGACCCCTTAGGCTTCAAAACTATAATCAAACCCAGCAATCAAGCCATCAAGACCCACTACAAGAAACTAAAAGAGATAGTAGACTCCCACAGCGCAGCACCGCAAGAGGGGCTAATAAGACACCTCAACCCGGTCATCAGAGGGTGGAGCAACTACTACTCAACAGTAGTGTCCAAGGAAGTTTTCTATCAAATGGATAGCTCGTTATATTGGAAGCTAACCAGATGGGGATACCGAAGACACTCCAACAAAAGTAAAGAATGGGTAGCCAAGAAATACTGGCAAACAATAGGGAATCGGCAATGGACATTTGCAACACGAGCGGAATCAAACCCCATCAAATTGCGATACCACTCCGAGACTCCAATTGTCAGACACGTTAAAGTCAAAGGTGAGGCCAGTCCATATGACGGCAATCTCAAATACTGGAGT
>NZ_JAJENT010000512.1:0-6377 GCF_035615515.1 Phormidium sp. CCY1219
TAATTTCATTCCAGATTGTGCCATACTCAGAAACTTCCAGCAATTGCTAGATTTTTCCGGGTTAAATGTATCTGTAACAGGGTGGGGTCAATGGGTTGACCGTCGCCGTTGACAATCCCAACAAAACCGCTCATAAAATCAATAAGATGCTTAAGTTAACCTAAAAAATTCCATGCTAGACCAATTAACCCTATTCGAGCGTTTGGGGGTCTTCGTCATGCGAGACTTCCTCGATCGCCAGCTTTGCCAGCAAATTTTAGCGGAAATTCGTCAAGCCAAGAAATTTCGACCGGGCGAAATCCACCTGAGCGAAGGAAAATTTGTAGTGGATGAAACCATTCGCAAGGTTGAGCAAACCAAATTGTCCCCATCCATCGTTGAAACCGTAGGCCAGAAACTCGGAGCGATTAAGCCCCAATTGGAAAAAAATTTTAAGGTGAAATTGGACGCTTGTCAAGGCCCGAACTTTTTGTTCTACCGAGAAGGTGGCTTTTATCTCCCCCACAAGGATCGGGATTTTGGGAAGGATTACCAATATGTGAACCAAAGGCGACGAGTCTCTACGATAATTTTTGTCAACGGTGAAGGACAGACTGGAGATTGCGATTCTGCCAATATCGACACCTATGAGGGCGGGGCATTAATGTTTTATGGTTTATTAAAAGATGAGAAAGCCGCTCGGTTGGGTTTGTCGCTCAATGGGCAACCGGGCTTGTTAATCGCTTTTGACAGCGCTATAGTGCATGAAGTCAAGCCCGTGACAGCGGGAGAGCGGTTGACGATTGTCAATTGGTTCTTGGGAGAAGAGGAATCAGAAAAGGGGAAGGGTTCCTAACTTGACCGGATTGCCAAAAGTGCGATCGCTCTCTATGTCAATATCGCCCCTAAAATCATTACGAACTTTGAAAACCAAGCTCAAAAATAAGCAACTCTTGGAAAACCTGAAAAGAGCCATTTGTTTAGTCTGGCAAAGCACTCCCCTGTGGAGCGCTGTCACGACGATTCTCTTGCTGGTGCAAGGCGTTTTGCCCATAGTTTCCCTCTATTTAATGAAACGGATCGTCGATGCCGTCACCGTAGGTATTGGCGCGGGTTCTGCTGCCTTTTCCGAGGTGCTGCTGCTGGTGATTCTCGCCGGATTCACCGCTCTGATTGCTGATTGTCTGCGCTCTTTATCCGGATATGCAAGCGAGGCGCACTCCCAAATTGTTACGGATTTTGTCCATGACATTTTGCACGCTAAATCTATCGAACTCGATTTGGAATATTACGAAAATGCCCAGTTTTATAATGCTTTGCATCGCGCCCAACAAGAAGCGGTTTATCGCCCTCAGCGCATCCTGAATAGTTTGGTGCAGTTGGCGCAAAATGGCATTTCTCTGATGGCGATCGCAGCTCTATTAATTTCCCTCCATTGGGCGATCGCTGCAGTCTTGTTAGCCGCAGCACTTCCCGGTTTATTCGTCCGGTTAAACCATACCGGCAAGCTCTATCGTCAGCAACGGGGTTGGACGCTCAAAGAGCGCATCGCTTACTATTTTCATTTGATGCTCGTCCATGATTCCTATGCCAAAGAAGTGCGATTGTTCGATTTGGGGGCGGGATTTCGCCAGCGCTATCGCCACCTGCGCGACTCGATTCGTCAGGAAAAATTGGCGCTGGCTAAATGGCGATCGCAGGCGGAATTAATCACTCAATCCAGCAGCACTCTTGCCGTTTTTGCCGCTTGCGGTTTTATTGCCTATCAAACCCTGATGGATGAAATTACATTAGGGGGACTGGTAATGTACTATCAGGGATTTCAACGGGGTCAAATTTGTTTGCGAGAACTGCTTTCCAGTCTTGCCAGTTTGTATGAAAATAGTTTATTTCTCTCTCATTTATACCAATTTCTGGACTTAAAACCCACAGTTTCCACCCCTTCCCATCCTCATCCCGTTCCCAACCCGTTTGCAGTGGGGGTGACATTTGAAAGAGTTTCTTTTCACTATCCTCATAGCAGTCGTCCCTTACTGGAAGAGATTAATTTAACGATTCCGGCGGGAGAAACCGTGGCGTTGGTGGGAGAAAATGGAGCGGGTAAAACCACGTTAATTAAATTATTATGTCGGCTTTACGATCCGACGGGCGGACGAGTTACAATTGATGGGATTGATTTGCGGGAATTGAATGCGACAGAGTGGCGACGGGAAATTAGTGTGGTGTTTCAAGATTACGTGCGTTACAATTTGACGGTGAGGGAGAATATTGGGTTTGGAAATATTGGGAATTTGAGTGAGGAAGAAGATATTATCAAAGCGGCGCAAAAAGCCGGGGTAGATAAAGCGATCGCTAAACTTCCAAAAGGCTACGAGACGACGTTAGGCACGCAATTTGACGAAGGGGAAGAATTGAGCGTGGGGGAGTGGCAAAAAGTAGCGATCGCCCGGGCTTTTTTGCGATCGGCTCAAATTCTGGTTCTCGACGAACCCACAAGTGCTTTAGATGCGCGATCGGAATCGGAAGTTTTCGAGCAATTTCGCCAACTGATTCAAGGCAAAACGGCAATTTTGATTAGCCATCGTCTGTCAACGGTAAAGATGGTCGATCGCATTTTTGTCTTAGAAAAAGGTAGGATTGTAGAAAGTGGTTCTCACGAAGAATTGTTAAGTCTCGGTGGGACTTACGCGCGATTGTTTGCCATGCAAGCCAAACATTACCAATAAAATTAAAAAAATGCAACTTGAAAGCGATTAATTTGTAATTAAAAATTTTTAATGAACTAAAAACTTTTAATATCGTCAAGAATAGCATCGCAAATTTGCGGCAGTTTCGTCAGTTCATCGGGGCGATCGACTTTTCGCAGGGGGACCGTAGCTGCCAAACGTCCCAAAAAAATAAATTCTCGGTATTGTCTATCGCGGTCTAAGGTTAAAAAGTAGGGATAGCAATGCTCTAGTAACATCATCAAACCAATTTTACTGGGAATTGGCGCGATCGCCGGAGTTGCTAACTCTAATTGGCGCGGTTCTAAGATATAAACAGCCGCAAGACTTGCCGGTTGCGCCTGAAACCGCCACTGGACGGCAGCATTCTCCGCATCCAACTCCACATAGCGTTTATCGATTTGCCTCATCACCCTGGATAAACCGACCTCTGACCCGTAGACGGCGTTAACGGCATTCGGCCACAAGCGCAGACGGGGATATCCGGGTTGAACGAGAAATGAGTTGTCCTTCTCGGTGAGGACTGCTACATCGTCGGCCAGAATGGGACATCCGCGTTTGGCAAAAGCGGCGGCAGTGGTGGATTTTCCCGCCCCTTTAGCGCCGATTAAGGCGATCGCCTGGGTTCCTCCCCTTTTTTTTATCCCCCCCCCGCCCCCCTTTATCCCCCCCCGCCCCCCTTTATCCCCCCCCCCGCCCCCCTTTGAAAGGGGGGAGCCAGGGTCATAATTTTTTGTTGTCCGGGGGGAGCCAGGGGTTCCCACGGCGATCGCACTGGAATGCAGGCAAACTGTCCCCCGCAAGCGCAACGCAGAACCCAATACTGCACCGAGTAAGATGGCGGTGACTTCTGGTAATGGCAAGTTGGTTCGGGCAGAAATTTTTTGGCGCGAGGGGGAAATTTGGAACTCGACCATTCCGTTGCCGCCATAGGAAAGTTCGTAAGTACCGTCGGTTTTTTGCTCTCTGTTTATTTGCCAGCCAGTAGCAGGTTGGGGCGATACAACCGGGCCGGTTTCTGTTAATTCAAATTCGATATCTGTTGGGGCGGGCGAGATGGCTATTAGACCGGGCAGTTGCCGGTTGCTGCTTAGGGTAATGCCGTAAATTTGATAGAAAAACATTTGGTTCAAGGTTGAATTAAAATTTGCTTTAAATTATTAAATAATTTTACTATTGCACTGCAATAGATAGTTAGGACATTCTCGACCGACAGAATCTCTCTTTGTGTCCTCTGTGTCTCTGTGGTTTCGATCCCCCCGGCCCCTTATCCCCTCTAACCCCCTTTTTTATCCCCCCCTTTGGTAATCCCCCCCTAACCCCCCTTTGAAAGGGGGGAGACATTGGTAATCCCCCCCTAACCCCCCTTTGAAAGGGGGGAGACAGAGGAATAAATACGCAAGTTGTCCGGGGGGGGACAGAGGATCGCTTTCGGTTCAAATATAGTTCATCATTAGTAGGGTGGGCAAATGATATCCGAAGCCGGAATTTTTCGGGATTACATAATTTTGCCCACCTTAGACTTAAGTTGTTAGGTGCGTTACGGCGCTGAATTTTAACATTTAGGTTAATGTCAAATAATTGCACAGCGCAAAGACGCACCCTACCGCTTATGTCATTAGGTGGTGCGTTACGGCGCTGAATTTTAACATTTAGGTTAATGTCAAATAATTGAACAGCGCTTAACACACCCTACCGCTCTCTTCGATTAGTTCGATGAATTGGAAGGTAAAAAGCTTTGGAGGAGGGGGACTTCCTCTACACTTTTAAGCCGCCAGCGGTGTTCCCGAGTCATTTCCATGAAAGCCGGAGTGGGCATGGTAATACTGATACTCAAGTTACTCAAAGGGAGTTCATGGCTACTGCCATTTGGAAAAGGAATTTCAGCGACATAACTATTGTCGTTGCTATCGCTTGTTTTCTGATTGGCTTTACCATTCAGCGTAAAGTCGTTGCCTTCTTTGTCCTTGTAGTTTATGGAAACTTCATCTAAAATAGACTGGCTGTCTATCTTAAAACCATTGTTGGTCTTTTCAAAGGAAATACTGCGAGTTAAAGCAACTTTTCCAATAAACAACGTACCAACGTAAGATAGAAGTTTACGGGTGGGAGGGTTTCCCAAAGCTTCGCTGTCTTCTTGACCGGGGACAATGCTCATTTCTCCACTACCAAAATCCTTGAGATCGGAAGTGGCATCATAAGTTTGTCCATACTCTATAGGCTGAATCATGGTACTCAGGACACCATCATTGCTAGTCAAAGAATAAGAAATGACTGATTCACCACTATCGAAGTTGGCCGCGTGAGTGGAACCCTTTTCCCGGTCATATATCCACGTCACATCCCCAAATTTTACATTGGGAGGTTTATTGTCAGGATTGTTAAGTGACTCCATTTCACCGATCTTAGTCATAATGGCTCCCCCAATTTTGGCAACCTTCGTAATTACTGAGAAAAAACTCATACGTCCTCATGGAACGGTTATATGTTCAAACTCTATAGAGAGTTGTAGTTTGTAACTTTCGTCGTTTATATCGTCTATATACTTAAGACGATTATCGAAATCTGCCGCCATAAAGATGTAAATCGCAGAATCATAGAGTTATCTTTGGCGTATAGATTTGGCTATACCTCGAAGTCAATCTTTATTTTTCGAGTTAGAGGCATTGTTTCCCTACGTCCTCGATTAACAAAACGTTAACGCACCCAAAAATCCAAAGGGTAAATACCATAATACATGCAGGGAAAAATCAGTGAAATTTGGAAATCCGTCAAAGCCAGTTGCAACAATCGTGGTAAAAGTTACTTCATTGATTTTCCCATGCTGGTACAGTTTGGGTGGCGAGTAGGGAAGTTTTGCCTCCGGTTCCCCTTCGTTTTCGATGGTGATTTTGTCCGGTTGATTCGTTGAGTCAGACATGATTAATTCCTCTCTTTTTTGGAAATTAAATGAATAGTCGATTGGGAGGGAGCGATCTTCGGGGAAGAAATCGCGCCTCTATAAATAAGACGTTTTACCTGCCCCGTTTGTGAATTTTTCCAGCCAGAGATTTTTTCACTGGCGCGGGCATAACAAAGGGGGAAAAATTGCGCCTCTATAAATAAGACGTTTTCACTGCCCCGTTTGTGAATTTTTTCTGGAAATGGGAGTTGTACGGTTCGCCCCTAGCTCTTATCCCCCCCTAGCCCCCCCTTTGAAAGGGGGGGGACATGAAAGGGGAGGGACATGAAAGGGGGGGACATGAAAGGGGGGAGCCAGAGGAATAATTTTTGTTGTACTCCACTCATAGGGGGCAGTGGACGGTGAGAGAAAAGCCCCGGAGGAAAATTATTTGGCAGGAGGGACTGTGCCGCAAGTGCCGCAATGTCTAAAATTGCGGGGGAATTGCCCCTGCTATTTTTCATTGGAATCTCGCTCTGGCATCCGCCGCTATCCATCCAAACTCGCCAGTATCGTTGAAAAAGTTTTAGCATTTCTGGGATTAAGACGGAGGTGGCGGGAGTTAGGCGATCGCATCCCCGACAGAGATATTCCTCAATAGCCCCCCTTCCCAAGGGGGGTTGGGGGGATAAAACCTCTTGAGCCCCCCTTCCAAAGGGGGGTTGGGGGGATAAAACCTCTTTAGCCCCCCTTCCCAAGGGGGGTTGGGGGGATAAAACCTCAATAGCCCC
>NZ_JAJENT010000513.1:0-251 GCF_035615515.1 Phormidium sp. CCY1219
CCTTAATTCCACTTTATGCCAATTTCCCGGATTTGTCAATCAATCAGTTAGGCCACCAATTTTCCACCCCACAATTAGACCCGTAGGGTGGGCAACGAGTTGCCCACCCTACCCGTGAGTTTGGTGCGTAAGGTCCGAGAATCGGAAAGACCGATAGGGAAGTCGCGCCCCGGAGCCACCCACCCCCAGGGACAGGGAAACTTCATATTTTTTTTAAGATTCGGCGGCATTAAATGAGCAAGGGGTGCTAT
>NZ_JAJENT010000514.1:0-215 GCF_035615515.1 Phormidium sp. CCY1219
CCTTAATTCCACTTTATGCCAATTTCCCGGATTTGTCAATCAATCAGTTAGGCCACCAATTTTCCACCCCACAATTACACCTGTTGGGTGCGTAAGGTCCGAGAATCGGAAAGACCGATAGGGAAGTCGCGCCCCGGTGCCACCCACCCCCAGGGACAGGGAAACTTCATATTTTTTTTAAGATTCGGCGGCATTAAATGAGCAAGGGGTGCTAT
>NZ_JAJENT010000515.1:0-12977 GCF_035615515.1 Phormidium sp. CCY1219
ATAAGAACCGGAAATCCCGAGTATTTGTGCTGCTTGAGTAGATCCTACTAGTATCATTGAAATGAACCATTGCGATACGGTTGTGTTTCAATATATAGCAGTGTTTGGCGAATTTGTCTAGTCCCCAAACACAAATCTTTACATTAGCAGCGCCCCCAACCTCCCATGAGTAGAATTACTCTGTCTATAGGAATTTTGACAAAGGGAGATTTTTCTCCCATTTCCTCCACTCCTAACTCATGGCAATAAAGCGCCCCCACTTTAGATGAGTAGAATTACTCTGTCTATCGGAATCTTGACAAAGGGGGACTTTTTCTCCCATTTCCCCCACTCCTACTCATGGCAATAAAAAATCAGGACACGGCAATGCCGTGTCCTAAAAACCAGAGATTTTTCCCACAATTTGTAGCCGTGTTGGTTTAAGTTTATGCAGGATAAATCTACTTAATAAGTTGGTGCTAGCAGATAAAAAATTGCCCTCTATTGACAAAATAACCTTGGAAAAGCCATTGAATTGAAATCGACTAAACCACGGCAGATTGTTTGGATTGCGAGCCTTGGGAACCGGAATTTTGAGCGTCTTTGGGTTGGGAAAGGGGCAATTTAACCGTAAAGGTGCTGCCTTCACCGGGGGTAGAGGAAAAGGTCATTTCACCGTGATGGGTTTCGGTGATAATTTTATGGGAAATGGATAATCCCAAACCCGTGCCTACACCCATCGGTTTGGTGGTAAAAAACGGTTCAAAAATGCGGGATTGGATTTCGGGGTCAATGCCCGGGCCATTGTCGGAAATGTAAATGGCGATCGCATTGTCATCCACTTTTTCCGTTTTCACGGTGATTTTATTTTTCTCACCTCTTTTTTCCGAGGAATTTTCGGCTTTTTCGAGCAGGGCATCAATCGCATTATTGAGCAGATTCATAAACACCTGATTGAGCTGATTGATGTAGCACTCCACTTTGGGAATCCCGGCAAATTCCCGCTCTACTTCAACATTTTGTTTGGTGCGGTTATTGAGTAATACCAAGGTATTTTCGAGACCTTCTTCTAAGGATGCCTCTTTCATATCTGGTTCGTCCAGACGATAGAAATGTCGCAGGGTGAGAACCAAATCGCGAATCCGTTCTGCGCCGACTTTCATCGACCCCATAATCCGAGGCAAATCTTCCAAGATGTAATCGAGTTCTACTTCCTCGATGGTATCTTCTACGGATTCCTCAGGATTGGGATAAGCATCTTGGAACGCTTCGATAACGCTACACAAGTCTTCTACATGCTCGTCCACATAGGGTAAATTGCCGTAAATGAAGTTAATGGGATTATTAATTTCGTGGGAAATCCCGGATATCATTTGACCCAGCATGGTCATTTTTTCCATTTGCACCATGTGATTTTTCAGTCGGTGCAATTCGCTTAAGCTGTCTTGCAGTTGCTCCTCTTTACTTTCGAGATTTTGGGTCAGTTCGACAACTTTTTGTTCGAGTTCTGCATTGCGCTGTTCGAGTTGTTTGACTAAATCAGACATGTTTTCCCCCTAATCTTGAATAAATTATAGCTAAATTAATGCCCGGACTCAAAAAAAAATGGTCAGGGAATGGGTAACTCTATGGACATTTTATCTGCCTCGGTGTAAGTTTATCTCGGGAGTTTAATGCCCGATCGCCTCTGAGGGAATGGGCGGTGGGTAGGGGCGCGATCGCCGCATCGAGTAGGGAAAAAGGTTTGAACCGTACCGCAAGCGGGCTTACGCCTGAACGATTTGCCGATTCTGAGTTGCGTGGCGCTGATAATATTCCGGAATTCCCCCAGAAATAACATAACAGCAGAACAGACCCGGCATATTGCCGAGTCTCTTTCCACTGTATCGAGAAATCAAAAATTTGCAACAGGCGCGGGCGCAGAGGCGATCGCGCGGACAAAGGGTCAGGAGAATCACGTCCCTGGTGAAGCATAACCGATAGGGCATCTAAATCTCAATTCTAGACGCTTCATCATTTATCCTTCCCGTCCTTGTCCTCGCATCTGAGAGCGATCGCCCAATTTTTCCCTAAATGTTCGCCTTAAACTCGACGATTCGGGGGTTCATCCAGGCGCGAATAAGATCCTTTCCCCACATTGCGAACGTTCACCACTTTACTAAGTAAATCAAACCAAAACGATGCCCCCATCGAGATGGCAATCCCACTAATCAACCACCCGACAATTCGCTTCAAATAAGGAATTCCCCATCCTTTCTGCGCGATCGCCTGCTGTCGCAAGTTCGCTTGATTCCAACCAATCGGAAGGGAAACATCTTCTAACGATTGTTTGACTTGCGTTTTCACCTGCTCTAACTCTTGCGCGGCGATGGTGGGATTTTGTCGCACCAGTGATTCGGCATTCATGGTGACAGTTCCTCGAACAATCGGGTCTTTCGACAAACTATTGATAATATGTAACGTATCGGAATTGGCAGAAATCGCCACCAAAAATCCCACTAAAATCGCCACCCCTCGGGCATTGCGCCGATAAACCCCTGAAGCGCGTTCCATCGACCCATTAAACCAGGTTTCAATTTCTTGCTGAAAGCTATTAATTTCATCCCCCACCCCATCGCTTTTACTTTGAGCGCGTTTCGCCAACACCGACAAACTTTCTTTTAGGGAATCGGGCAACAATTCTTTTGCCTTTTCCAACTCTTTAAACGTCGCTTCAATTTGCTGATAAACCGGACTATCTTTATCCTCAAATATCTTTTGCAATTCCCCATACACTTCGCGATAGCTGGAAATACTGTCCACCACATCGCTGGGGCGCGGCTTTAAGTTTTTCAGCAATACCTGTTTGCCCGCTTCTCCGTAAACCTGCTTCCGGATTCCCTGGATTCGCCTTAACAAAGATGCTGCCGAATCGGGCAGTTGACCGGCTTGCGCCAAGGCTACTTCTAACTCTTCCACAAATAAAACCAGCCGTTCTTCCATCAAGTCCACAAACATCGACAAGGTAATTTCTTCCTTGGCATACTCCAGAACCAATTGGTCTAACGCTTGTCCGCAAGCAGTCAGCTCTTCCTGGAATATTTGGTATTCATTTTCGCTTAATTTTGCACTTTTACCCAAAACAATCAGGTCTTTTAATTGCCCTTGTTTGAAATCTTCAATGCGCCCGATACTCAAAACATGGGACAATCCGCGAATTCCTAACTTATCCATCAGGGTAACGGCAAAAAAGTCCGGCGGAATGTAAGAAGGGCCGCTTTTTTCCGACCCAAAGGTGTTTTCGCTTTTGGTCAATTTTTGATAAGCGGCGAATAAGGTCTGACCGACCTGCCGAATCCCGCGCGCTAAAACCCCTTTCGCCTCTTGATTCAGGTCTTTAATCAACGGATGATTGTACAGTTCGTTCGCCAGTTGTCGCGCTTCGCGGGTTTGCTTCGATTCTTCTTTGCCCCCTAGCAGCACTTCAATCGATTTTTTTAAGTGTTCGGCTCTCCACTGCAGTACCGTGGTGATGAGTTCCTGAATTTCTGACGCCAGCAAACTCAAAATAAGATACACGAAAATTAAGCCGATCGCGATATCTAAAACAAAAGGAATGTTCATCGGGTGAAAACTCCATTAAGTGATTGGGTAGATGCGGGGAAAATATTCCCACACCACTCAAAGAATATCTCTTCCGCACCGGAAAAAGGGGGAAACGGTAGGACACTCTCTCAACAGAACACAAGCCAGCAAGGCGCGCCATTCGTCGAGGGCGAGAATTTGTCGGTGCATCGCTACGATACCCGTACGCGAACGCAACCGTGGAAAACTCAAACAAATCACTATCTGGAAGCGTCACCCTCACCAGGCGATCGCCCCTTTAATGCAAGAAACTCGCCCCTCCAGTTGGCGCTTGGATCCCAATGCAGCCGATGTGCCAATCCGGAGGGGCGATCGCCGCGAAACACCGGAAAAGCGCGAACCCAATCGGCAAAGGTTAACAATGGAATTTACGATAGTTGTCAGTAGGGAACCCTAAGCATAGAAAAAGCAGCATCTTGGTTTTCACCGCATGACCCTTGCAAACCCCATCGTTCACCCCATAGAAACCCTATAATGTATCGCGAAATTTTTACCCTGTACGAATCGAACGAGCAATCTCGTCGCACCCGCCATCGACTGGAACAAATTTGGGTGCTGATCCTGCTGTTGGCGGCGATCGCCCTTTACCAAATGAACCTCGGGGATCTGCCCTTGCGCGACTGGGATGAAGGAATTGTCGCTCAAGTGGCGCGCGAGATTTATCGCGGCGATTTCAATTGGCTTTATCCCACCCAAGGGGGCGAACCGTATTTCAATAAACCGCCCCTGATGCATTTGTCGATCGCGATCGCCTATGCGTTTGGGGGGGTGAATGAGTGGACCACGCGCTTACCGGGTGCCATGCTGACGGCGCTATCGGTTCCTTTACTCTATGGTGTGGGGCGCGAGGTTTTTCGCCTGCGCGGTCCGGCGATTTTTGCGGCCCTGATTTATCTGACCCTGTTACCGGTGGTGCGTCACGGGCGGTTGGCGATGTTGGATGGACCGCTATTGTGTTTTTTCTTGCTGACCCTGTGGTGTTTGCTGCGATCGCGCCGGGATTTGCGCTGGGCGTTGGGGGTGGGGATTGGTTTCGGATTGATGTGCTTGACCAAAGGGGTTATTGGGGTGTTGCTGGTGGCGATCGCGGCGATTTTTATCGCCTGGGATACCCCGCGCTTGCTCACCAGTTGGTATCTGTGGAATGGCTTTTTTCTCGGTAGCGCGCCGGTGGTGTTCTGGTATGTGGCGCAATGGCTGCACTATGGCGATCGCTTTGTTGCTTCCCACTTTTTCGCTCAGTCTTTCCAGCGCCTTTGGGCACCGGTGGAAAATAATTCCGGTCCGCCGTGGTATTATGTTTTAGAAGTATTAAAATATGCTTGGCCTTGGTTGCTGTTTTTGCCCCAAGGGTTGCGATCGGCTTGGGAAAATCGCACCATGAGTTGGGCGAAGTTAGTGCTGGTTTGGTCTGGGGTGTATTTTGCGGTGATTTCCCTGATGGGGACTAAATTGCCCTGGTATGTTTTGCCCCTCTATCCGGCGATCGCTCTGGCATGTGGGGCGAAATTGGCGGAAGTTTGGCAAGGGGAAAAACATTCCGACCCCTTCACTCGTTCTGCGCTTTATCCCTCCGCTTGGATCGCGATTTTGGGTCTGCTGTCCCTGGGATGCTGGCTGGCCAGTTTTTATTTTGGGCTGCTCGAACCCACCGCTGGGGTTTATCTCCCGATGATGTTAATTGCGGTGGCGCTAACGTTAAGTGTGGCGGCGTTTTTAGTCGATCGCCAAGACCGCCAATTTATTTTGATTTTGTTTTGGGGAATGTATGTTTCTGTGTGTTTGTTTGTCAGTTCCCCCCATTGGATTTGGGAACTGAATGAGGATTATCCGGTCAAACCCGTGGCGGAAATGCTGCGCCAATATACGCCAGCGGGGGCGAGGATTTACACCTCGCATCCCTATCATCGCCCGTCCCTGAATTTTTATAGCGATCGCCAAGTGATTCCCGGCGATCGCTCTCAATTGCAACAATATTGGATCGACGACCCTCAGCCCTATTTACTTTTAGAGCAATCCACGTTCAAACGGTTAGGTTTAAATGCGGTAAATACCCTGACGGAAACTGACGATTGGATACTGGTTTCGCGTCAGTAATCCTCAAACCTTATCGCCCCACAGCCTTGCGCTAGGGGGCGCTTTTTTTATATTTAATTTGCCCCGATTTATGGTTGAAGAGGCACTGATGAATCCTCTCTACGGAGAGTCTTCTGGCGACTCGATCGCCTCGTTGACTCCTTCGATAAATCCTTCTACCGGGTTGTTTTCTGGGGTCCATCCTTCTAAGGTGGCAAATGTCAGGCTCGCTACCAAAATGCCGGCTAAAATTGCCCACAGGGAAGGAGGTTTTCCCAGTCCCACATCTCGCAAAATCCGAGCGGCGGGGCGACTCTGACGCCGTAACAAACGCGCCACGGACAGTTGTTTCAAACTGAAGGGGTCTCTGACGTAATGACCGCTCCAACTGATCACTAACCGAGCTTGACAATGTGGGCATGTATAAAGTCCGCCGAACATCTCGCCCGGATGGATATGTCCGGTGCGATTGCATATGGGGCAAGTGACAGAGTTACTATCAAAAATATGAGCGTTCATGCGACTTTCCCGCTTTTCCCTAAACCGTAATTTACTTCATTTCAATTTCACAACACCAGTGGCGTCGTTGAGTTTTTTGCCTAGCTTAGCGCTGACAGTTGTCATCACTCCTGTGTATTTGCTCTAATTTTTGGATTCTCCTCGGTTTTCCCAGTGCTGGATCCGGCGGTGGAAAGCTGGGGGCTGGTGCCGATTCTTTCCCCTCGCTGCGATGCTTGACTCGGGAGGCGGAACCCATCCTCGTTTCTGCGCTAGCATGGCGCGATCGCCCTTGCGGCGCGATTCGTTCTCGATTGCGGGTGTATTTAATCACCCTAGGGGATGAGGAAGATGAAAGAACTGCCCCGCAGGGCTGGACAACATCCTATTTTCTAGTTTAGTGCTCTTTGATTCCGGGTGAAAATCCGAGTTCCCCAGACTCATTTATCGGAGAATGACAAAAACAAGGCTGCAATGCACCTTGAACTATCAGGGATCGAGAAATAAGCCGAATTTAGGCGGGTTCTAACCATTCGTTACCTTTAACGTTTCTTCATAGAAATCCGGGGCTGCGTGAGGGGAGTGACCCCCCATTGCCTCTGCGTCCTCCGATAGATCTACTGCGAAGGAAACTCCCATTCCTGCAAAATTTCTAAACCTTCGAGAGAAGTAAAATTATAGTGCAGGGGGGTTAGGGTAATGTAGTTTTTGCGAATCGCTTCTACGTCTGTAGGTATATTTGCGTTTAATTGCGGATCGAGGGTTTGTTCTACCTCCTCGAGCACTTCCCCTGCTAACCAATAATAGGTTTTACCTCGCGGATCGGTTCGCTTCTGAAAAATATCCACGTAGCGCCGCACTCCCTGACGGGTTAGGGCAACGCCGACAATCTCTTCGGTGGGAACCCCGGGAACGTTGACGTTGAACAGCATTGGCTTGGGTAAGGGATGGGCTTTCAACAGCTCTACCATCTTTACGGCAAAGTTGGCGGCAGGTTGAAAGTCTTTGATTTCATAGCTGGCAAGACTGAAAGCAAGGCTGGGAATTCCTTCGATAAACCCTTCCATTGCGGCGGAAACAGTGCCAGAATAAAGGATGTCCGTGCCTAAGTTCTGCCCTTGATTGATGCCGGCAATTACCAAGTCTGGGGGAGTGTCGAGTAATGCCCACAAGGCAAGCTTGACGCAATCAGCAGGGGTCCCGGAACAGGCCCAGGCGCGGATGCCCTCGGGAAACATGGACTCTACCACTTCGGCGCGGATGGGACTGTGCATGGTTAACCCATGTCCGGTGGCTGAACGTTCGCGATCGGGACAAACCACAAAAACTTGATGACCCGCTTTTGCTAGGGCGCTGGCTAAGCTGAGAATTCCTGGGGCATAAATGCCGTCGTCATTGCTAAGTAATAGTTTCATTAACCAATTGCAGGGGGCGAACAGCAGTGATTGTTTTCAAGGGACGATTCGGCGTACCGATCGCCGTTGGGGTGGCTCCGCCCTTGGCGGGGTTGCCTCAATGGTGCGGTGCGTTCTTTGCGAGCCTACGCGCTTTTGCATCTGCACCGCAATCCTTTCTTTCCCTTCTGCGACACCGTTTATTCAATCTTATAATCCAAGGGTTCGCAAAATTCTTCGATGCCGGTTTCGACTACAAAAATAATCACCGGGGCGACTAATTTTGGCGGACAAAGACGCGCTTCGCTTAATGCTTCCATGCCCGCATCGAATTTTCCCTGGTTTAACTGTTCTCTGACTTGTGCTTTGCACAATGCGGCGCGACAGCGCTTTGCTAGCCCTTCTAACCACCGTTCTGAGGTGTTCGGTTCTTGCCCCGCCTGAATCGCTAGCCCAATGGCCGCATCTTCCATATCTCCTTCACAATCCTCGATCGCGTCGAGGGCTTCGAGCGCTTGGGGATAATTAGCGAGTTCGGTCCGATAGTGGGCAATTTTTGCAAAGGAAAGGACGATAGTCATCGGGTTGGGTTTGCCACTCAATTTAGGATTACAACAAGCCGCCGCCTTTACCACTCTCGAGGTCGGAGATGGGCAAATTTGGCCGCGTCACCTTGGCGATCGGGCTAATTTAACCCGCGACGCGATCGCATTATAACCAAAATACTCCCTCGTTTCTCACCCGGTTCATTTTATTTTCTCTGCTTGCCTCTCCATTCTCTTCCCCTTCGGTTTCTAATCCCCTCCATTCCTCTGTGCAAAACTGCCAAAAATTACCCCCCAATTCTGCTAACAAATCATCCCACTACGCGATCGGCTCTACCCCCAACAAACCCCACCGCTTTTTTCCCCTAGCCTCAACCACCCAGCCAATTGAAAGCCTCACCCACCCGCTGCATCAAACCCAGCCTGTACGCAACGCCTAAATTGCCAAAAAAATATTAAAAACCTGCAATATATTGAAAAACCAAAATTATTGCCGATTTTGCCTCGTTCCGAGAAAGCGGGCGATGGGACTCGAACCCACGACATCAAGCTTGGGAAGCTTGCGTTCTACCACTGAACTACGCCCGCATTTTGACCTGCGCTTACCCTAGGGCAAGCGAGCCTGTTTCGAGAATAATTAATTATCATAAACCCTTTCGGCGGCGGTTGTCAAGGGGTGTTTTAAATTTTTTGGTCATTGGTCATTAGTCATTTGTCCTTTGTCCTTGGTTTGGCGACCTAGGGTAGGGTGCGTCACCCCCGCCAGCCGATCGCGCACATCGGCCAATTTTCTGCGGGGGTGACGCACCGCTTCTCATCAAACCCCATAAAAAGCCAGGGTAAGAGCATCTCAATTAGGCTTGACACAAGGAGCTCAGAATCTTTATCATGTAGTCATTGGAACTGCCCATACTTTTCGGGTTTCAACCTGATGATGCCCCTTTTCCGTCCATCATAACTTACATTAAATCCATTAAATTGGTTGGCTCTTGCGGTTTCAAAGCTGTTTTTTACTTGATGATAAAGCTGAGGGTGATTTCTCTTTAGAGTGACTACATAATTAGCCTTTTTTTGACGAATTAACCTGAGGATTTCGGGTTGAGCGCCTATCGCATCCATCGTAACCTGGCCCCAGTTATGTCAATTACTTCTAACAAAGCTGGAATGGCTGTGATTTTATTTGAATGGTCTTTAACTTTGACTTGTCCTAGCACCAGACGATTTTCACTGGCTCAGGCCGTGACTAAGTGTAGGTTTTTCAATCCCTTTTCTCTATCGTAAGAACCTCGGAGGGTTTTTCCATCAATCGGAATAGTCCTAGGAGAGCCTAAACCTAGGATGTGGTGAATAAAATCAGTTAATATTTTTTCAAACCCTTGAGGGTTGAGTCTCTCAAAAACTCTCCGAAATGTATCATCGCTTGGGATGCCATTAGGTAATTTTAAAAATTCTTTTAACCAAGTCAGCTTACTGATTCCATAATTTTCCATATCCTCCCATCCATTGCCTCCACTAATAGTAGACAAGAGAGCAATGACCAGAATATCTTTGAGTAAGTGTAGTTTGGTTCGCTCCGCTCTCGGGTCTGGTATATCATCAAAACAAGTGGACAAATTTGTTTTTAGTTCTGGGATAGTTAAAGGTTGTGGTGAAACTTGAGATTGAGCCTTTTTGTCGGGTTTTCGAGAAGCAAATCCTTTCGTCATTAACTTGTCCTCATTTTAATTTTTGAGCTTTTTAGGCATTATAGAAATGACACCGCGTCAATGGTATTTACCATATCTGCTAAGTTTTGTCTGTTACGTTTTCATCTAAATTAGATGAGCTTCCCCTGGCTTTTGCCGACAAGGTGAGATGCCCCCAATTGAATGCCAGTACCCACAATCGTTAACGAACCGCGTTGCAAAAAATACCTCCCTGACGTTTCTATTTGTTGTTTACAATACCAGCTTTTGCTGCGATTACAGTTCGGATATTCTCCAAGTGAAAGCTGCGTTATCAAGCTTTACGATAAGCGGCAAAATTTGACAGCAAACCCGCCCCCACAGAGGCGGCAAAAATAGGATGGTCGGGGTGGCTTTTTTGATGAACTTGTGCCATGAACCATCCGATCGCATAAACCCGCCCCCGCCCGATTGTGGAAGTTCGCGGGATAGGGGTTCAAAAGCGCGAGGGGGGTCTAAAAACCACTAGCGGGATGAACACAGAGTTTTGCACCCCCTGGGGATTGGGGTGTGTATCCCCAGTTACATTTTCCCCCTGAGTGGTGTGGGGGCACAGACAACGGCGGAAAATTCGGATAAACTAGCAGAGGATTATTATCAGATCGCAACTTATGTTGGGAGAATCGAACAGTCTAGACTTTGCGTTTGCGCCAGTTGTGGGAAAATTCGTCACCGAGGACACTCAAACCTGGGTAAGGGGCGATCGCGTCGCCCCGGAAGGCATCCCCTTGGCGATCGCCGCCGGGAAAGCGCTGACAGAATTTTTGCAATTCGTGCAGCTTGAATTAGAAGATGCAGACTTGGATGAAACCGAGGTGCAGCACTACGCAGAACCCCTGGAGCAGTTTTTACAACAGCCCGAGGTCAAAAACCAATTGTGGAGTGCCTTTAAAAAAGACAGCCCGCCCCTGGAAGGAAACCTCCTAGGTCAAACCTGGAGAGAACGGAAATTAACCCCCTTACCCGGGGAATTTTCCTGGTCTGATGTAGCCCGAGGATACTGGAATAAAATCAAAGCCTTTCGGGATGCCAAAGAACTGGTCGATCGCTTAGAACAGCCCGAGCGTTCCGACAGCATAACCCGCGACACCTTAAAAACACAACTATTCGGCCAACATTTTTTCCAAGAATCCTGGCGCGATTTGCTGGTAGAAATTGCCCGCCAGGTCGAGGCAGAAATCGCCGGAGAAATCATCGAACACTTAATAGAAATAGACGGAGAACCCTATAACTTTGCCAACTTATTTTTAGCTGCAGATTGCCTGTTGGGGTTAAAAAACCGCGAAGCGATCGCCACAAGTGCGGAGAAACTGCGCGATCGGCTAGAAACCCTCACCCAACACAAAGAAGTAGACGATCTGATATTAATCCGCCTAAAAGCCGTAGGCACGATCGCGCAAACCTGGAAACAAGACCCAAAAACCCAACCCTGGCTGAAACGACTATCCCAGTCAAAAGTAGCCGATACCATCCGGATGACAGCGGTGGATGAATTAGCCCAATCGTGGAAAGACGCGCCGAATATCCGAGGGTGGCTAAAAAGCCTTGCCCAACAGGAGGGGTCAGAAATCACCCGCACCAGTGCGGTGCGAGGATTAGCCACCTATTCCAAAGGCGATCCGGACACCTTACCGATGCTGAAAGCCTTAGCCCAAGGCGACCCCTATTGGCTGGTGCGCGAAACCGCCTTGCAGGAACTGGCCAAAGGCTGGAAGGACGATCCCGAGACCTTCAGCCTGCTGCAAACCCTGGCGCGATCCGATCGCGATCCAGACGTGAGAGAAGCAGCCATCGAAGCTATCGCACAACAGTGGCGCGATCGCGGCGAAAGCTTCACCATAGTGAGAACGGCTGCCGAATCCGACGAAGACCACAATGTGAGAACTGCCGCCTTACAACAACTGGCGATCGGCTGGTTCGACGACCCAGAAATCCTGGACTGGCTGAGAAATCGCGCCATTGCCGACGAGAAATGGCAAGTGAGAATCGCCGCCTTGCAACAACTGGCCACCGGCTGGTTTGACGACCCAGAAATAGTAGAGTGGATTCGCAGCCGCATCGTCTCCGACGAAGATTGGCAAGTAAGAATCGCCGCCCTCCAACTGGCCGCCGGCTGGTTTGAAGATCCGAAAACCCTGCCCGTATTGAAAACCGTCGCCGCCACCGATCGCGATCGCCACGTGCGAGAAGCCGCCGTAGAAGAACTGGCGAGAAGCTGGCAAACCGACCTGGACATCCTCCCCCTGCTGAAAGCCCGCGCCACGGAAGACCCCGATTGGCAAGTGCGCGTCGCCGCCTTGCAACAGCTCGCCTCCCGCTGGTACGACGACCCCGAGACCCTCGCCATCCTGAAAACCCGCATTACCTCCGACGAAGTATCCGATGTCCGAATTGCCGCCTTGCAAGAACTCGCCGCCGGCTGGTTTGAAGACCTCGACACCCTCGCCATTCTGAAAAATCGCGCCACTAGCGATGAAAATTGGGACGTGCGAATCACCGCCGTGCGAGAACTCGCCACCAGTTGGAAAGAAGACCCCGAGACCCTCGCCATCCTGAAAACCCGCGCCAACACCGATGACAATTGGGCCGTGCGACTGGCGGCGATGCTCGAACTGGCGAAAGGGTGGTTTTCCGACCCCGAGGCGGTGGCGATCCTCAAACGGCGCGCCGGTGAGGATGAAGATTCCTTCGTCCGCCACTCGGCGGTGCAAGAATTGGGCAAAGGAGAATTAGCCGAACCCAATCTGTTCGAATTCTTGCGCGATCGCGCCCTCCACGATCCGTTTGTCCCCCAAGAAGATGGGGCAATCAATCCCCGCCAAACCGCCCTAGAAGCGATCGCCCGCC
The DNA here is from genome assembly GCF_035615515.1 of Phormidium sp. CCY1219. GTDB lineage: Bacteria > Cyanobacteriota > Cyanobacteriia > Cyanobacteriales > Laspinemataceae > CCY1219. The sequence continues at coordinate 12,688 of NZ_JAJENT010000515.1, forward strand.
AGTATGGCGAACGCCGGGAAACCCAATCCTTACTGCGCGATCGCAGTGCCCGCGACCCGGATCCAAAAGTGCGATCGTTTGCCCAACAGCAACAGGAAAGCTCCTCCTGAACCCGTAGGGTGGGCAACCCCTTGCCCACCCTACCCGTGACGGTGGTACTTGATACTCCCTACGGATAAATCCGAGAGATTCTTAAAGAGTCCAAAGTCGGAGTTTTAAAGGCGCTTTTCCCCACACCCCTACTGACTCCATTGAGATTGAACCCCAATTTTGCCGCTACTTTTCTCAAA
>NZ_JAJENT010000516.1:0-248 GCF_035615515.1 Phormidium sp. CCY1219
TCTCGTGCTATCTCTAACGATTGCAGGAAGTATTGCTCTGCTTCGGCGTATTCTCCCAGATTCTGGTAAACTTCTCCTAGGTTGTTGAGGGCGTTGCCTTCCCCCGCTTTGTCGCCGATCGCCCGATATATTTCCAGCGCCCGTTCCCATGACTGTAATGCTTCACGAAATTGACTTTGCCCATACTGCTCAATCCCCAGTTCCAACAATCGTTCCGCTTCCTGTTGTCGCTCTTCCACCGTTTGGGC
>NZ_JAJENT010000517.1:0-30849 GCF_035615515.1 Phormidium sp. CCY1219
CATTTTTTATTTGAATATTTGGTCGAGAGGCTTTCCCTGTGGTAGAATGCGCGGATATCTCCATATGGTTCACCCTCTACCCCCCCCAAAAAACACGATCGAGTTCAAATGATTTACTCGTCCCCCCCCAGATTTTGATATTGACAGAAAGCATAGGCGTCGAACAACGCGCCCACCAAACTACAGGTCAGACCAATGACGAGCAACCCTTGCAAGGGGCGACCGCTGCCAAAGGTTGATAAGAATTGTAACAAATGCTTGACACCCGACTGGCCGATAGTTCTGAACCCAGGCAGATGGCCGAGCAAAGAGAATCCCGCCAAACCAAATCCGATCGGCAGACTGGGTGCGGCAAAACTGAGGAGACTGGTTAAAAGCAGCGATCGCAGAAAATTAGGCAAAATATTCATATCAAGCAACTTAGGGGGAGTAACTGTGCAACCCAAAGTCAAAAAAAAGACCCGAGTTGATTTCTACGATAGGCGCGATCGCCTAAATTGGTCAGAACTGTCACAAATATTAAGTTTTTATTAAAAAAGTTAGTTAAAATTTGTAAAGCACCGAGGTCAATACAGCGGTCCGAATCGAGATAGAAACCCGAGTGAGTAAACCCTTGCACAAATCCAGCTTGGCAATATGGAGTCAGCGACTGCTCGCGGCGATCGTGCTAGGGGGGCAAGTGATGTTTCACCTGCTCAGTGGCAAAATCCACCGTCGCAACACCTTCGAGCAGATGGCCTTTGTCGGGCCAGACTCCCTCTTTATCGCCTTAGTCACCGCCACCTTTGTCGGCATGGTCTTCACCATTCAAGTAGCGCGAGAATTTATCAACTTCGGGGCCGGAAGCGCCGTGGGCGGCGTATTAGCCCTCGCCTTATCCCGCGAACTCGCCCCGGTTCTCACCGCCGTAGTCCTCGCGGGACGAGTGGGATCCGCCTTTGCTGCGGAACTCGGCACCATGCGCGTCACCGAACAAATCGACGCCCTCTATATCCTCAAAACCGATCCCATCGATTACCTGGTCATTCCCCGGGTCCTCGCCTGCTGCGTGATGCTGCCCATTTTAACCCTCTTCTCCTTTCTCACCGGCATGGTTGGCGGACTCGTCATTGCCACCAACTTGTACACCATTTCTCAAACCATCTTTCTCGACTCCGTTCGCACCCTCCTCGGCTTTTGGGATCTCGTCAGCGCCTCGATTAAAGCCATTTGCTTCGGCGGAGTGATTGCCGTGATTGGCTGTAGCTGGGGCTTGACCACCACCGGGGGAGCCAAAGGAGTCGGACAGTCCACCACCACCGCCGTAGTCACCTCCTTGCTCGCCATCTTCATTTTCAACTTTTTTCTCTCCTGGCTGATGTTTCAAGGCGTGGGCACCGGCGTATTCTAATCCCTCGCCGCCCTTCACCCTCTAAAATAGATCCACAGATCCACAAGTACACCCGACAAACGCTTTCCCCAAAATCACCGTGACCACTACCCCTTCCACCTCAATCCGACAAACCGTTAAACTCTCGCCGAGTTACGTACTCCCTTGGGCATTCCTCATCGGTGCGGTGCCCTTGCTGGCCATTCAACCCTTGCTCAGTTTGCCGATCGCCCTGTTTGGCTTATTTCTGATGTATCAAACGGCAACCATTCGCCTGGAATTTACCCCCACCGCTCTCGACGTTTACCGCACCGAAACCTTGATTCGCCGCTTTCCTTACAAAGAATGGGAAAATTGGCGCATCTTCTGGCCCTCGGTGCCCATTTTGTTTTACTTCAAAGAAGTCAAAAGCATCCATTTTCTGCCGATTCTGTTCGATGCGAAGATGCTGCAAACCTGCTTAGAAGAACGCTGTCCCTACAAGCAGTAATCTGAACCAATCCCGGGGGGTGGGGGAGTCAATTGCACTTCCCCACCCCCATTCGCCCTCAGTCCCTCCTTCGGCTACAATGCCTCCTAGGACACTCCCACCACTGGTGCTGCCCGGGGCCGAACCCTCCCCGCCTGTCCGCCCATTGAAGATTCATTCTCTAATATCCCTTGCCCATGAATTCAGACGAAACCCAAACCCCAGAACCCAGAGAAAGCGATCGCCCCATCGACCTGGAAACCGCGATCGGCCAGGATCCTCCGGGGTCCTCGCTGACGGCGGGCGACCCTTCTGCGGTTCCCGCCCCCCCGGCGGTGGATCTGTCCGAAGATGTATGGGCAGAACCGACACCGGAGAGCGACCCTGCAGAGTCTGGCACCACCAACACTGAGGCTCCTGAACCCACGCCACCGATGGATGTGCGACTCTCCCAGGATGAATGGGCAGAACCGGCTACGGAAAGCGCACCCCCAGACACTCCGGAACCCGAACCCACCCCCGAGGAGACTCAACCTGCGGCACCTCTCAACATCCAGTCGGCGGAAACCAGCAAACCCACTGACGCGCCCCCGCCCTCAGATGCGGAAGAAAATGCCGCCACGCCAGCAGCGTTAGAAGACCTGGAAGCCGTGGGAACTGCCACTGCGGAAACCCGCGAACCCACAGATGCGCCCCCGCCATCGGATGCAGAAGAAAATGCCGAAACCCCAGAAGCATTAGTCGCGGCGTTGGAACGACAAGTGGCTCAATTGCAACATCAAAAACTCGCGTTGCAAGAGGAAATTACCCAGTTGCAAGCCTCTCGGGCTGATTTGATGCAAGGGCAACTCGCCGATACCCAAGCAGCGATGGGGCGGTTGGTGAAAGATGCCTTGAGCGAGTTAGAACAGCGCAAGCATCACCTGCAAATTAGCGTGGAACAGCTCGAACGGCGTCAGGAGCGGATCCGCTCGGAAATGCGAACCACCTTTGCTGGGGTCTCCCAAGATTTGGCCATTCGGGTGCAGGGATTTAAAGATTACTTGTCCGGCAGTTTGCAGGATTTGGTGAATGCGGTGGAGCAATTGGAGCTGACACCGGAAGAACCGGAACCGCAAAGACCCCCGGCTAAACCGACTCGCGGGGGCGATCGCAGGGGCGATCGCAGGGGCGATCGCTTGGTCATGCCCAAGTTTGCCGAAGGCGGGTTTCAAGACCAAGCCAAACACATTCGCCGCATGTTGGATAAATATCGCACGATGCCGGATTATTACGGACCGGCATGGCAACTGCGTCGGACGTTTGAACCAGTTCACGCACAGCGCCTTTCTCAGTGGTTTTTCACTCAAGGGGGTCGCGGGGCGATCCGGACGATGGGTAGCCGCTTGCAAAATATTTTGGTGACCTCGGCGGCAATTTCCGCGCTCAAAACCCTTTATGGCGATCGCCTCCGCACCCTGCTACTCGCCAATACTCCGGAACGTCTGGGAGAATGGCGCAGGGGGTTGCAAGATTGTCTGGGCATTTCTCGCATTGATTTTGGTCCCGATCGCGGGGTGGTTCTGTTTGAAGCCCCCGAAGCGGTGGCCCAAAAAGCCGACCGCTTGCTCAAACAAAAGCAAATGCCGCTAATCGTCATTGATGAGACGGAAAACGAAGTTAATCTATCCCTGCTACAATTTCCCCTGTGGCTGGCTTTCGCGCCGGATCCGGAAGTGCCAACGGTTCTGTAGCACACACAGGCCAGTTGCCCGGGACGAGGGGACGGCTCTGTGCGGCACTCTCTGGCCGATCGCGCGCAGCAAACCACCTAGGGCGCGCGATCGCTACGGGGGGAACGCGATCGTCTCGGTGCGGTTTGCTTGTCCTAGCGGGGTGCAATTCGATTGGTTTGTTTTTTTATCGTCTCAAGTTTTACCTCAAGGATAGCGATGGTTCTCTGGCTTGTTATAAATTTTTCTTTGTTGATAGCGGGATATTTGTTCGGTTCGATTCCTACCGGATATATTGTGGCTCGCAAACAACTCGGAATTGATATTCGCGAGGAAGGTTCTGGCTCTACAGGTGCCACCAATGTCCTCAGAACGGTGGGCAAAGGAGCCGCTTTGTTTGTGTTTTTGGTGGATGTCTCGAAAGGCATTGCCGCGATCGCTCTGGTTCGCGCGCTCTATTCTTGGCCGGCAATGACCCAATTGGCACCCCCGACGGTGGATCCGTCGATTTGGGTGTATTGGATGGCAATGGTAGCAGGCATCGCCGCTTTGGTGGGTCACACCAAATCAGTGTGGATTGAGTTTCGCGGCGGAAAAGCGGTGGCCACCAGTCTCGGCGTTTTGTTGGCTCTTTGTTGGCCGGTGGCTTTACTAACATTCAGCGTGTTTGGCATCATGTTGTCGATTTCACGCATCGTTTCTCTCAGTTCGATGTCCGGTGCGATCGCCCTCCCCGCTGTCATGTTTTTGATGAATCAACCCCTGCCCTATCTCTTATTTGGATTCTGCGCGGGTTTTTATGTTATTTGGCTCCATCGCAGCAATATCGGGCGTCTGATGGCAGGCACCGAACCTCGCATCGGCCAAAAACTACAGCAGCAATCGGAAAGTCTTCAATCTTAAACTATCCCCAGTTTCAAGGGGGAAGGGGAAAAATTGAGGCTCGATAATAGAGCATTTTCTCAATTTTAACGGTCTCAATTTTTATCTCTTCATTCTACTTTTTTCGCCGGGTAGTTTTACTCAACTAAATAATCAACTTCAAAATTGTTTTTTATGGATTAATCGTCGATTTTTAAGGTTAAAAAATGCCTAAATTCGTGATTAGAATTTAGGCAAATACTGAGTTTAATATTGATGCCTATCTAACCTCGGGACAGGCTACTGCCATATCCAGAAAGGCGGTGGATTTCGAGGGCAATTGGATAAAATTGCGATAAATTTTTGTCGGGGAAGGGAAAACATTCGGCAAAATCCCAACTGAAGAATTGAGGAGTTGCGATCGCCCCTGCTCAATTCTTCAGCGTTACCGATCGCCAATTATTTTCCCAGTTCTTTCGATCGGGCGGCGGAGGCTTGCACTGCTTCGATAATCGCGGATCGAAATCCGGCTTTTTCCAGTGCGGCGATGCCGGCGATCGTGGTTCCTCCCGGACTGGTGACGCGATCTTTCAGTTCGGCGGGATGGAGGGAATTCTCGCGCATCAGGGTTGCCGTACCGAGTACGGTTTGCAACGCCAGTTGAGCGGCGATCGCCCGGGGCAGCCCAGCACAAACCCCGCCATCTGTCAAGGCTTCGATTAAAATCGCCACATAGCCCGGACCGGATCCGGAAACCCCGGTGACGGCATCCATCAGAGATTCGGGGACTTCAATCGTTTCCCCCACCGCTTGCAACACCTGCTTGGCGCGTTCCAGGTGATGGGGTTCAACTCCAGGACCGGCAGCGATCGCCGACATCCCGGCCCCCACGATTGCCGGTGTATTCGGCATGACGCGGATGGTGGGCACTTCGGGAAAAGCGGCGGACAATTTGCTTAACGGAACCCCCGCCAAAATCGAAATCACCACCGGCACCTGCTGTGCTGTACCCGGAGTCGGCAGATCTGCCGTGACGCGATCGAACAGTTGGGGTTTAATCGCCAGCAGCAGCACCTCAGTGGCACCGGCGGCGGCGTGATTGTCCGACGTCACCCCTACACCATATTGTTTTTCTAACGTTTGCAAGCGGTCCGCATTCGGATCGCTCACCAAAACCTCTTGCGGGCGATAAAGTTCTCGAGAAAGAAGGCGGGATAAGAGAGCTTCTCCCATTACCCCGCCGCCAATGATGCCAAATTTAATAGACAATGGTCCAATATTTTTAATCTACTTTCAGCTCATCCGGCGATCGGCGGTGCGGCAGGGATCGGGAGCGATCGCCCCCAGGAACCACCCACCACCGATGTCCGACTCAAATTACTGTGCTGCCATCTGGGACTGCCCTGGAGTCCAAGTTGCGGCAGGTTGTCCGCCTGCGGGGGGACGGGAGGCGCGTAAATGGGGTTGTAGAACCTCGTGAACCACGCCGGTTTGGGTACTGACTTGCACGCAGCTGGGGGTAAACAGGAAGATGCTTTCCCCGATCCGCTCTTGATGACCATCCAGGGCGTAGGTGCCACCGGCAATGAAATCAACCGCCCGTTGCGCTTGGTCGGGATCCATCATTGTCAGGTTCAAAACCACAGATTTGCGTTCCCGCAGGGCTTGAATGGCTTGGGGCATTTCTTCAAAAGACTTGGGTTCCATCACCACCACTTCCGAGATGCCGTTGTTGGCTCCAGGCAACCCAATCACGTTATTCATCGCGTTCATGCTAGACCCCATAGCCCCTTCTGTTCCAACCATACCCATCCCCGAAGTGCGATCGCGAAGGTTTCCTCTATTCCGACGCGCTTCCGCTTCCGGAGACGCTGCGGCTGGTTGTTCTTGGTACAGGTTTTGATACCCTTCCCCTTCTATTTCGTCATACTCGTACTCATAATCCACGGGATCGTTGATCCCCACCATATCTCGTAGCTTGGAAAAAATCGTATTCACGGTTTTCGCTCCATCAAAACTAGGGTTAAATGAGGGCAGATGTTTTAGCTGATAGATGACTACCAAACAAAGATTAACTTTGTCCCTTCCGTGCAATATTCCCATCGACGATCGAAATATTGCCGGCCTCCACCAAAGCGCGAAGCGCGGATTGCGCGCACCATGTCTGTCTCGGTTGTGACAATGGCCTTATTAATCTGGCCTACATCCACCTTTCCGGTGTGGGAGGCAATGCTCAGCCACGGCGGGAAAAGGGGATGACTTTTCTGGAGAAGAACCGAGCGCCAATGCTCGAACCGCTTTTTCTGTAGCCTTGCCCTAACAGCTAATGCTGCCCATTTCATTGCTCGACCCTACCCAGGTTAACAGTCTATTGTAGATTGTCACATCACCCGCGCGCTCTCCACATCTTAAAAGCAAGGTTGGTGATTTGGCGAGGCTTTCGGGGTTTGAGTTCGACCCTATAATTCCTATCCCAGTTAAGGTTATTTTCAACTTTTGGGTTTGGGCGCTTTTGTGGGAGTAATTTCTCTACCCCTTATCCTACTGCAAATTCTCCGGAAAAACGTTAAGGCGATCGCTTGCCAAACAAAATCGTCCCCAACCTAACCATTGTGGCTCCCGCTTTCACCGCCAAATGATAATCTCCTGACATTCCCATCGACAATTCCTGCATGGAAATATGCGACCAGTGTTGCTGCTCGATGTCCTCGGCGAGTTCCCGGGCGCGATCGAACAAGGCGAAGGTTTCCGATTCGGCTAACCCGGAAGGCGGAATCGCCATTAACCCTTTAATCTGCAAATTTTCACACTGGTTCAGCGCCGGGAGATCCGCCAGCAGTTTGGGAATTTGCCACCCGTATTTGTTGGGATCTTTGAAGATTTTCACCTGTAGGCAAACTTGGGGTTTAACCGATAGCGGTGCGGCTAAACGATCCAATCGCTGCGCGATTTTCAAACTATCCACCGAGTGAATCCAGGAAAATCGTTCTACAGCGCGTTTGGCTTTATTGCTTTGCAAATGTCCGATCAGGTGCCAATTGATATCTGACAAATCCGCTAATTGGTCTTGTTTCCCTTCCGCTTCTTGGATGCGGTTTTCGCCAAAATCGCGAATTCCCGCCGCATAGGCTTCCCGGATGGCGTCTGCTGACACCTGCTTGGATACTGCCACCAATCGGACTGACTCGGGTAAGGAGGCGCGAATTTTGGCAATCCGTTCGGCTATAGTCATTGAAACGTGCGTTTGTGAATAGCTTGAAGCTGAGCGTAATCTTTCGTTTGTCCGGTGCGACGCAGCACTCGCAGGCGGTTTTCCACCAGCAGGCGAGCATCGCTGCGGGTAACGGGTTCAAATCGCAAGCCCTCAGGCTCGGAAATGACCAGAAAAAATAGGCGTTGGGCATAAAGGGTGGTGAATAACTCGCGGTTCGCTTCAACCATGCACACCCTAAATAGCAGGCCAAAATTGGGATGATTCAGGTAGGTTTCGGTGTTCATTCAGCTTCTTGATTCTTGCTGTCTATCGCCAGGTTATAGATTCACAACAGATTTGAGGGATTGCTGTTCAGGTGCGGTGGAGGTTCCGGAAAAGCGGGTGAAAATTGCTGAGGTAAGGAGTGCGGGCGATCGCCCCCGTCTGGCAAAACCCGAGGGATTTTCACCCCTAACTCTGGCGGCGTTGTGGTCCCCCATCCCAATCCCTGTGCTGGCGTTTCCCCGCGCGTCGCCAACCTTAATTCCCATCGGCTACATCTCGCTCTTTGGCTCATCTGTTCCTCAAAAATTTCCCCCAAGCCACTGTTCCCATCTCCGTTACTCCTGACCTCCAATCCTAGGGACGCAAGGCGCAGATCGACACACTTAATTTGCTCAATTTGCCCTCTACCATACTCCCCCCTGACCCTCTCCTGTGGCAAGATCTCCGGGCTTCCAGCTCACCCTTCGGCGTACTGATGCCGTATCAAAAAATACAATTCTTCATTTATTTACCATTAAATGGGCAATTGCTCTAGATCCATCAGCCATCCAATTCTTTCATCGAGTTGAAGGCGTGGGATTCCCTGAATGTCTGAATAACCGTTTAAAATTGTACAATCCGAGTTCCTCTGTGTGGGTTTCTCCGGCGGCTAAAGCTGCTCAAAACGCTCTCAAATTTGCCCGCCTAGGATGCCACCTACTTGAGGACCAGTTGCATGGCGGCAATTTGGGCTTGCGCTTTGTGCAAAGATTCGTGCCATTCTCTCTCGGGATCGCTGTCGGCGACGATCCCTGCCCCCACTTGCCCCCACACCAATCGATGCGCTGTCTCTGGGGTGGTTTTCCCGCGATCGCCGAGGGTCTCCTCGCCATTTGTGGGTGCTGGTTTCTGCGGCGGTGCCAATAACAGGGTGCGGATTAAAATATTTAAGTCCAGTTGCCCGCGCCAGTCGAGATATCCGCAGGATCCATAAAATAAACTGCGGCGCAAGGGTTCGAGTTCTTCAATAATTTCCATGCAACGAACTTTCGGACAGCCGGTGATGGTCCCGCCGGGAAACATGGCGCGGATTAAATCAACGGCGTCACACTCGGGGCGCAGGGTGCCGATCGCATTGCTCACCAGATGCATCACGTGACTGTACCGTTCGATGGTTAACAGTTCGTTCACTTGCACCGATCCCCACTGACACACTCGCCCTAAGTCGTTGCGCTCTAAGTCCACGAGCATAATATGTTCGGCGCGCTCTTTTTGGTTGGCGAGCAATTCTTCCGCCAAGAAGCGATCGCGCTGTGGGGTCTCACCCCGCGCTCTCGTCCCGGCAATCGGGCGGGTCTGCGCCTGGGATCGTTGCAACTGCACCAGCCGTTCTGGGGAACAACTCACCATCTCTCCCCAAGGAGTCTGCCAATAACTGGCAAAGGGCGAAGGATTAATCTGATGCAAGGCGCGATAAACCGCCCAACTGTCTCGGGCGATCGCGCTCTCAAACCGCAAGGACAAGTTTGCCTGAAAAATATCCCCCGCTTCAATATATTTCTTCGCCTGTTGCACCGCTTTTTCATATTGGCTTTGCGATATCTGAAACTCCAGGGGAGTGGCGATCGCCTCGGAATCGGCTTCTCCCACAAATTCCTCTGGCGATTCCCAACCGGAACTTCCCGCCCTAACTCGCTTTTCCATCACCTCGAGTGCGGCGCGATCGCTGGCGGCTAACCACAGCTTTTGCTGGTGGTGGTCTAAAATCGCAAACTCGGCGGGTTCGTACCAATACGCCACCGGAAACGGAAGCGGATCGGGATTAAAATAAGGCAGCTTTTCGATTTCCCACGCGAGATCGTATCCCAGCCATCCCAACCACCCGCCGGTGAAGGGAAGGGACTCTCCCTCGGGCAATTCCTTCGGTTGCGGTGTCTGTTTGGAACACTCCAGCAGGTGGTGCAGGAATGGCAGAATTTCGCCAATGGGCGGGATCCACAGTCGCGGGCGATTCTCCACGATACGCGGCGCACCGGCACAGATGGAATATCGCGCGTGGGGGTTAGGCGTCGGGGTGGGATAAGGACTTTCTAACAGGGTGGCAATGTTGTGGATAGAAGGTTCCCCCGGTCCTTTTGCCTCGGCGATCGCAAAAAGTGCGGCAAAGATTTGCGATCCGGTGCGCCCTTCTAGGGGAAGCGATCGCCAAAACCACGGTAATATCGGTTCCATCATTCACTTCCCCTTTGAATTCTCGCGTCTCGGTGGCAATAAATCGCTTCTGCTCGCCTTTTTCATCCTTGCATCCCTCGCCGATTTCAAAACCCTTGCCATCCCCATACCAAGCGCACGCCCCAGAAGCCACACAGAACCGCGATCGCTACCCAGTCTCTCGCTTTCAATTGCAGGTGGTGCCACCGCACTCGATGCTCGTTGGGACTGGTAAAGCCGCGCACTTGCATTCCGCCAGCAATCTGCTGCGCTCGCAATAACAAGTTTTCTAGCAGTCTTTCCACTACAGTGAACCACACTTTGGCGGTGCCGCGCAAGCCGAGTTTTTTCCAGTTAATGGCGCGGGTCCGCACGGACCGAATTAAATTTTGCACTTCTTCTAACACCAAGGGGATAAACCGCAGGGATAAGGTTAAGGTCAGGGCAATTTCTGTCACCGGGACGTTAAATCGCCGCAGGGGACTCATCAAATCTTCGATGCCTGCCGTGATTTCTTCGGGGGCGGTGGTGAGCAAATACAGGTTGGTGCTATAAATCAGGGTAAACAGGAGGGTGCTGATGCGGATACCCAGATCCAAGGAGCGACGGGTAATTTTAAACCGCCCCCGCTCAAAGATGACGTATTGATATTCGTGGGGTTGGGGAAGGGAATCTTCCACCAGGGATGGGGGCACGGTTCTGTCTTGTCCCCAACCGAAGGGATTGTACCAGGGATTGCGTGAGTCGGCGGCGGGTGGGGTTGGCGGTTCGTGATTAAAGGCGATTTCCTGGGCGGGGAGGCGCGGTTGATGTTCTACGGAAAGTCCGTCGGGGGCGATCGCGGTAATCCCCAATATCAATATCCCCAGCATCAGCAACCATCCCATTTGCTGTCGCCACACTCGCAGGGGGATCCGCGCGATTACGGTCATCGCAATCAGCAACACCACTAACCCAATCCGTAACGGTGCATTGGCTAGGACCGGGGCAATTAAAAAGCTCATCAGCCATCCGAGTTTGACTCTGGCATCTAAGCGATGCAGTCCTGTCACTGGCTGTTCGAGATATAGCCCCAGTGGTAGCGATCGCAGTAAATCCATCAGCGTTTAAATGGTAATTTTTTTTCGAGTTTATAGCGATTTTATTTTATCCGCAATCCGGCTGAACTCGCCCTAAAATACGCGAATTTTGCCAAGGCATACCAATTAAAATGCCTACCCTTGCCATTCCGCTTGGGCATTCCTGGTCAATCTCAATAAAATCCATCTCTCGCCTTTTCCCATCCTGAAGAAGCATGGGCTTTGATAATATTTTCTCCCCCTGAACCTATCAGCTCCACAGTACGGACAGGACAAGGCTTTGTCCTGTCCTTCGCCTACGGATTTGTCGGTTGTGGCAACCCCTACACTTTCACCGCGCGATTGGTTTTGCTGCTGTCCACATCTCGGGCTTTTTTCCCGCGCCAAATCAAGCGCAATGGCGTCCCGGTAAATCCCAGGTTTTCTCGGAATTGTCGTTCGATGTAACGGCGATAGTTTTCGTGAAATCGGGTCGGATCGTTCACGAATAATGCAATGGTTGGCGGTTGGGTGCTGACTTGGGTGCCGTAGTAAATTTTTCCTTGTTTTCCTTGGCGAGTGGTGGGCGGGGTGTGCCAGCGCAGGGCTTCTTCTAGGACTTCGTTAATCACGGAAGTGGAGACGCGACGGGAATGTTCCCTGGCTGCACTTTCTACTAAATCGATAATTTTTTCCACTCGTTTCCCCTGTAGGGCACTGACGAAAATCATATCGGCCCAATCGAGAAAATACAGGCGAGCTCTCAGGTGGTTTTCGTATTCGTAAATGGTGGAGGAATCTTTTTCTATCGCATCCCATTTGTTGACGACGATAACGCAAGCCCGTCCCTCTTCTTCGATGCGTCCGGCTAATTTTTGGTCTTGTTCGGTGACGCCATCGAGGGCATCAATCACCAGCAGCACTATTTCTGCCCGCCGAATGGCTTTAAATGACCGATTGATGCCAAAAAATTCCGGTCCGTATTCCACTTTTTTCTTTTTCCGAATCCCGGCGGTATCGATGAGGCGATAAATTTGTCCCTTGCGTTTGACCAGGGTATCGATCGCGTCGCGGGTGGTTCCGGAAATTTCACTGACGATCGCCCGCTTTTCCCCAACAAAGGCATTTAATAAGCTGGATTTTCCCACGTTGGGTCGTCCCACAATGGCTACTTTGATTTCGTGGGTTTCTTCGATTTCATGCAGGGGCGGTAAGTAGGAAATTACTACATCGAGCAAATCGCCGGTTCCGCTTCCGTGAATCCCGGAAATGGGATAGGGTTCTCCCAATCCGAGTTCCCAAAATTCTGCTGCTTGAATTAATCCGTCGTTGACGGATTCGCATTTGTTGACGGCGAGCACCACGGGTACGCTTTGCGCCCGCAACCAGTTGGCAATTTCGCGATCGGCAGCGGTAGGGCCGAGTTGTCCGTCTACTACAAAAATAGCAACTTTCGATTCGGCTAAAGCCACCATTACTTGTTCGCGGATTAAGGGTAAAAATTCGGTTTCGTCATCGAAGACTAATCCGCCCGTATCCACTACCTGAAATTCTCGGTCTTGCCAAAAGGCGTCGGCGTAGGTGCGATCGCGCGTGACTCCGGGTTGGTCATGCACGATCGCCTCTTTCCCTCCCGCCAGTCGGTTAACGAGGGTGGATTTTCCCACGTTGGGTCGTCCGATAATAGCAACAATAGGTAAAGCCATCGGTTAAGTTTCCTGTTTTTTCGCTAAGAGCTAAAATATTGCATCATTTTATTATAGCGAAGTCTTTGCACGCCGGAATCTTTTTTCTCCCCATCCTCTCGTCGGCAATGGCACTATTGCTATCCCGGCGGGTTTCCCTCAATTCAATGCTCTGAAGTTTGACTCAGCGACAGGTGAATCCTGGATTGACTTCGGCAAAGCTTTGTTCGGTTTCTTTCCCGATGAGCTGGTGATAGTAGTCTTCGTTTTGAATTAATTTCAGCCGCGCTGTGTCTAAATCGGTGTTGGCAAAAATTAGCTCGGTGTTGGTGGCAAGGGTGATATTTTCGTCTAGGTTTTTTCCTGGGGTGGGTTGATAGGTAAAAATGGCGTTACCATTGGATTCTCGAAGGGTTAGTTTGGCTGAGGGTTCGAGGGGATTTTCCTGATTTTCTGCCGGATTGTATTCGCAGAATTTTTCCGCCGAGGTTTCGGTACAGCCGACGGATAAAATGAGGAATGCTATGGTTATTCCAAAGTGGGAAGGGGTGAGTTTCATAGCCGGATATTTGTGGAAGAGTTCTTTGGACTGAGAAGGGAAGGAGCGATCGCATTCCCTATCTCCCGTTTTTTATTGTAGCCGATTGCTGCAACTGTGCAGTTTCTATATTTTCCCGCGATCGCGCTTTTGCTTGCGGGTGGCAATGATTCTATTGTCTGGGAAAACCCTTTTTTCGGAAATGGGTCGGATTTTCGATCGCTGTTAACAGTTGGCTGCTGCGATCGCCGGGGATAATTCTGTGCATCTTGTCATTCTTGCAATTTCGTGGCTACAAATGTGGGGAGCTTTCCCCGGAGCGTTTTTTTTGCTAGGGTGGAGAGTAACATGAGGCAAACTGTGGCCACAAAAAGTCGAGGCTAGAATTGGAGCCAAAAACTGGATGGGGCGATCGGCGGGGAATCCCTTGCAGGGAAGCGCGATCGGGTGATAAGCACTCAAAAAACGAGGCAAAGAACCAGCCATCTGAATGCGATCGAGAGTCTGGAAGTGACCTATTTCACCGAGGCGAACACACAGAGAAATCAATGTTTAGATCGCGGCGGTTGCAAGTTGTGCTGCTGAATGCCTCGGAAATTCGTTTCGGTTATCTGTTGCCGCCCTGAATTAAAATGGTATGAGTCAGGGGGAAGAGAATGGCTCAGGGAAGAAAGGGGGTGTTTCCCCTGTCACCGATAGCAATCCACTATCCCTGAATAGTCGGTAGCCCTTGACAGGGATTCAAAATTGCAGTATGCTCTACGATCGGTACCCATCAAACTCAGTAAAATCTATCGATGGTAAAAAAATGCCCATGCCTACATCTACACCCGCAACGGTAGCGGCAGTTTGCCCGCCAATGCGCGGATGGCATGTCAATCATACTGGGGCATCTACAAAATACACTTCAAAGATTGACTGAGTTTAAATTGGGATAACTCGTTGATTTTGGTGCTCTACGACAACACGACGGGTGCAGCGATTACCCGGATTTAGGGAAAAAATCGGGAAGGTTTTGTGGGAGGCTGGATGAGAAAAATCCAGTGGCGATAAAACCTGAATTTTCTGCAACGCAGAAAGGAGTTTGAAGCACTCTGCAAAATGCTCGTTGCGGGTAAAAACTGTTGTATTGATTGGGGTGTAAAGCAGTATTTTTGCGCGAAAAAACGAGATTTAAAGTCGGGGTAGGCGATCGCTCATTCAGGAAAATAAAAATCTCGTGAGGGGCGATGCGCTTGCGATCGCTAACGCTTCACTCAATCCCCTCGGGGTTGCATTTGCACGACGATGTTGGAATTGAGGCAAAATCGAGCGAATCAATGCGGTTGATTGCAGTTGTGGTGAAAAAAAAAATAAAGACGAGTTCCATAGCGCCTGCGATGGCAATCGTTGGCGTTGCAATGGCGATGTCTACTTTACTAAAGGCGAAATTGGCCGTGAATTGGTTCCGGATTTTTGCGATTTATTGCGGAATATCTTTACCAGTTGCACCCTGGCTTCCTCCTAGTCTTTGGACTGGGGGGATTTTTTACCGTTCGACAGTCTCTTACCCGCTTCAATTACCGACAATCATAACCGCTCGATTTTCCATTTGTATAGAGAAACGAAATAAGCCGGCAAATGGAAGGCGCGATCGCTATCCGATGACGGTTCCGGGTGAATGTTTCGGCGGGTTTTTCTTTTCCTTTTTCAAAGAAAACACCCTCTGGGCTTTCTCTTGAACCCCTGGTTTAATTTCCGCGCTTTCTCTGTGCAGGCTTTCCCCGCTCAAAACCGACCGCTCGTCGCAGCTTTTTTCAGGTTCAGAACGATAACTGTCGCCTAACTCGACCTTCGAGAACTCCCTCATTCCAATTGTCCTGAACGTCAATCGCGGCTGGTGTAAGTAACAGTGGTTTTTTGAAAGAAAAATGACGGGGACAAAGCCCACATCATTCTTACGAAGCATTATAACCCCGAGGTCCGATCGCCGAACCGTGGGGGATTACAATCAGAGGAAGAAATATGTCAGCAAATAACGCGCACATCAAACGGTTACTAGCAACCAAGCAATGCCAAGGTGGCGATCTCCGAGATGCCCAATTAACTCGACTCAATCTAGCGAATGCCGATCTAAGCGGCGCTAAGCTGATGTTTGCTAACCTGAATGGCACCAATCTCAATCAAGCTAATTTAAGCGGGGCCGAACTTAGCTTTGCCAATTTAGTGGCGGCTGATTTAGCCCGTAGCGACCTGAGTGGGATTGATGCTAAAGGGGTGAACCTACTCGACGCTAAACTGAATGAAGCCGAACTCGGAGGGGCCGATTTAGTATTTGCAACTTTGGTCAATTCTCAGCTCCAAAATTCTAATCTCAGCGGTGCTTCTTTAGAGGGAGCAAACTTAATTGGTGCCAACCTGCACACGGCTCAAATGAGTGGCGTCAATCTCGCCGGCGCAAATCTCGGTCACACTCAGTTAATCGGGGCTAATTTATCGAATGCGGATTTAAGTAATGCCCGATTAGTGGAAGCAGATCTCAGCGATGCGAATCTCAGTGGGGTTAACTTGAGAAACGCAAATTTATTAAATGCGAATCTCAATGGTGCCAATTTGACGGGAGCCGATCTCAGTGGCGCAAATTTAGCACAGGCAAAGCTCGATGGTGCGATTGGTTTATACCAAGAAAATCCGGTTTCTGGAATGCGGACTCCCCCGGAGCGTCACCCTTCTTCCGCTCATACGCACCCGAATATGTCTTCTTATGTCAGCGTTCTACATACCAATTCTTCCCTGCATTCGGGTTCCAATCATTTAGGTTTGCCTCGTCCTGGATTACCTTCTTAAGGACAAGGGAGAAAATACACAAAGCCCGGTATAAATACCGGGCTTTTTCCATTATTCGCTTGCCAAGTACCGCCGTGCTAGATGCACGGACGGTAGGAAATTTAAAAAACATCGATCGCACTATCCCGCCGACTCCCTCCACGATGCGAACCTTCGGCATCTTCATCGGTTGCGAGTTGTGCGACAACCTGTGGAATATGATGCTCTTTCAATTGCAACTTTGTTATCGCCTTATCGCTAAGTTCGACAAAATGAACGCTGGCGCAAAATAACAAAGAAGTTAAAACAAAACCAATCTGATATTTATACATCTGACGGTAATTCGAGTGCCTTTCTATTCCTCTCTACAGAGGTTTCCCGAAAGTTCGGGACAATAGAAAAATTTTGCCTAGCGTCCACTACCCCGATGGGGAGCCGTTTCGTCTCCGGATTCTATGCGAGCCGATGATACGCGATCGGACAGCGTGCCAAAGAATTCTTCCGATTTGTGAGATTCAATGTTAAGGAAGTTGACCGCTAGACCGACGAACAATAGGCTGGATAAAACTAAAGAAGTGTAGCTACGTAGCATAAGCAAGTTCCGTATCAGAGCTTTCTATTTCTCTTTACGCAGAGGCGATCGCTCGATCCGTTTAACCCGCCAATAAAAAATAATTATTTGTCAGTTTTCTGGCCGTTTTATTTTTTGTTTATTCTAGAATAATACCCCGATCGATATCTATTTTCAGAGTAATTTATTTGTTTTTAACGGTTAAATTTGCATGAAGCGCTCCGGTTAGCAAATAGGGGGAGATAATCCCAAAGCCGACTTGTAACAGGCGGATTGCGGACGAACATGAGATGAAAGGGTTTCCCCTATTTAACCCTGGGCGAGGAAATCAAACAGACGGTGGGCTAAGGTCAGCTTGCTGCAAGGTTCGATCGCCTGCTGACGTCCGCCCGCCTCGAGTACGATCGCCTGGTTGCGATCGCTGCCAAAGCCGGCGGCGGGCAGATCGATGGGATTAGCCACGATCGCATCTAAATTTTTCCGTTGCAATTTTTCCCGGGCGGGGGTGACGATATCCCCAGTTTGAGCCGCAAACCCGATTAACCGCTGATGGGGTTGCTTGCGGGCGCTCAGTTGTGCGATAATATCCGGAACCGACTCTAACCCTAACGCCTCGGGGAGCGATCGCTTGGGCAACTTCTGGGCACTGTAGCTGTTCGGTTTCACATCTGCCACGGCGGCGGACATGACAATTAAATCCGCATGGGGAAAACACTCTACCATTGCCTGCTGCATTTGTGCTGCAGTGGTAACGGCGATCGCCCGGACTTCCGGAATTCCATCGAGCAATCCGCGATCGAGCGGACCATGTACCAAGGTCACTTCCGCACCGCGATGCAACGCCGCCTGGGCCAATGCCACGCCCATTTTACCCGTCGCTGGATTGCCGATAAACCGCACCGGATCCAAATACTCCCGGGTTCCCCCCCCACTAATCAACACCCGCTGACCGCGTAAATCTCGCTTTCCCTGGGTTTGCAGCAAAGATTCCAAATGTGCTAAAATCCGATCCGGTTCGGCCATGCGACCGGAACCCACGCGATCGCAGGCTAAAATACCCCTGCCCGGTGCCAAACTATGATAGCGATCGTCGGCATGAATCTGACGCCAATTGCGTTGCGTGACCGGCTGATTCCACATATCGGTGTTGGCGGCGGGGGCTAACAACACCGGGCACCTGGAGGCCAAAACCGTATTCGTCAGCAGATTATCTGCCATTCCAGCGGTCAACTTGGCCAGGGTATTCGCCGTCAGCGGGGCGATCGCCAATACCTGCGCCCACTCTCCCAACTCGATATGCAGCGGTCTGTGGTGGGTGGGTTGCCAGAAATCCGCGTCAGTGTAGGCGGGATGACGGCACAGAGTAGCCACAGTGAGGGGGGTAATAAATTGTGCCGCACCGGAAGTGAGAATAGCGCGAACTTCCGCCCCAGCTTTGGCTAGGGCAGAAATCACCTGACAAACTTTATAGGCGGCAATCCCCCCGGTAATGCCAATCAGAATGCGTTGGTTATGGAAGGAGGAAGGGAATGATTCTGGGGGGTTGGGTGGTTTTGATTCTGGATTCATCCTTCCTCCTGACCGCAGTGCGTTTTGTTAAGCTTCGTCGTAAGGCTCGAGATCCAATAAATAAATATACGGTTCCACCAGTTCGGGACGCTGAAAAGCGATCGCCCGCAGCAGATGCCAATCATTCAACCCCTCGAAGGGATCGTTGTAGTCATCTTGCTCCAGACGTAACGCTAGGGTCTCGATTTCCTCTGGCGTCATGGCCGCAATCTGGTGCTGGTCAAACGTTGTGGTTCCCATCGTTGGTGCCTCCATCTTGCAAAACCCCCTGAAAACTCCCGTTATCATTTTGGATGAAACCGAGATAGGAAAGCGGGGCGGGATGTACCTGTTTGCGCAAACCAAGAGCGTGGAATTCCTGCCAAAATCGATGGATTTTTCCGGGTAAGTAGGCGTCGCTCAATTATCTCAGCTTGCGCGGAACGACACAAGGGGAGTGTTTTCCCGGGCAAGCGGTGGGAGGGCGAGCGACAGAGCCGACCACTCGGTGGCAAAGCAATCCCGTTTCGACTTTTGATTGTAACCGATCGCCGCCGATTGTGGCAGAAAACTTAAGGCTTCTCAACATTCGGTTGAACTGCCCCGGACAACACCTCCGCCACAAAGGTTCGCATTTCCTCCACCTGTTCCGGTAGAATTTCATGACCCATCATCAGTTCCCGGTATTCCAGGAAGACGCCGAGTTTGGCGAAGCGATCGCGCGCCTGATGTGCTGCCTTTAGGGGCACGATCGGGTCTAGGGTGCCGTGCATTATCAAGGTGGGGGGCAAGCGATCGCCAGTGGGTTCCGGTTCCCCATGTAAATACCCGCTCATGGACACTAAACCCGCTACGGGCAATTGCAATCCCACATCCAGGGTCATCGCGCCGCCTTGGGAAAACCCACTTAAAATGGTGCGCTCCAACGGCACCCCCGTGCTGCTTTCTAGGGATTTCAGCCAATCATAAAGCCGTTGGCGACTTTCTAACAATCCCCGTTCGTCTTCGCGCTCTAGGTCGTACCACATTTTCCCCCCCGGCACTTGGGGATGGGGAAAGGGCGCATCGGGGAATAAAAATAAGCAGTCGGGAAGATTCAGGGCGGGGGCGAGGGGAGCTAAGTCATGGCAATTGGCTCCCCAGCCGTGTAGCATGACCACCAGACTTGCGGGCGATCGCTCGGTTGTGGGTGGAATGGTGATGGCTTCTAGAGACACCGGGACTGCTCCGTGGAATGTAACTGGCCTTCTCTATTTTAATCGCTTATCGGTGCCCCCCCTGCTGCTTCTTGCAAATTTTGCTGGTTTTGCCCTGGTTCGGTAAAAAAATCCCCTTAACTCTTGACACTTGGCTTTATTTGTGGTAAGCATACCCGGTTCCCATGCCAGGGTGAGTGTGGGGTGGGGTGGGGCACTTCGGCGGTAAGCTGAATGTCTCCGTTGCCATTCACCACCCAGCCTTGGGCTTCCACCAAAGGAGGAGTCGGAGGCGATCGCAACTGCGATCGCTGGGAAGAACGGCGGCGGCGATCGCCTGCCAGTCCCCGGAAAGAAGCGAATCCCAGATCCACCAATGGAGAGTGAGTGCTAAGCGGATCGTTAGGGCTAGGGGGCAAACCGCCGCGCCCGGTGACGTAGAAACTACTGTCCGACTCGGGGCCACAACTGGAAAACACCCACCCCAGGGTATCCACCACTTCCGTGGGCAGAGGAATCAATCCATGACTGGGGTCAATCTCTGGCGTATCCACCCGAACCACGCCATCGATGCCCTGTTGTGAACTGGCGGTAATCTGACCCGGGCGACTCAAGAGTCCGCGAGTGTCAATTTGGATATTACCTCCTTGACCTTGTACCGCATTGGCGCGAATTTTGCTGCTTTCCAGCAGACCGATTAAATCGGTATTGATGGTGATGTTGCCTCCATTGCCGGTGCCGATCGCTTCGGCAGAAATTCGCGAATTTTGCCGCATTCCGATGCGATTACCCACTTGAAGTTCGATGTTTCCGCCCTGACCGGAGGCGGTGGCGGCTAACAGTTCGCCATTGACTAAATAGAGGAGATCCGTGGCGATGTGGAGGTTGCCGGCTTCTCCGGATGCTTGAGAACTTACGGTAATGGTTCCATCATTGAGGGTCAGCGATCGCGCGGTAATGTTCAAATCGCCGGCAGGTCCGCTGTCGAAAGTTTCGGTGAGGAATGCACTGGCGTTTGTCAGTTCCACCGACTCCGAGGCGGCGATCGCCAAATTCCCCCCGCTACCCTCGGCCCAGGTTGAGGTAACGATTCCCGATTCGTTCGTCACACTCAAGCGATCGGTTTGAATCGCTAACCATCCCGCATCTCCCATGCCAAAGGTGGAAGTGAGCAACCCACTCCCATCCCGCAGTTCCACCGACTCCGAGGCAGTAATTTGTAAATTTCCCCCATTTCCCTGCCCCACGCTAGCGGTGGCAATCTCAGCGTTGTTTGTGAGCCTCAAATCCCCGGTGGTAATCGTTAACGACCCGGCATTTCCCGTACTATCGGAGGTGGTCAGGAGGATGGACCCATCGCTCAGGTCCACCGACTCCGAGGCGGTAATGGTTAAATCTCCCCCCGGACCTGCGCCCAAGGTGGAGGTGGCGATCGCCGCGTTATCCCCCAGAAGCAATCGGTTGGTTTCCAACATTAATCCCCCCGCCGCACCGATACCCGCCGTCCCAGTCACTAAAAAGGAGTTATTTAACTCTACCTTGTCCTCGGCGCGCAGCATCAAATTTCCTCCATCCCCTTCGGTTAAGGTACTGGTGGAAACATTGGCTTGGTTGCGGGCGCTGAAGTGACGGGTTTCGATAGTGAGCGAACCGGCATTCCCAGGACCGCTGGTGGCGGTAAACAATCCATCTCGCACTTTAGTCGGGTCGAATGTTCCGGCTTCCACTTCCCTGACCAAATCAAATGTATCGGTGCCGATTAGCTCTACGGACTCGGAGGCGCGGATGGTCAGATTCCCCCCCGCGCCGGTGCCAAAGGATGCAGTGAGAATTAATCCGCTATCGCGCACCATGAGAGTTCCTGTATCTATCCGCAAGTCTCCCGCTGTGCCCGCTCCATGACTGGCGGTATCCAATCGGCTGTAATGTTCGCCGTTGGTGCTAGTACCGCTCACTTCTACCCGCTCTGCCCGAATATTCAGGGTTCCCCCAGGGGCGGCACCAAAGGTGGCTGCACCCACGGAGGCTCCCTGGCGCAGGCTTAAACGTCCGGTGGTCAGGTTCAAGTTGCCGGCAGGTTTCGTGGCTTCGGAATAGGCACTGGCAAATATGCCGCTGTTAAATCGATTGTTGGGGGTGGTTCCGATCAGTTCTAGGGAGTCGGAGGCGGTGATATTTACCGTGCCTCCGCGACCTTCGCCAAAGGTGGAGGCGGCGATCGCGCCTCCTTCTACAACCCGCAGGCTGTCGGCGCTGACGGTAACGTTTCCGGCATCGCCATTGCCAAAGTTATCGGCAAACAGTTGCGAGGCACTCAGTGTGATACGGTTGGCTCTCACATTCAAAGTGCCGCCGGTGCCGCGACCGAAGGTTGCCGTAGAAATATAAGCGCCGTTACTCATTGCCAGGGTTGGGGTTTCCACCCTGAGAGTCCCCGCCTTGCCGGTGGCAAAACTCAGGGCAAATATCCCGCTGGCAATCTCGGCGGGAGTGGTGACGTTGTTTTGAAACAGGTTATCGAGGATTTCTTGATAGCTACCGCCTCCCAGGATTTCCAGGGAGTCGGTGGCGCGAATCGCGAGATTGCCCCCGGTACCGGATCCCAAGGTGGAGGCGGAGATAAAGGAGCGATCGCGCAGTTGCAATTTTTGGGCGCGGATCTCGATGCCGATGCCCGGTTGAGACCCCAGGGTATCGGCAACAATCGTGGAATTGTCGCGCAGGGAAATGCGACTCCCTTGCAGTTGAATGTCTCCACCCCCCTCGCCACTGGCATTCACGGTGGTGTTGGCGAGGGTGATGGGGTGGAAGTGAGTCGGTTGTGGCGGGGTGGCGGTGGTGGGGGAGAGGGGAGAAAAGCCCTCGCCTAGGGAGTGGAGGCGAATTTGTCCCCCAGGGGCGTTTAATTCGCTGTGGGCGATGGCGATGTCAGCGCCGACGAAGGAAAGGGTTTCGCCGGGGGGAACCTGGAGGATTGCCCCGTTAACGGCGACGGATTCCGGGTTTGGCCCGAGTTGCAATCCCAGGGGGACGCTGATGGTGAGCAATGGGGGAGTGTCCCTGGGTGTGGCGCTAAATTGGGTGCGATCGGCAAAGGCGATCGCCTCGGCACTACTGGCAAAAAAGGAGCCGCCGACGTTGAGCCTGGCATGCGGACCGAAGATGATTCCCGCCGGGTTTAATAAGAATAGGTTCGCGGTACCGTTGGTTTGCAGCAAACCGTCGATTTGCGATCGGGTTCCTCCGGTGATGCGAGTGAAGATATTGTGAATGGCGGGTGCGTTGTCGAAGTACGCCACTCCCCCGGTGGGCACGTTAAATTCCCGAAAGCTATGAAATAAGTTACCCCCAGCTTCCGTGCCCCCGGTGATGACTCGGGTCTGCCCCTCTGGCGTCACGATGGAGTTGACGGGAAGAGTGGCATCCGGGACAATTTGCCCGATCGCCGCTTTGGATAGTAATCCCCATGAAAGTGACACCAGACACAGGGCGCGCCATGCCTTTTTCTGCTTCAGGCTACAGGGATGGAAACCACGACGACAAGGGTGCATACAATTGGCAAAAAGGGGTCAACCCCTACTATATCACGGCAGATTGGCGATCGCTGTTTTGGCAGCGCGCCACTGGTTTTCCGCTTCCGGGGGCAAATCCGCTCGCGGCATTGCCATCTTTGCCCCTCAAGGGTTAACCTTATTGTGAGAAAAATGCATTTTGTATAAACTCGAGATATCGTATGCGGATAAAAAATTCCCAAGCGAATGAGGGGGTTTAGCACAAAAAGAGACTCGCGCCAAAATAGCGAGCGAGAAGTTCCTACTCTAGTATAGAATGCGACAAAACCTGCATTCGGATAAGCGCCACCGCCAAAAGGGGAGGGGGGTGGCGTCAGCGGGGGGAAATCCAAAAGAAATCTTACATTCTGCAGAAAAAGCAAATGAAGCATTATTCTAGTAAAGGCAAATTTGCAATCTCTGAAAGGAAGAGGGATTTATGGCGCGTTTAGCTCTATTAAGCGTATCGGACAAAACCGGGTTAGTCGAACTCGCGCGGAGTCTAGCAGAGGAATTCGACTTCGAGTTCATCAGCAGTGGTGGTACGGCAAAAGCCTTGCAAGACGCGGGTTTAGCCGTCACCAAAGTGTCCGACTACACCGGATCCCCGGAGATTTTGGGCGGACGGGTGAAAACCCTGCATCCGCGAATTCATGGGGGAATTCTGGCGCGGCGGGAGGTGTCGGAGGATGTGGAAGATATGGACAACAACAACATTCGCCCCATCGATTTAGTGGTGGTGAACCTCTACCCCTTCGAGCAAACCATCGTCAAAGCGGATGTCACCTTACCGCAAGCGATCGAAAATATCGACATCGGCGGTCCAACCCTGCTGAGGGCGGCGGCGAAAAACTATGGCTATTTAACCGTACTGTGTAACCCGGCGCAATACGATGCCTATTTGCAGGAGTTGCGCGACAATCAGGGCAACCCTTCCCCCGATTTTCGCCAGGGTTGTGCGGTAGAAGCATTCTGGCATACCGCCACCTACGACCACGCGATCGCCACTTATCTGGGGAATCAACCGTTGGTACACTCCCCGGAAAGCTCCCCGATGCCCGCCAAATTTGGCCTCAGCGGCGAGCAAGTACAAGCCCTGCGCTACGGCGAAAATCCCCATCAATCGGCGGCGTGGTATCAAGTGGGGGCCAATCCCAGCGGGTGGTCCGGGGCGACAAAACTGCAAGGCAAAGAACTCAGTTACAATAACTTGGTGGATTTAGAAGCCGCGCGCAGTTTGATTGCTGAATTTATCGGTCCCGATGCGCCCCCCGCCGCCGCCGTACTCAAACATACCAATCCCTGCGGGATGGCATTGGGAAGCACGTTAGTGGAAGCGTATCAAAAGGCATTTGCGGCGGATTCGGTTTCCGCATTTGGCGGTATTGTCGCCCTCAATCGTCCGATTGATGCCGCCACTGCATCGGAAATGAAAAAGACGTTTTTAGAGTGTATTGTGGCACCGGATTGCGAACCGGAAGCGCGCGAAGTGCTTCAGAAAAAGTCGAATTTGCGGGTGTTAACCTTGGCAGATTTAACCCGTGGGCCGCAGCATACGGTGAAGGCGATCGCCGGTGGTTTTTTGGTCCAAGAAAACGATACCCTGATGCAACTCCCCGATGATTGGGAAATCGTCACCGAAAAGCAACCGACGGAGAGTGAATTAGAAGAATTGCTGTTTGCTTGGAAAGTGGTCAAACATGTGAAATCCAATGCGATTGTAGTGACGCGCGATCGCGTTACCGTCGGCGTCGGCGCAGGTCAAATGAATCGGGTGGGTGCGGCTAAAATTGCTCTAGAACAAGCCGGTGAAAAAACCCAGGGTGCCGTGTTGGCATCGGATGCGTTTTTCCCCTTCGATGATTCAGTGAGAACTGCTGCTGCTGCAGGAATTGTGGCGATCGTCCAACCGGGCGGAAGCAAGCGCGATCGCGACTCCATCAACGCCGCTAACGAACTCGGCATCGCAATGGCATTTACCGGCAAACGCCACTTCTGGCACTAAGCGCATCCCCTCTCCGTCGCTTGATTTTCACCCATAGTGCCTTTTTTCAAGGCCATCGGTTAGGGTGGGCACTACCCACCCTACATCTGTCCCGGTGAGGGTAAAATCGGATAAACCATCGTCCGCTCAACCCCAATTTACTGCTAAAGGAAACCACAGATGATGCCCAATCCTCAAACTGTCTCCACTGCAAAAACCACAGATTCTTCCCCGACAACCGCTCATCCCGCTGAGTACCGATCCACCCTTCCCGATGAGTGGAAAAAATGGATTGCAATTAACAAAATGCGAAACCTTTCCGACGGCCAACTGGTTCAGATTTTAGTCGAACATGGTATCGATATTCGCATCGCTGTGGCGGAAGTGCAGGCAGTTTCGGCGAATCCTTATTTCCAAGTTGCCCGAGAATTACTCGCGGAACAAGCGCAACAATTACAATCTCATATCGATTATTATGCTACTCACGCCCACAAACTGGAAATTCAGCTCGGGATTTATCGAGAACTGGAAAAACTCTCGCCGAATTTTGGCAAAATAGAACGCCGCACCAAAATCTCCCGAGGGGAGTTTTTTGAAAAATACTATGCCACCAATACCCCGGTGATTTTTACCGATTTGATGGAGAATTGGAAAGCCCTTTCTCTCTGGACGCCAGAGTATCTCAAGCAAAAATACGGTTCGGTGATGGTGGAGGTGCAGTTCAACCGCGAATCTAACCCGCTATTCGAACGGGAAAAAGAAAAGCACAAGCAGATGATGCGGTTCGCTGACTATACGGATTTGGTGGTGAATGGCGGTCCGACAAATGACTATTATATGGTTCCGTATAATGGCAATTTGCACAAAGGAGAGTTGCAAGGACTTTATCGGGATATCGAAATTTTTTCGGAATATCTCGACCCCAATCAAGCTTTGGGTCAAAGTTTCTTTTGGTTCGGTCCGCAAGGTACCATTACTCCCCTGCACCACGACCCGGGCAATATCTTGCTGGCACAGGTTTATGGTTGCAAGCGGTTGCGATTGATTTCTCCCAATCAAAAGCATTTGGTTTACAATCAGGTGGGAGTTTACAGTGAAGTGGATTTAGAAAATCCCGATTATGAAAAATATCCTCGGTTTAAAGAAGTGGATGTGATTGATGAAATATTACATCCCGGAGAAGTGATTTTTATACCAATCGGCTGGTGGCATCATGTGAATTCTCTGGATATCGCCATCTCTGTGTCGTTTACTAATTTTTGGTTTCCCAATCATTATCAAGTGGAGTAATACCTTCTGCTTTTTTTTAGTAAAAGTGCAGGTTCATCCTCGGGCAAGGCGTTCCCAGCTCATGCTGGGAACGAGTTAAAAACAAGCCAAAAAATTGACGCTTGCTATCAGCAAATCAACGGATACAATAAAGGGTGAAAATACATTGAGTCAATCGGGACAAATGGGAAGTACATCGAGTAAAGTTTTTCAGGTGATGCTCTTATTAAAAGGGGGTCATCAGTGCGAATTTTCTTTAAATGCAGATGCGCCGCTGCTGCGGGAGTTGTTTGCGGCGCTGAGAAATCCAAGGGGGAATGAGGGGCAAAAACTGTTTCGAGTGCCGATGGAGTCGGGGAAAAGCTGTTTGTATTTCCCGGGGGAATCGTTAGTGGCGATCGCGACGGATCCGCCCGTACCGCGAGAGGCGATCGCGGTGGAGAAGCGATCGCCATCCGCCACGAACCACAGCAAAACCGTGCAACAACTAGAATGGCAATTAGAAATTTATCGTCAACTCGAAAAACTGTCGCCAAATCATGGTAAAATAGAGCGAATAACAAAAATTCCGCGAGCGGAGTTTTTAGAAAAATACTATGCTACGAATACCCCGGTGATTTTTACGGATTTGATGCACAACTGGCCCGCTTTGTCTTTGTGGACGCCAGAATATTTTCGGGAAAAATACGGCGATGCAATGGTAGGGGTACAAGTCAATCGCGAATCGAATCCGGACTACGAAATTGAGCGCGATAAACACCAGGTAATGATGTCCCTTGGCACCTTTGTGGATAAAGTCATCAATGGTGGGGAAACCAATGACTATTACATCGGCGCTTATAACGGCACCTTTCATCGACCAAAAATGCAGGGACTTTTTGCCGATATGGAGATGTTTTCGGAGTATTTAGAGGTCAAACCCGACCCGGCTCAAATGACCTTTTGGTTCGGTCCTGCGGGCACCATTACGCCGCTGCATTTTGATTCTCTCAATACCTTTTTGTGTCAAGTGTACGGACGCAAGCGAATCAAGCTGATTTCTCCGAATCACAAACATTTGCTTTACAATCGCGGGCGCTATCACAGTTACATTGACTTAGAAAATCCAGATTACGAGCAATTCCCGCTGCTGGAGAATGTCAATATTATCGAGACAGTATTGGAACCGGGAGAAGTGTTGTTTATGCCCGTGGGATGGTGGCATCATGTGAAGGCGTTGGATATTGCAGTTTCGGTTTCGCTGATGAATTTTGTGTTTCCTAACGAGTACGAGTAAATCCAGAGACAATGGCAGGTTATGGAGGAGGAAAAAGGTGATAGAAACTGAGTCGAAAACGGTGCAGGTGATGCTGTTAATGGTGGGAGGGCATCAGTGCGAATTCTCCCTTGCAGCAGATGCGCCACTGTTGCGGGAGCTATTCCAAGCGCTGATAAATCCCCGGGAAAACCGCGATCGCCTGTTTGAAATTCCGATGGGGGATGAAGATAATTCGACGGTTTACATTGTCGGTCAATCCCTAGTGGCGATCGCCACCGATCCGGCGATCGAACTGCAACCGATGCAGGTGACAAATGCGGCAGAAACGATGGCGCAATCTGCATCGGTTTCTCCAGTGCAGGTGATTGAATCGCGGGTGGTACAACTGGATGATTTTCTGCCACACGGGGAGTATCAGCGCCTTTTAGAAACCTGTTTGCCCCAGTCTTCCGGGATGGAAATTAGTGGGGTGCAGCTTCCGACGCCGGATTCTTTTGCGCCGTTTCGAGAACTGATTTTAAATCGGGTGGGCGCGGTGCTTCCGGATGTTTTGCTGCGCTTAGGAATTCCGGATTTTCCGCTTCCGTTAATTGAGGCGGTGGCGATTCCCGACTCTGAGGGAAAACCCGAACCGATGACCCGGGACGATGGGTCGCCAGAAACGGCGGTCAGAGTGCTGAATTTTGTGTATTATTTCTCTCGAGAACCGAAACCGTTTACCGGGGGTGAATTGCTGATTTACAATAGCAAAATTGAGGGAGAGAGTTTGAATCCGGCGGAGACTTTTCAAACTGTAGAACCGCGCAATAATAGTGTGGTGTTTTTCTTCAGCAGCGACAGTTATGAAGTGTTGCCCGTGAGGGGGAATTCGCCGGCGTTTAGCGATCGCTGTTTTAAGGTGAAGGGGTGGTTGCGGAAAAGTTAAGGAAGCGATCGCGGAAAGTTTGATGCCGGATATGCCGAATTTGAACCGGTGAATGATAGGATTTTCAGAAAGTACCCGCGATCGCGGGTACTTTCTGAGGAATCGCCAGATCTCAGTTCCAGGTTACACTTATCGCAGGTAAATTGATATGACATCCACTTTCGCGCAAACGAATATCCAAACGGTTCACGTGATGCTACTGATTGCGGGAGGACATCAGTGCGAACTCGAACTTCCTGCTAATGCGCCGCTTTTGCGCCAACTCCTCGAAGCGATGGCGCAGGGGTCGCAAAATCCAGAGTCAGGGAGTCGGTTGTTTCAGATTCCAATGGAAGAAGGGGGTGCAACGCTGTACTTTCCCAGCGAATCGATTGTGGCGATCGCCACCGATCCGCCGATTTCTCTGGAGGATTTGTCCCTAACCGCCAATAACGAAGTGGTTTCCGCGCCGCAACCGCAACCGCAACCGCAACCGCAATCCGACAATGGGCAAAATCCGCAGTTAATCTCCTCGCGATATGTGCTGATGGAAAACTTCCTCTCTCCAGCAGACAACCAGCGCCTGCTACAGTATGTGTTGCACAAACAGCCAGAGTTTGAAAGCAGCAAAGTCGGAAGTAACGATCCCACTCATCGTCAATCGAAAATATTATACTATTTTGATGAAGCGTTTGACCAGTTGATAAAAAATCGCATCCGAGATGCTTTCCCCCAAGTGGTGCAACAACTTGGCCTCTCCCTGTTTGAAATCGCGCAAATCGAAGGTCAAATAACCGCTCACAATGACGGGCATTATTATAAGGTTCACAACGACAATGGGGATACCGAAACTGCCACGCGAATTATTAGCTACGTTTACTATTTCCATCGAGAACCGCAGCAGTATAACGGCGGGGCCTTGCGACTGTACGATTCTTGGAAACTTAGCGAGACTTTATATTCTCAGGCGGAATCTTTCACCGACATTCAACCGCGCAACAACAGCATCGTATTTTTCCTCAGCAGCTATTGCCATGAAGTGATGCCCGTCAGTTGCCCCTCGCGAGAGTTTGCGGACAGTCGCTTTACGTTTAACGGTTGGATCCGTTATGCATCTTGATGGATTAGAGTAGAGATGCGCGACAGCGCGTCTCTACAACTCCACCTGTTTTATCCAGGGTTAACGTTAGAAACTGCAAGACTTTCGGGGAAATTCCCATCGAATTTAATCCCTACAATATTTCCCCTAAAATGGCGTCGCTTCACCAATTTAATCCTTTAGATAGAGAAGGATATCGGCCTTTGGATAGATGCAGGGCTGAGAATAAAGGAAGTAGTTTGTTAGTGATTTGATAGTGCAATCTGAGCGCGCCACCCCTCTGCGGGGGCTACTTTCAGGCTAATCATTTGAATTCCAACATCAGGATAACAAAACGACAATAATTTGAGTAAAAGACGATGACACAAAACTCTTCATCAGAATGGATCGATCGCTTGGCGCGGTTTGGGTATGCGGCGAAAGGCATAGTGTATGCCCTTGTGGGAGTGCTGGCGGTGCAGGCGGCATTTACCGGCGGCGGAAAAACCACCGACACCAAAGGCGCGCTACAAACGATAATCAGTCAGCCTTTCGGACAGATTTTACTCACTTTAGTGGCGATCGGATTGTTTGGATACGTGCTGTGGCGCTTCGTAGAGGCGATCGTGGATCCGGAACATCACGGTTCCGATGCCAAAGGCATTGGAAAGCGCATCGGATATGCCATCAGCGGGATTATCTATGGTGCGTTAGCATTGACGGCGGTGGGCATGGTTTCCGGTTCCCAAAGCACTGGAGGCGGTGGCACCTCCACCCAAGGCTGGACGGCCCGCTTGATGTCACAACCCTTTGGGCGCTGGTTGGTGGGCGTTGTGGGCGCGATCGTCGTTGGGGTTGGCTTTTATCATTTCTATAAAGCATTTACGGCCAAGTTCCGCAAAAAGTTAAAAGTGCGAGAAATGAGCCTCAAAGAAGAAAAATGGGCGGTTCGAATCGCGAAATTCGGCTTAGTCGCCCGGGGCGTGGTTTTCGTGATTATCGGCTTTTTCCTCTTGCAAGCTGCCTATCAGTCGGATGCCAGCGAAGCTAGAGGACTTGCAGGGGTACTCGATACCCTGTTGCGGCAGCCCTATGGCCCTTGGTTGATGGGATTGCTGGCACTGGGTCTGGTGGCCTATGGTATCTATATGGGGGTACAAGCTCGCTATCGTCGGATTATAGCCCCGAATATCGATCCGGGAGAAGCGGTGAGTGCGGGGCAATAATAGCGGGGGATTGCCGGGGAAGGGCGGGCGATTGAAATCGCGCCTGGGCAGGCTAAGTCCGCCTACGCGGACTAATAAAAGGCGGGCGATTGAAATCGC
>NZ_JAJENT010000518.1:0-316 GCF_035615515.1 Phormidium sp. CCY1219
CTTCGTTCCGAATGTCGATTGTTCGTGCCTTTAGGACGCCACTATACGCCGGGTTTCTTTTGAGTGTGTGGAAGGTCGATAAACTACTCGCCTTCCCCTTTATCCTTTGCCTTTTTTGGCTCCAGCGTGTCAGTCTAATTTTCGCTGGTTTAACGTATCGACGTTTTAAACGTGGCTTCGTTTTCCTGTCCATAGACACTTGCTCGATGGGGTACCTGCTTAGACTCAGGCTTAACCATCTTTCCTCCCCGCTTCACGGATTGATGACCAGTCGCTACCGTGGGGGAGGTGCTTTCACATGACACACTTCATGGGG
>NZ_JAJENT010000519.1:0-7467 GCF_035615515.1 Phormidium sp. CCY1219
GGTATCATATCCTCGCCCAACCCCACTTTTTGAATCAACACCCCAGAGTTCACGTCTCGCGGCATAGACGCTCCACACTAAGTGGAAACCGCCACTGCGGTGGGTCGCACTAAATTGCGATCGACTAACAACTCAGCTATCTGCACTGCATTTAATGCGGCACCTTTGCGAATTTGATCGCCACTGAGCCACAGTTCGATCGCATTGGGATTGGAAATATCCTGGCGAATGCGACCTACGAACACTTCATCGCGACCGGTGGCTTCCATTGGCATGGGGAAATAATTCGCCTGCCAGTCTTCTACGAGTTTCACCCCCGCCGCCTCGCTCAAAATTTCTTTGGCCCGACTCACGCTGAATGGGGCGGCAAATTCCAGGTTGATGGCTTCCGAATGTGCCCGCAGCACTGGCACGCGCACGCAGGTGGCGGTAATTTTGATGTCAGAGTCGCCAAATATCTTGCGCGTCTCGTTGACCATTTTCATTTCTTCCTGGCAGTACCCGCGATCGTCGAGCGGGGAATTATGCGGGAATAAATTAAAGGCCAGGGGGTATGGGAATGCCTCGGTTTTTGGCGTCTGACCTGCCAGAATTGCTTTCGCCTGCTCTTTCATTTCTTCCATCGCCCTCGCCCCGGCACCACTGGCGGATTGATAGGTGGATACCACAATCCGCTGCACCGTTTGTTCCTGATGCAAGGGCCACACGGCAACGTTCATCAAAATTGTCGTGCAGTTGGGATTGGCGATAATGCCCTGATGGCGATCGGCGGCTTCTGGGTTCACCTCGGGCACCACTAGGGGCACCTGCGGATCCATCCGATAGGCGCTGGAGTTGTCCACCACCACCGCACCGGCCTCCACCGCTTTCGGTGCCCAGCATTTCGAGGTGGATCCCCCCGCCGAGGCCAGTACCAGGTCTACATTGTCAAACGAATGCTCTCCCACGGCTTCTACGGGGATCCGTTGGCCTCGGAAGGGGAGGGTTTTCCCCGCCGATCGCTCGCTGGCAAGCAGCTTTAACTCGGATAGGGGAAACGCGCGCGTTTCCAGTAACGATAACAATTCTGTGCCTACGGCACCGGTCGCGCCAAGAATCGCAATCTTGTAAGATTTCGGCAAATCAATTTCCTCCTCTCAACTTGATATCTGGGACTTGAGTCACAATAGATTTAGATTCAAATAATTTTCTCTATCTAGGTTATTTCTTTAGCGGGTTTTAATTTTCATGGTATTTTGGCCGATAAAAATTTTTTTGTGGTAATAAGTCTTTTAAATCGGATGTTAATGGGGGGTTGGAATTTAAACCCTCTGGCTGGATCCACTGGGAAGGGCTGATTTTTTTGCTCCGCCAATCCCCCGATCGCAATTTATCTCCCCTATTGCTACTCCGGGGGTTGGTTCAGGCAGGTTTTTGCCAGCGGTTTTCGGCTACTAAATTGCTTGCTAGCTGGTTGTTGGTCAATGAATGAGAGGTAACTGGTGGTTTGAGGAACTTTCGGTGCGATCGCTACCCAACTAGAGTGGGGCGATCGCCCCGACCAATGAAATCGGCAGCGAGGGAGGTTTCCTTGCCGATTGGTGCCGCCGTAGGTACATCTGGGGGCTTTGGCGCGGGGTTCGCGCGGACTCGTTGCACCCTCAAACTGCCCGAGGGCGATCGGGTGTGAAAGCCATTCGTGCCGAATTACAGCGGGGGTTGGCTCTGATATTATTATAAGCATTGAATGGCAAAAAAACCGTTCTTTGGGTGGGAATTGTGGAGCGATCGGCATTGGAGTCAAGGGTGAGCTATTCGGTGTTGGGAGGCACGAGGACGCCAGTGCATCGAGTTCGGTGGGGGTGGTTTGCCCCGGGCGGGTCGATGAGCCAGGGGAGAGGGAGTCACCAGCGCCACGGCGGAGGGCGTGGGGTTTTCTGTTCTGGCGTCTTTGGGAAAATTTAAGATTTGAGCGGGGAAATCCCTCGGGAGCGCCTCCCGAAAGAGCTGACGCCTTCATCGGGAGAGAGTTTTTTCCCCGGGGGTGTTAAATAGCCGCGCGCGATCGGCTAGGATCTATATTTGCGACAAACGAGCTAGGGAGGTAGGGATTTTGGCCAGCCCCCTAGCGAGAAGCTTATGTCTGGCGTCAGCGGCGCGCGATCGCCGCACTTGGAAGAGCCAGGAAAGCATGTTGTACAGATGCCAATCCAACAGGGCGTCACAGACCCTTTAAACTTGAGAAACTGCAGAATTTGTCTTGTCAAAGCCGATGAAAGTTACCCAGGAAAAGCTTCCCGCCAGCCAACTTGGCCTTGAAATTGAAGTCCCGTCCGAGATGTCTAAGAAAGCCTACGACCAGGCGATCGCTCAATTCAGCCGACAGGCTAGCATTCCTGGGTTTCGCAAAGGCAAAGTGCCGCGCCAGGTGTTGCTACAGCGATTGGGCGCTTCGCGGGTGAAAGCGGCAGCATTGGAAGACTTGATTCAAGATTGCGTCGAAAAAGCGATCGAGTCAGAAGATATCCAAGCGCTGGGAAATTTTCAGCTATTGAGTTCCTTCGAGGAGCTAATCAGTGGCTATCAACCCGGAGAACCGCTGACCTTTTCCGTGTCCGTGGACGTGCCACCAGAAGTGGAGCTTCAGGATTACGCGAACTTGCAGGTCAAAGCCGAAGAAGCCAAGTACGATCCGGCGGAGGTAGACAACTTTTTAGAAGAACGGCGCAAAGAGCAAGCCACGTTAATCCCTGTAGAAGAGCGACCCGCGCAGAAGGGGGATGTGGCGATCGTGGATTATGAAGGGAAAATTATCCCCGAACCGGGAGCCGAACCGGAACCACTGCCCGGAGGAGAAGCGCAAGATTTTCAGATCGAACTCGAAGAAGGTCGGTTTATTGAAGGGTTCGTGGAAGGAGTCATCGGGATGAATCCAGAGGAAACGAAAGAAATTTCGGTGAATTTTCCGCAAGATTATCCCAATGAAGACTTACAGGGCAAAGAAGCGCGCTTCCAAGTCACCCTGAAAGAACTCAAAGAAAAAGAGTTGCCGGAATTAGATGATGACTTTGCCCAAGCAGTTAGCGAGTTCGAGACCCTCGACGAACTGCGCTCCTCCATCGAGTCCCAGCATAAAGAGCGAGCCGAACGGGAGACGAAAGCCAATAAAGAGGGAGCTATCCTCAAAGAATTGGTGAAAGTGGTGGAAGTGGATTTGCCCCAGACCCTGGTCGATCGCGAAGTGGATAACATGTTGCAGCAATCGGCAATGCAGCTTGCCAATTACGGGATTGACGTAAATAAGCTGTACACGAAGGAAAATTTGCCGGCATTGCGCGAGCAAACGAAACCGGAAGCGATGGAGAAGCTGAAACAATCCCTGGCCCTGAAAAAAGTCAGCGATCGAGAAAATATCGAAGTGACCGATTCAGACATCAACGCCCGCATTGAAGAATTAAAAGACCAATTGCCGTCAGATCTGGATATGCAGCGCTTGCGCGAAGCCGTCAGATCGGAACTGCAGAAAGAAAAAGCCCTGGCGTGGCTGGAAGAACACGCTACCATTGAACTGGTGAGTCCAGGGACTCTGGCCGCAGAAGAAGGGGAAACAGAAGCAGAACAAGCAGAAGCATCGTCAGATGCGATCGAAACCACTGCTGTGGAACCGGAATCTCAAGCCAGTGAGTAATCCCCAGTAAGCTCAGCCGCTCGTTGCAGCCGCCCAAACCGGGAGCCAGGGAAATGACCAAGCAGAAAATGGATCCAGACGTCAATGAGTTTGGATATTTTTCTGTAAATTTTCACCAGTCCTCGGTTGGCTGCGGCATAATAAGAACAGAGAGCCAACTCATTTGGCAAGCTCTAGCCTAGGAGAAACATTTGACATCCACTCGCTCGATGGCAGACCCTCGCATGAATTTGGATCGGATGCTACTATCTCAGACCCCTTATTTTCCAATTGCTGGCTCGAACTCCCCAGAAATTGAGTCCATCAGCACCAATGTGATTCCAATGGTGGTGGAACAGTCGGGGATGGGCGAGCGGGGTTTTGATATTTACTCCCGTCTGCTACGGGAGCGAATCGTGTTTCTGGGAACGCCGATCGACGATAGCGTTGCTGACTCGATTGTGGCTCAACTGCTTTATTTAGATGCAGAAGATCCGGAGAAGGACATTCAGCTCTATCTGAATTCCCCTGGGGGTTCGGTGACAGCAGGCATGGCAATTTACGACACCATCCAGCAGATTCGACCCGATGTGGTGACGATCTGTTATGGGTTGGCCGCCAGCATGGGAGCCTTTTTACTCTCTGCCGGTACGAAGGGAAAGCGGATGTCTCTGCCGAGCTCTCGGATTATGATTCACCAACCTCTCGGTGGTGCCCAGGGACAAGCGGTTGATATTGAAATTCAAGCCAAGGAAATTCTTTATCTCAAACAAACGTTAAACGAATTACTGGCGGAACATACAGGTCAACCGCTCGAACGAATTGAAGCCGACACGGATCGTGACTTTTTCATGTCGGCAGAAGAGGCCAAAGATTATGGTCTCATTGACAAGGTGATTACCAAGCAGGGTCTTCCGACATCGGGAGAGGCTGTTACCGCACAGAACTAAGAGGCCGTCTATGTCTAAGTACGACTCCCATCTAAAATGTTCCTTTTGTGGCAAATCTCAGGAGCAGGTTCGCAAGTTAATCGCAGGTCCGGGAGTCTATATCTGCGATGAATGCGTGGATCTGTGTAATGAAATTTTAGATGAGGAGCTATTTGACTCCAATACTCCAGCCCCGCAACCGGTACCTCCGCGCGCAGCAGAACCGCCGCAAAAGCGGCGATCGCGCTCGGCCAATTTATCGTTGAATCAAATTCCCAAGCCGCGCGAGATTAAAAAACATCTCGACGAGCATGTAATCGGCCAAGAGGAAGCGAAAAAGGTGCTTTCCGTAGCGGTTTACAACCACTACAAGCGCCTGAGCTTCGCTCAAGCGAAAGCCAGCGGGAAAATTGCTAGCGACGATTTGGTAGAGCTGCAAAAGTCGAACATTCTGCTGATCGGGCCGACGGGTTGTGGGAAAACCTTGTTAGCGCAAACCTTGGCTGACATTCTGGACGTTCCCTTTGCCGTAGCGGATGCCACAACGCTCACTGAAGCAGGGTACGTCGGGGAAGATGTGGAAAATATCTTGCTTCGTTTGCTACAAGTGGCAGACCTGGATGTTGAAGAGGCACAGCGCGGCATTATCTATATTGATGAAATCGACAAAATCGCGCGCAAGAGCGAAAATCCTTCGATCACCAGAGATGTGTCCGGCGAAGGCGTGCAGCAGGCACTGCTGAAAATGTTGGAAGGTACGGTGGCTAACGTGCCTCCCCAAGGCGGACGCAAACACCCTTATCAAGATTGCATTCAAATCGATACCAGTAACATTCTGTTTATCTGCGGCGGCGCTTTCGTCGGTCTGGATAAGGTGGTGGAACAGCGCATTGGCAAAAAATCAATGGGCTTCGTTCAACCCGGTGAGGGTCCATCGAAGGAAAAGCGCACGGCGGATATTATTAAGAATCTGCAGCCCGATGACTTGGTGAAATTTGGGATGATTCCAGAATTCATCGGTCGGATCCCGGTGGCGGCTGTGGTGGATCCGCTGGATGAAGATGCGCTGACGGAAATCTTGACCGAACCGAAGAACTCTCTGGTGAAGCAGTATCAGAAGTTGCTGCGGATGGATAACGTACAGCTCGAGTTTAAGCACGAAGCGATTCGGGCGATCGCTCAGGAAGCCTACCGCCGCAAGACGGGGGCGCGGGCATTACGCGGAATCGTGGAAGAACTGATGCTCGAAGTGATGTACGAATTGCCGTCGCGCAAGGATGTGACTCTCTGTACGATTACTCGGGAAATGGTGGAAAAACGCTCCACAGCCGAGCTGCTGCTCCATCCTTCCTCTCTACCCAAGCCGGAATCAGCATGAAAAATGTGATGAAGGAAGAAGGATGAAGCCTTTAAGAATGAACAATGCAGCACGAAGGGGCAATTTTGCCGCGATCGCTTCGTCTGAATTGTGAACTTTTTGGCTTCATCCTTCCCACTTCTCGCCGCTTGGGGTTTCAAAGTTGATGGTAAACTCTCTAAAGCGTAGTTAAAATTCTCCAAAATCGGGATGCCCTACATTCAGGTTCGCGGCGTCAAACATTATTACGAGTGGATCGGCCAAGAAACACCCATCGGCAATAAACCCGTGCTGGTGTTTCTTCATGGTTGGGCGGGTTCCGGTCGGTATTGGCAAACCACCGCCCGCGCGCTGCTCGATGAGTTTGATTGTTTGCTTTACGATATGCGCGGTTTTGGCCGATCGCGCTTGCCCCTGCAGCCTCCAGCCCTCGATTACGAGCTGGAAACCTACGCCGATGACCTGGCCGCACTTTTAGATGAGTTGCAATTAGAACGGGTCTATCTGAATGCTCATTCAATGGGGGCATCAGTGGCCACTCTGTTTCTCAACCGCTACCCAGAGCGAGTTGAAAAGGCAATTTTAACCTGTAGTGGAATCTTTGAATACGACGAAAAAGCCTTTAGCGCATTTCATAAATGGGGCAGTCTGGTGGTGAAGTACCGCCCTCGGTGGCTGGCTTTTGTCCCGATGATGGATCGGATGTTTATGGCACGATTTTTATATCGCCCCATTCAGGCGGCGGCAAGCCGTGCTTTTCTGTCCGATTATTTGATGGCAGATTATGAGGCGGCGGTCAATACGATTTTTACTTCGGTGAGCAAAAAAGCAACGGAAGTGATGCCGCGCGAATTTTCCCAGTTACAGGTGCCGGTGCTGCTGGTGGCAGGCGAACGCGATCGCATTATTCCCGCAGAAATGGGACGTCAGGCAGCAGCCCTCAATCCGTCTTTCGTGCAGTTTGTGGAAATTGCCGATACGGCTCATTTCCCGATGCTAGAAGATTCGGTGACTTATTTGAATCGCGTGCGCGAGTTTCTCAATACCCGGGTGGCTGAGTCTCCGGTGGATGTGACGCGCCGCTAACCCTGCCTTGGGCTGAGTCATTTAGCCATAACCAAGCGATCGCAGCAAACTCTGACAATCGTCAGGGTTGATTTTTTCTGCTTCGTACAGTTCTAGCACCCCCTCGGCTAAGACGTACATGGCGGCAGCGCGATCGATGTACTCTTGCGCGCCGCTCAGTGCTGCCTCGGCGGTGTCGTAAATTCCCCAGTCCGTGCAAATGGTGTTTCTACCGGGGGGCAAACAACGGTTTGTCCATTCTTCTCCTAGGGGCACTGCTGAAATGGTCCACTCCCGATAGAATGCCGTGATAGTCCTCATTTTTTCTACTGATTAACCTCCCTGAATGCTGGGTTGGGATGAGCGAGAATTCCTCCCTACTTTCACGATAATCTCCGATACGTTTGGAAACCCCCGTGCTTTAGCCGGGGGAGGAAAAACGAACTTGCGGCTTTAGCCGCCGTCAAAAC
>NZ_JAJENT010000520.1:0-1253 GCF_035615515.1 Phormidium sp. CCY1219
CATCGGGGCGGATTCCGCCATCATGGGGGTTTCTTCCGTCATGGGGGTTTCTTCCGCCATCATGGGGGTTTCTTCCGTCATGGGGGCGGATTCCGCCATCATGGGGGTTTCTTCCGTCATGGGGGCGGATTCTTCCACAGGAGAGACCGTCTCGGTCGCAGCCGTTTGAGCTTTTTCTAAGGCTTCTGCACGCACCCCTTGGGAGAGGATATGCAAGACCCCACCCAGGGCGAAAATGCTTAAGGTTGCGATTAAAACAGCGATCGAGTCAGATGGGATTTTGGCAGTTGTGTCCGAAGACATTTCGTTGAAAGACATAGTTCGGATCCTCTTTTCGTTGCTTTGAGCCAGCTTCTTGCCGATCGATAGGTTCGGAAAATTAAGTATAGGTTTTCCGCGTCGCATTCATCAACAAGTTTTATGTTTGAGGGTGAACCCTACCACAATCGAACAAGGCGAAAAGTCTACCAAGAACAGTTACTCTCGGAAAAATCCTCTTAGCGCGATCGCGCAAACCCTATGCTAACGGCGGCAAAATGCCCCACAAAGCCCCTGGCTGAGGGATGGTGCAGACTCTGCGATCGCGCTTTGGTTAGTCCTTATTCTACCCAAAAACTGACCTCGAGAATTCCACTGGGTGGTGAAGAGCAGGGGGAATTCTCCCTGGGATTGGGGCATTTCTCCCACTGAGTTGGGATTGACAGGGGCGCTCAACGTTGCTACTCAGTATGGCCGATGTAGCCTTCCACCCACCGATTCAGACGGTGGTGGGAGGCGTCGCCCCATCTTCTCTTACCCTCACCGGATGGATGAAGTGCCGGGAAAAACTGGAATGGGTTTGCCAACTTTGGTTCGATTTGTCGCTTGTTTCTAAATGGATAATTTCTGCCCCTTTGGCGATCGCGGCGGGCGACCCACGGGGATCGCGCTTCGTCCTCCCGCTTACATCGGTGGTGCTGCTGCATTCGCGACCCCAGCAACGGCGCGATCGACTGCTGATTTCCCCAGGAAGCACAGCACTCCCATCGCCGCGATCGCTTGCACGGTTTTGCAGTGGGAGGGGTTTAGGGCAATTTCTTTGCCACTCATGGGCGGCATTTCTCGATTTCCCCTTCGTCAATCAACCCCATTAGACAGGGTTTTTTCGTTCTCTCGCCTTCCATTGTCCCGCTCGAGTTGTGACGTACTCCCGACGCCGACCGCTTAGGCGGTACGGCGCGGGCTTCTGCGCCCAGACCTTTGAGATCTGGGTT
>NZ_JAJENT010000521.1:0-3638 GCF_035615515.1 Phormidium sp. CCY1219
ACTTGGCTCAATCCAAAGTTCTCTGGTAAGATTGACTTCAATATTATCCCATGACCTAAAAAAATGTAGGGTGGGCAATGCCCACCCTACGACTACTAAAAAAATGTAGGGTGGGCATTGCCCACCCTACGACTACCACAACCACGAGGACTGAGGGGTTTATAATGCGATCGCTTCTAATTCGCGACGAGGATTATATCGACGAACTTGTTGCAGTTTTTCGTAATACTCCCGTTCTGACTCGCTGAGGGTTGTAGGAATCGCAATTTTCAGCCGCACGATTTGGTCGCCTCTTTGCTGATTTCTTAACGGCCAACCTTTCCCGCGCAAGCGCAGAGATTGTCCGGATTGAACTCCCGCAGGCACAGTCATTTCTACTGAACCATCGGGGGTAGGAACGGTGACTTTTGTACCCAGTGCGGCTTCATCGGGAGTAATGGGAAGTTCGCACACTAGGTTATCGCCCTCGAAGTCAAAAAATCGATGAGAAGCGAGTTCGATATTCAGGTACAAATCGCCGCGTTTTTGACTGTAAGGATTGACCGGTCCTTTTCCGCGCAGGCGAACGCGACTTCCGGGTTTAACGCCGCGCGGAATTCGCACGTTAATGGTTTCCCCATTGACTTGGAGGCGCTTTTGAACGCCGTGGAAGGCTTCTTCCATCGTCAGGGTAATTTGCGCTTCGGCGTCTTGAGTCGGGGCTTCAGTGTGGAATCCCCCACCAAAACCACCGCCGAATAAATCTTCAAAATCACCGAAACCACCGGGTTGAGCGCCGCCGTAGTTATAGACTCGGCGTCCGCCGGTTCTCGCACTTCCCCCAAAGCGTCCGAGCAATTCATTGATAAAGTCTTCAAAGTTGCCGTACTGACTGAAATCATACCCTTGTGTGCCAAACCCACCTGGGCTTTGGCCACCAGCACCGGCATGTTTCCAGTATTGACCAAATTGGTCGTATTTTTGCCGCTTTTCGGGGTCGGAAAGCACTTCATACGCTTCGTTCACTTCTTTGAAGCGTGCTTCGGCATTTTTGTCGTCGGGATTGACGTCGGGGTGATATTTTCGGGCGAGTTTGCGAAAGGCTTTTTTAATTTCATCGGCACTCGCAGAGTTGCTCACCCCTAAAATTTCATAATAGTCTTTAAAATCCGTTGCTGGCATTAATAACTTCCTCCTGTAAGGATTATTGTGGCGACTAGATTCAACTGTAGAAAGATGAGAGCGATCGCACCCAATGGTGCTGGTGAAATAGCTGGCGCACAAGCGGCAATCGGGTGCGATAAAATACCGGGTTTCCGAGCGAAGAGTTACGGCGATCGCCTCATGCAGAAACCCGGTGGTGTAAGTTACCCGTCACGGTTGGATTTCAATGGCCACACAATGGCCGCTTCAACTGGCTAAAAAACCGTCGAAGTTGGGAGAGAAGGGGTACCGCCACTGGGGACGGGTTGACCCTGGAAATTCCGCGTGACTTCCTTTAGCTGACGTTAACTTTGACGACTTTATTTTTCTCGTCTTCGGCTTTCGGTAGATGGAGTTTGAGGATACCATCTTTGTATTGCGCTTCTACTTTGCTGTTTTCGATGCGAGCGTTTAAAGGAATCACGCGGCGGAATTGACCGTAACGGAATTCGCTGCGGAAAGAACCGTTTTCTTCGTGCTGGGTTTCGGTTTTTCGTTCGCCGCTAATGGCCACCGCTTCGGCAGAAACTTGCACGTCGAGATCCTTGGCTTCCATGCCCGGAACTTCCATTTTTAGGTTAATTGCTTCCGGGGTTTCCTCCATTTCTACTGGGGGGACAAAGCTACCCGTTATGGGTTCGCCATTGGTGGTGCTTAGGTTATCAAACAGACGATTCATTTCCCGTTGCAGGCTGTCGATTTCCCGGAAAGGAGAGTAACGAATTAAAGCCATAACTATCTTACCTCCAATCTTAGTCTTTCAACTGTAGAGAGGCTTAAATCCCAAGCCTCTTTTGCTTCTCTGTTATCACTATATCGAGGCTCAACTAGGGGTTGGGTTCGGTTTTGCGATCTGGAAAATGTCGCAATTTCCACACAGGGGGTTTCAGAAGACTTAACAAAGGAAACGCAGCGGGTTTAACGGAAGCCGCAGGGGCGGGCAGGGAATTATTTTTTATTCTGTATGGAGGGTGGCGAAGGAAGAAGGAAGAAACGGTTGAGGGGCGATCGCTTAAGGGAGTTGCTGCAAGACTTCCCGGCGGGAGTACGCCACCACTACAGCCGGGATAAAATCTGGGGGTTGCCGATGATATGGGATTCCATCGCTGCAAATTAGGCTCTCGCAGGACTTTAATCCCTGCTAATATGAGGAGGTCCGGTGGGAGGCTAGCCAAACACGAGCGGTTGAAATCTCCCTAAGACTTGCTAAGCTTGCCTACCCGGCGTATTTTGTTAAACGATTTGTAAACTTAATATATGTCAGTCCGTTAAAAAGCGGGTTCTAGAAATCGCCCCTAACCAGGCACTCGTGGCTCTACGCGGCGGAATTCTTTTTCAGGCTATTTTTATAAATCAGCTCGATCGCCCAGATTTGAAACAGAGTTTACCTGTGGGGAAAGGAGAAAATGGCTCGCAGTTGGGTTTATAATGTCCGGGAAATTAACTTAAAATATAATTCCGTGAGGGACGATCGCGGATATCGAGGCGGGCAATTCACGTTCTATATCCGGCGGGATAACGCTGTCTGTCAAGGGATAAAAATAGATTCTTTTGGGGTAGCGATCGCCTCGGTTTCCCTGCTGTGGAGTTCCCTTTTCACTGGTGTTACCCGAAGGGCATGGGCTTTTCAATCCAGTGATTTGGCGTCGGGACAAGCAACCGCAGGCTTGAGAGTATTGGCTTCGGTGCGATCGCCCTATAATTCTCCCTAGTGCAGGGACAGGAATACCGGACCTCCGCGCGATCGCTTGG
The DNA here is from genome assembly GCF_035615515.1 of Phormidium sp. CCY1219. Classification (GTDB taxonomy): domain Bacteria; phylum Cyanobacteriota; class Cyanobacteriia; order Cyanobacteriales; family Laspinemataceae; genus CCY1219. The sequence continues at coordinate 2,935 of NZ_JAJENT010000521.1, forward strand.
CTTCGGTTTGCCGGCAATATGGCCATCTTCCGGCGGAATCGCACTTCTAGTTCTGGCTGGTTCTTCGCTCACACTTGCCGCGATCGCACCGATTTTTCTGGTAGAGTCACGGTGTTCTCCCCAAAGAGGCGATCGCCTTTCTTTCTCAAAATACGCGCATTCTCCTCTCGGCTGGTCTTCCCCCCTTTCCTGCGATTAATTTCGACTTTTCCCAACAGAAAAGGGGGAGCAATTACAGGCAAATGCTATGAAAAACTAGCACCAACCAGCCATCTTTTTCTCCTGGCGACCTCTGTCGCTTTCTCTACAGGCGATCGCCGGACCACGGAGTCACCTCTAACATCCCCGCTGGGGTAAATACAACCTGAAAATTCGCCACAGGTTGTTGGGGAACTCCTGGCGCGGAAGTGGTCACTAACTCCGGAAGCGGAATTTCATTGGCGTATTCAGTCCCTATGGGATCCACCGCTTCGTAGGAAACGATCTGCCCTTGTTCGTTGATGGTCACTTGATAAACTAAATCCTCCTGGAATGTCGGATAGGTTCGCCAAGTTTGGTCGATGACGTTGTACAACTGCTGGTTTAAATTCTCTACCGTTGTCGGGTCAGTAATTTCTGGCGAGTCCTCCATCGGGGCGGATTCCGCCATCATGGGGGTTTCTTCCGTCATGGGGGTTTCTTCCGCCATCATGGGGGTTTCTTCC
>NZ_JAJENT010000522.1:0-200 GCF_035615515.1 Phormidium sp. CCY1219
CCAAATCCCACAGTTTCAGGGTTTGATCATCGGATGCCGAGACGGCTCGTTTCCCGTCCGGGGCGATCGCTACTGCTGTTACCCCGTAACTATGCCCAGTGAGGGTGGCCAGTTCCCTCGCCCTCTCCAAATCCCACAGTTTCAGGGTTTGATCATCGGATGCCGAGACGGCTCGTTTCCCGTCCGGGGCGATCGCTACT
>NZ_JAJENT010000523.1:0-422 GCF_035615515.1 Phormidium sp. CCY1219
AATTTTTAGCACAAAGCCAAACCGTCGGCGAAACTACTTTATTGCGTTCGTTTCGCGCTTGGGTGAGAGAGCAGATAGCACAAGCAGAACAGTAGGCGATCGGCTTTTTCTTGAACGAAAGGATGAAGCTGGTAAGAAGCTGGTTGAGGATTGTAGGAAAGCAATTGTCGGCGTTTGATTGCCCGGAGGATATTTTCTTGCAAGTTATATCGGCTCACTTCTGGCATTTGCGCGGCGATCGCCTTCTCCTCTCAGAAGCGCGATCGCCTTTTTCGCATTACAAATACTCAACCTGACCGACCATTTCTTCTGGCGTAAAGACCTCATAAATTAAAATCAGACCTTCAATCATCAGAAATTAGGGTTGGTAAGGGGGAGAACGGAAACCCTCGTCATTTATGCGTAGGGAGGAGTTCTCCCCC
>NZ_JAJENT010000524.1:0-52218 GCF_035615515.1 Phormidium sp. CCY1219
TCGCCACTTTCCAGCGGTGGGGGGTTAAGGGCGGAAATTACAGTCATAGCACTCAGAGCGATCGGTGAATTTAAGTTAATTTTAGCTTGAAATTGCGGCGATGTGGGGTCTCATTCCTGCGGGTTGCCGTCAAGGTTAAAATTCAGCAGTTCTATAGAGAGATTTCAAACTGGGGAGAGTGTGGCGAAAGTCGAAGCCTATTATGCAGTTAATATTTTTTTACCCTTCAATTTTTTCTGACATAACCCTTAATCCAGGCGAGACTAATTTTGGCGATCGGTACCTCCAGCTTCACATAGTCGGCTTTTTATCAACTTGCAAAATTCTATAAAATCTTTCAAGCTTTTTAAATGATGTGAGTCGCCTTCAATTCTGTTAATAAGTTGGTCTAAACAATATTTTTCTTGAGCATCACCGGGATTTTTTTTTAGTATAGCGTCTATTCTTTGCTTCAAACACTTTTTTTAAATAAACGTAATGAAACTCGGCATGATTGTAGTCATCATTATAATTTCCCATTAACTCCGGATCCTTCGCCGACACATCATAATACTGAACATAATCTCGTAAAGGCTGTTGGAGCGGCTGCCTGGAGTCGAACATTTTTCGATTTCCCAAAAACCAAGTTTCAATACATCTGTTTTGAACGATTGGAATTAACTTTATATCCCCCAATTGAATATTTTCAGTTTTAATAAAATTGTCAATTTCTTGTTTCTTACTTTCTACCGTATCTTCATCAGCATCAAGACAAACTACTAAATATTCATACTTACCCGTTTCTTTTATTCTGCTTATTGCATCGGGAATATATTCATGGATAATAGAAGGGTACCCATGAGCGCTAATTAAAAAGTAGTTATTTTCCCAAACTTCATCGTAGTGGTTGACTCTCTGAAGTTCGGGCAGCATATATTGCAACCAAGATTTATATACTTTCTTTTCTGTACTTCTGCCTTCCAAAAGAAAATAAATATTCATTCCTCTTCTATTCCCTCAGGATATTCTTCCAGGATATTGATTAAATCAATAAAGGCTTTATGCCTTGATTTGGCAATTCCCAAATCTTGGGAATCTTTAACCTGAACGACACCACCTTGCCGCGTGACAATTTTCCAATGCTTCGGACTGATATTGTTGATAATATAGGGATGATGGCTGGTAATAATAAATTGCAACTCTTTATTTTCAAGGAGTATGTCTGTCATGCTGTCAATACAATTAACCCCCAGACTATTCTCAAATTCATCAATTAGAATTAAACTCCCTTTGGGGGATAAATAAAGTTCGCTGACGTACATTAATGCTTTTAACATCCCTGAAGATATGTTAACTTGTTTTATCCAATCATTAACTCCTTTTTCTTTAAAATAAACCACTGTTGATTCCCGCAACAACTCAGCCAATACAACCGGAATATCGTCAAGGTTTAACGCTTCTATTTTAATATCTTCTATTTCTGAAAATATTTCCCTAACTTTTTCTTTGATTTTTTGAAAAACCTCTGGGAAAGTTCTATACACCAAAGACAGTTTAAGGGAAAGAGGAAGCTCGCTTTCTTGAATGTCTTTTAAAGAAGCATTTTCGTACTGATTCAGCAAAGACACAGAAAGGGTTGAAATCTGTTCTCCGTATTTTAAATCCGCTAAAATAATTTTATTTATTTCCTCGGTTGCGAAACTAATTTCTTCTTCTTGTTTTAGCAAATGCAGGGTGCTTTGGCTTGGGGATAGTTTGGGAGTTTGTATTCCGTTAAAAAGTATTTTTTCTGCGCTTCTATCTACAATTATTTTGTCACTTTTCTCTAGTTTTTCCTTAATAAGTTTATACTCTTTGTCCGACTTGGCTTGACTGCCTAATAAGTGTTTTTGGGTTTCAAATTCTCCTTGCCAGCGATATCGTTGACCTTGACTTGTTAAAAAACATGCATCCCATTTTACTCCATTTAAAGAACCCCCATTTGCAATTTTTTTTAAAGCATGAATTGACCGAAGCACTTGTGTTTTGCCCGCCCCCGATCTGCCCACCAATAAAGTTGGGTTAGCGCTGAACTCAACCCGGTCTAATTTCCAATTGTATTCGCGATCGTGATACTCTAGAGTTTCCAGTTTCATGGTATTGTTTTCGATAGATAAGCGAGAGAGAAAAAGTTTAAAAAAGCTATGCTAAACTAGCATAGAGCATTAAGCCTCCAGGGGTCAAGTAAGATAAACAAATATTAACAGTTACCATTGAACTGGCTACGGCGATCGCCTGTGCCTGTTTTTACTGAACCTAGCGCCCTCCTCACGGATGCCTGAGTCAACAACAGTGGAGTGGAACTCGAGTTCTAACCACTCAACTGACGTTTTTGGCAAACTGTTAGCAACCGATCGCATGCCGCATGTCTTCAAAATCGGTCAGATTGTTTCGCTCTGGCAAAATTTCTTTTGCCTTCTAGAAGATAGTGTGGATGCGATCGCCTTTTTCGCTTCTTAACTTCCACCTTCAGCCATTTGTGCTTCAAATTCTGCTAAAGCTTCGTAGGTTCCCACCTGCCAAGCGCGTTCGACAACTGTAGGAATGATTTCGGCGATCGCAATATCTGGAAACGTGGGACTGGTTTCTGAGGTGACATACTCTCCTTCTCGGAACAAATAGATAGTCAGCATGCCCTTATGGTACACCCAAACTTCCGGAATTGCGATCGCTTTATACGCTTCAATTGTCGTTTTAGACGTCACATCAGTTTCGATTGTGAAATCCGGTGGCGGATCCTCCGGTTCGAGTCGGCGTTTTCCGATCGCCTGCTGATAGTTTTGGATATAGAAACTGGCATCGGTTTCAATTCCTGCCCTTCCTTCTCGTTTAAAGGTGGTCGATCCGAAAGGCTGATATCTTATGCCTGTTGCTTTCAGCAAAGTTTTGACAATATCGGAAATCAGATCGTTAGGGATTTCCTGTTCGGGTAAGGGAGCCATAATTTCTAAGGTGTTGTGACTGTAGGCGATTCTGGCGGCTCTTTTTTCGCGTAATTCCTCTAACAGAGACTCGAATTCTTGCCAACTGACGTTGGGAATGGTAACGGTGCTACCGGGAGCCAGTTGCATGTGACTAACGGGTTTGACAATTGGAGTAATAACAGTCATAATAATTACCCAAAGTGATGATTAATTTATCTCTCGCGTTTCTCTGGGTGATGCTGTCAGTTTTGCCAGTGGATTTCGGCACCATAATCTAGCGCAACTCTATCCTCACCCAAATCAGAAGCGCTATCGGGTTTATTCTAGCAGCCAGCGAAAGATGTCTGCCACAGTTAGCTGAATTTTACTGGTAAAAAGGGGCGGGGTAATTTGTTATTGTGGCTCGTCAAATACCTCCGGTTGTTGCTGCTGACGATCGACAAAAGTTGGGTGGGCGATCGCCCACCGCAACCTGAGAATAAAACAGCGCGCTTACACCTTAAACTTTTCGGTAATGCGCTTCATTGCAGACTCGACATTTTCGCGGCTATTAAATGCCGAAATGCGGAAATAACCTTCGCCAGCCGCACCAAAACCAGAACCGGGAGTGCCTACCACATTGCAATTTTGGAGCAATTTATCGAAGAAATCCCAACTGGATAAACCATTGGGGGTTTTCACCCAAACGTAAGGGGCATTCACGCCACCATAAACCGTCAAGCCGGCTTGGGTGAGTTTTTCCCGAATGATTTTGGCATTTTCCAGATAGAAACCAATCAGTTCTTTGACTTGTTTTTGCCCGGGTTCCGAGTAGACAGCTTCAGCACCGCGTTGCACGATGTAGGACACGCCATTAAACTTGGTAGATTGGCGACGGTTCCACAGTTTCCACAGTTCTACATCGGAACCATCTGCGGCTTTTCCGGTGAGGCTTTTCGGAACCACAGTTAAAGCGCAGCGAGTTCCGGTAAATCCGGCATTTTTGGAGAAGGAACGGAACTCGATCGCGCAATCTTTTGCCCCTTCAATTTCATAGATGGAATGGGGCAGATTGGGGTCAGTAATAAAGGACTCGTAAGCGGCATCAAACAGAATGATAGAGCCATTGGCTTTGGCATAATCGACCCATGCTTTTAAATCTTCTTTAGTCGCCGTGGCCCCGGTGGGATTATTGGGGAAGCACAGGTAAATTAAATCGACTTTTTCCGAGGGAAGTGGGGCGGTAAAATTATTCTCGGCAGTGATGGGCAAATACACCAATCCTTCGTATTCGCCTTTCTCGTTTACCGATCCGGTATGCCCCGCCATGACATTGGTATCCACATAAACGGGATAAACCGGATCGGTGACGGCAATTTTGTTATCTTTGCCGAAAATATCGAGAATATTTCCGGTGTCGCACTTGGAACCGTCGGAGATGAAGATTTCCGTGGCGTCGATCGCGCATCCGCGCGCCTGAAAGTCATGGGCGGCAATTTTCTCGCGCAACCAGAGGTAGCCTTGTTCGGGTCCGTACCCTTTGAAGGTGGCGCGATCGCCCATTTCCTCCACCGCTTTCTTCATCGCATCGCAACAGGCTTGGGGCAGGGGTTCGGTGACGTCACCAATGCCGAGTTTGATAATCTCCGCCTCCGGATTCGCCTGGGCAAAGGTGTTCACCCGTCGCGCAATTTCCGGAAACAGGTAGCCTGCTTTTAATTTCAAGTAGTTGTCGTTAATCGTTGCCATAGTCAATCCTTACAAGCGCCGTAGTACAGTTTACGGCAAAGGGTGACATTACCGATAGAGGGTGCAGTTGCGATCGCCGCCCAGGGGAAACCCAAACTCTCCCGCGATCGCCTTTACAGCGCCCCATGCGGGGAATTTACCATCAATTTTCCAGAATTTCTAACTTATTCTAGCCATACAAGCGCAAATTAAACCCTTTTATAGGTTCCTTGACTCCTTATTTTGCCGGGAATGATTGAGCGTTTTTTTAAGTTACTGCGAGAGTTATTTTTTCTGGATTCTCTCCTGCGCGGGAATGACAAATGCCACCTTTTTACCTCATCCACTTAGAAAAGAGATTCTGTTAATGTTCGGGGAAGTTACACTACTTGTTTTATACGAAATTAATTCGCAAATTACAATTTATATACAAAACAATCGAAGCCTCATCTAAGTGAGCCGCCCGTTTGAAACCGGGCGGTATTTGTCTAAAACCACAACCACCCAAACAAGACCATTGCGATGCCCACGATCGCCGCCACTAAAGTTGCCGTTTCATTGAGCGGGTTAGACTTTCCCAAGGGTTCATTGGGGGTAGTTGGGGGGTACTTTCGTTCGCGAACGGTTTTCCAATCTTGGGTCGAAATCGTTTTGGATAAGCCTCGCCATACGCCGGCTTGCACGATCGCCTCTTCGCTTTTAATTCCGGTCACCACCACTAAAACTCCCTCTCTTTTCGGTAAAGCATAGCACTCCAATATTTCGGCTAAATCTTCTTTTAAAAAATCGCAGTTATTTCCCACTTTATCCGTTGCCAATTCTTCCCGTTCTCGTTCGAGATTTCCGGAGGATTGCATTCGGGGGAGATTGTCGGATAAGCGGGAGAGTTCTTCCCAGGAGACTTGAAACCCATCTGCACCGCCGAAGACAATGGCGCGGTCAATATCTGCATCCAAATTGTCGGCTTTATCTGCCTCTAAAAAGCTGCGTAATGCCCGCACTGCGATCGCCCTTAATTGGGTGGAGGTTTCTGGGGAGTCTTCCCCCACCCAGGCGATGGAATTGCGGATTTTGCGATCGCGAAAATCCAGTCGCCCTTTTGCCTCTAACCCCGTCACCAGCAACAACAACTGACGCCCATACCGGGCCAAAACCAGAGAATGTGCTTCGCTTTGAATTAATTCCGTCACCCGGTTTGTGGTGAGAATCGAAGGGGTTTGGGGAACCCAGCAATAGCCATTTTCCTGAGAAAACCCGCGACTCCTGACGTAAATTTCCATCGTGAAAAACTCCTATCCAATATTGAGCCAACTGTCACCCTGCAATACTGCAAAACCGCTAGTATTTTTACAGCCTTTAGCGAATTCGCGCACCGCATCTTTGAGATGGCTATCTAATCTCAACCATTCTCGGAGGAAATTAAACAATCCCCACTGGCGGCGATCCAAATGCAGTTTGAGCAAAAAACGCAACAAATAGCGCAGGGGTTGTTCGCTATCTTGGGGATTGTATTGGGCGTCGTGACTGGTTTTTCGGAAAATAAACAGCGGTTTGCTATCCTGCTCTTCGATGCGAGAAAATACCACGGTTCCCACGGTTTGCACGGGGGTGACGACAACGGCGACATTGGGCAATAAAGAAGGCGATCGCAGCAAATCCAGCAATCGCGCATACCCACTCTGCACGCGCCTCACCAGTTCCGCAGTGGTTTTTTCATTTTGCAGGTATTTTTCACAGCGAACCGGCGCTAAAATGACCAACCTCGGCGCATCTAATTCCCGATACACCCGTTGAAACAAATTGGCAATTTGCTGAGGTTTGTTAATCGTATCATGCCACCGACCATTTTTCTCCATCAGGGCGGGGGTATCGATCGCGATCGCCACCGCCGCCGATTCGCGTAGAAAGCTTTCTACCTGTTTCTTCTCTTCCCGAGAACTTCTGGCGGATAAATATTCGCCGGGATAATCTTGAAACTGCAATTCCAAGGAAGGAGTTGCCCCTTTTCTGCCCAATTCAAAAATAAAAGATTTATAATCTTCCGTACTTTGCATCCATCCTTTGGTTTCAAAACTATCGGGCAAGTTTTTTAGTTCTGCCAACCGTTCTTGCAGCAGTGCCGAACTTTCCAAATCTGGCGTCAATTGTAAGTCGGTGAACCCGATATTGCTTTCAAACTGCTCGTACATCGCCGTTAACAGACTGGTTTTGCCAACCCCACTCGGTCCGAGCATCGTCAATTTCAGTTCGTGCATGGTCTTGAAAATTTTACCGTTTAGATGTGTTCTGTGGATGGTTGTTCGCGTTTTACCTGGTTCTAACAAAAGCGCGATCGCCTCTGAATGCGCTGCTTTCATCGGCAATTCGCGAGCGACTTTTATCCGTCGCCTGGTGGCAACCACTTCTCGACCCCTCCATTAAATTATACCCGGTTTTCTGGTAATTTCCACGGCGCGATCGCAAATTCGCCGCTGGGGGCAATTTTAACGTAAAAGAGTTTATCGAATCCTTCCCGATAATCGGGGAGAACTAACTTTTTCTGGGTAATGTAAATCGCTTTATCCGGAACTTTTGCTTTGCCAGTGCGCTGTTGGTTTCGCTGCAAGCAGTCCCGCACCTTAGATTGAAAATAATACCCGATAACCATCGCGGGGTAATTTTTGGCGATATCGATAATCGCGGCGCGGTCTTCTCGGGTGGGATTGGTATTGTCTACCACCACTGAGTTGCCCGAGGTCAGGTTTTCTTTGATAAGCTGAGCTTGTCTTCTGGCTGGTTTTTTATTATTTCGCATCAAGTCTTTACTGATTAATACATGGGTTTGGGCAAAGTTGCGGCGGTAAAAGGTGCTTTTACCCGCCCCTTGCAAGCCGATAAAAATGATGAGTTCCATTGGGGTATTTTATCATTTACACTGGTTTTCTCGCACAGCTAAGGCTATCAGAATTATTTGATTCCAAACTGCCTGCTGCCTCATGTGCTATAATTAAGCACTGCTGCCGCCAACTCTGACGGCTTCTTTCATTATTATAAGTAGCCGTAGCCGTAGGGTGGGCACTGCCCACCTCGCTCCTGGGGTTTTGATTATTATCAGTAGGATGGGCAGTGCCCACCCTAATTTTCGTTGCAAAACTACACAAAATTTAACCATTAGCCTGCTATCGATTAGGAAAAAATTGGGTAAATTTGTGGTATAGATTTGGGGAAAATGTTCCCTCCAGGTGGAACCTTGCAAGTGGTGTTTCCTGGGAAATTGCCGGGGAAGGAATGGGAAAACCTTGGAAATGAAGAGGAAAGCGAAAGCAATGGGACTCAAACGCCGGAAAAAATTTAAAGTGCTTACTAAAGCTGCATCGATAAAAGTGGTTATCCTGTTTGTTTTTATTGCTGTTGTTTTAATCGGGAGTTGGTTTACAGTCGTGAGAATGCCGGGAAAAAGTTTTGCGGGAGATTTGCCGAAACTGACGCAGGCGGAGCAAGTGTTGCGGGATGAACTGCGCCAAGATGTGGATCGAATTGCCGGGTCGGAGATTGGCGATCGCAACTATATGTTTTACGAAAATTTAGTGGCGGTTGCCAATTATCTGGAAAGCTCATTTGCCGAATCCGGGTATGAAGTAGCGCGACAAAGTTATGAAATCCACGGGCAAGTATTCGATAATTTGGAAGTGGAAATAACCGGAAATAAAAAACCGGATGAAATTGTGGTGATTGGCGCGCATTACGATTCGGTAGTCGGTGCGCCGGGAGCGAACGATAATGGTTCGGGTGCGGCGGCGGTGTTAGCGCTGGCGCGGCGGTTTGCGGGGAAGGAAACGGCCCGATCGCTGCGATTTGTGGAGTTCGTGAATGAGGAACCGCCATTTTTTTGGAGCGAGGAAATGGGCAGTTTGGTTTATGCCAAACGGTGTCGCGATCGCGGTGAAAATATCGTGGCCATGCTCAGTTTAGAAACCATCGGATATTATTCCGATGCGCCGGGTAGTCAAGAATATCCCCTGGGTTTGTTAAATTTGGTCTATCCCATCACGGGGAATTTTATTGCCTTTATCGGCAATCTTGCTTCGGGAAATCTGGTGCAGCAGGTGGTGGGTTCTTTCCGCAGTCATACGCAATTTCCCTCGGAAGGGGCGGCGATGCCAAGTAATGTTCCGGGGGCGGGTTGGTCCGATCGTTGGCCATTTTGGCAGATGGGATATCCGGCATTAATGGTGACGGATACGGCACCGTTTCGCTATCCCCACTATCACACGATAGCAGACACGCCGGATAAAATCGATTTCGACCGTTTGGCCCGCGTCGTGGGCGGAATTGAACGAGTGGTGCAGGAATTGGCGAATGGGAAAATCGGCTAGGATGCTGATTCAATAGGCGCGATAAACCGGGTTAATTTCCCTACTTTGTTAAAGCAAATAATTGGCAGCATCAACCCGGTTTTTAACCTTTTAATTCCTAGCAATTTGACTAACTTATTTGGCAGCTTTATTGGGGGGAAGGCGGAGCCTCGGGGAGGGTTGCCCGTGAGCCGGGGAACGAGTCAAGAGGAAAATTATAATTGTGACGCCTTCATTCTCCCCGGTTTGCCGCTAATTCACTTATTTGACTTAGCGGTTTGCTGCGGATTGTAGTTATAGTTTAGGGCATCAACTAACCATCCATCGTCGCTTTTTACTAACTCCATCAACAAGGGAATTTCTCGGCCATTTTTGGTAATGACCGTGACTTCTAACCGATGGGTCTTGCCTTCGACGGTGGGGATGGAGAGGGTAGTGCGCTGGTACTGGTGCAGTTTGTTGGTTTTCACGAATTTGGCAAATTCTTTTTTGGAAGTGCGACTTTGCAAGCGTTCGGTGGTGGACTGATAAGCGCCTGTGATATCTCCGTCAGCAATGCGAGTGAAAAAAGCCGCGATCGCCTGGGGCAGTCCTTTAGTTCGCAAAAAAATCGCAACGGAAACGATAATCCAAACCAGAACTAACCCGCCGAGTAGGGCACCCAAGCCGATTCCGATATAAGACAACCAAGGCTGAAATGATTCCACCGTTTTCTCCTCTACAGGTGTTGACGAGTTTTGATTGTAATTCCTCCCGGGGCGATCGTTCAAGGAGAAGGTTTTTGGGGGGCGATCGCGAGGAGGAGGGCAGGGGAATTCTATACTTAGCGCCAAATTGCACTCTTGCAAGCCGCACAATTGCCGTAAATATACTAAACATAAAAAACATGTTGGGCATTGCCCACCCTACCGGAGGGGGATTGGAGAGGGATTGCAGGGTTGCAACGAACCTGTGACCCCTGGGCCTACTCAGGATCCAGCTTGGAACCCAGTCGCCTCCTGAGCCGAGTGGGGCGGCTATTTCATCATTTTAGCAAAACCATCCGGATAACCTGAGCCTAGTATTGTAAAGATCTGACTAAGTAAAACGAAGAACTTTATCTGTTTTTCACATTTTTTCAACATCAAAGGGTGTCACTCATGGATTGCATTAAACTTACCGGAATTCGCTGTTGTAGCTGCGTGGGGTATTTGCCAAAAGAGCAGGTACTCGCTCAGTGGTTGGAAGTGAATCTCCGCTTATGGCTGGATTTAGCACCTGCGAGTCAACGCGATCGCCTGGAAGATACCCTAGACTACCGCAACACCATCGCCACGGTTAAGCATCGGGTCAACACCGCGAATTTCGCTTTAATCGAACGGTTGGCGGAAGCGATCGCCCGACTTCGCCGGCGCGCCGAGTGGGGTAAACAAGTCAAAATTCGCGTCACCAAACCCTATGCCCCAATTCTCGATTTTGGTGGCAAAATTAAGCATGAAAATCATTCTACCCAAATCAGACTTGGGGCGATCGCAATGTAGGGGATTACCCTTTCACCCTTTCACCCATTACCAACTCCAAAAACCCTCTTATTAATCGATCGGGAGAAGCCAAATGACTTATCGCATATTGAGCATTGATGGTGGCGGAATTCGCGGAGTGCTAGCTGCCCGCATGTTGCAGCACCTCGAAGAACGGATTCAAGTTCCGCTGCATGAGTATTTTGACTTGATTGCAGGTACTTCAACCGGGTCAATGGTGGGCGCTGCGATCGCACTAGGAATTCCCTGCGAAAAAATCGTCAAACTCTACCGCAAAAAAGCCAAAAAAGTCTTTCCGTACACCACTCGCTGGACGATTAAACGACTTCCATTACTCTTACAATACGGTCCTTCTGCACCCAAATTCTCCGAAAAAGGACTGGTGAAAATGCTCAAAGATTTATTGGGCGATAAGCTACTTGATGACGTTACCAAACCTAAGCTTTTAATCACCAGCTACGACACCATTGGTCGAATGCCACTTATTTTTAAAAGCTGGAAGGAAAAATTTGCCGAAATTCCGTTGTGGGAAGCCTGCGTTTGTTCCACCGCCGCCCCCACGTTTTTCCCCGCCCATCGCCTAGAACTCAATGGCAAAATTATCAGCGCGATCGATGGCGGTTTAGCTGCCAATAACCCCACCGCCTGCGCGGTTGCTGAGGCGATTCGTCTGGGTAATCCTCTGGAAAGCTTGGAAGTCCTTTCTGTGGGTACGGGAGCGGCAACTAGCGTGATTCCCTGGGAACAGGCGCGCTCTTGGGGCACTTTGCAATGGATCTGGGATGGGCGCGTGGTGAAAGTAATGACCGATGCCCCCTGTGAAGTGTATCACTATATCACGGACTACATAATTGGCGATCGCGCTCGTTATGCTCGCTTGCAATTCCCTCTAGACCGACAGTTAACTCGCAAACCGCTGAGCGATGAAATGGACGATGCCAGTAAAGAAAACCTGAGCAATTTAATTGAAGCCGCCGATGCTTACATGAACCTACCCGATGTAGTTGACTGGCTGAATTTATGCTTCACATTTCCCCCTTCTGAATCCTTGGAAGGGTTTAATGCGTAGCTTCAAACGCCTTGCCCATTAACCCTAAAATTTCCTTCCATTTTCTAGGGTTGTTCCTCAGCTAAGGCTGAGTTTCGGAAAAAAATAAACGCGCTTTACCTGTAGAGAAGATTTTCAAATCGCCTCTCTACAGGTTTATTTTCGCTTGCCCTTTTCTGGCAAGGATGGCGGCGGGATGAAATGAACTCGAATCACTCTTCCGGTAGAGGGCGATCGCTCCGTCGGTGAGCCAAAATGGAGAGAGTCCAGCCGTCAATCTACCACTCTATTATGACTCCCCAAAACAACCCTCGCACCCGCGATCCGGCAGAGGAATCCATTTCTCACGAGTCGGCCAATTTTGCAGAAATGCCCACCACGCGCAAAGCATTAAAGCAGTTGAATATCCTGGTTGGCTTTTTACTCATTGTTGGCGTAGGAATATTAGCGGTTTGGTTGGTTTCTATTTTCAACGCCGAGGAATCCATAGAACCTCAGCCGAATGTTGAAGAATTAAGCGAATAATTTTAGGCGATTCTATTGCGATAAGTGGTAGGGTGGGCATTGCCCACCTTTATATCTCTCGGGAGAAATAGCTGTAAAAAAGGTGCGATTAAAATCGCCCGCTTTTTATTGCCTCCTCGACAAAATGAAGGCGATCGCGCAAATTGCCCACAACAGACCTAACAACCATTCTCCCCACCGCACGTATAAGGTTTGGGTTTGTCGGCGATAAATCGTTGCGCTATGTAACTGATAGGTATTCAGTTCGGAAATCCAGCGAGTTCGACCTTGGGGATCGACAATTGCCGAATAGCCGGTATTGGTGGCCCGAATTGCCCAGCGATCGGTTTCGATCGCCCGCATCACATCTTGCGCGTGGTGCTGGATTGCCATTGCTGCGGTATAATGAGCGTCGTTAGAGGCGCTAATAATAAATTCTCCCCCTGCAGCAGCTTGACGGCGAAACAGGGCAGAAAAGGCCGAATCGTAACAAATGCCGACGATCGCCCTGCCAAATGGCGTGTCGAAAACTTGATTCGGATTCCCCCCTTTTAACTGCGCTTCCAACGGAGACAGGCGGTTAATAATGCGCCCCAAAATCTCCTCAAAGGGAATGAATTCTCCCAAGGGCACTAACTTCACTTTATCGTAACTGCTGTAGGTTTCTCCGGTTGCGGTTACGGTAAATAAACTGTTGGTAATCCGATTTCCTTCCTTGCCAAAGGTGCCCACCCACGCCAGCACCCCTTTGTCTAAAATTGCCCGATAAAATTCACTGTAGCGCCGATTGTCTTTCGTCCATAAAAAGGGCAAAGCAGTTTCCGGGGTCAAGACGGCATCCACGCCGCGATCGGCCAGTTCTTGATAACCGCTGGTATAGCCGGCTAAGGCGCGCCGCCATCCCTCGGAATTCAGTTTAATGTCATTGGGAATATTCCCTTGAATAATCCCCACAGTTAAAGCAGTTTCCGCCGGGTCTATCCGGGGGATGCGATACAATAAAAATCCGAGAGAATGCAATACTAAAAACAGAATAATTGCGAGGAAAATCAGCAGGTTTTGAACCGAGGTAGTCGTTGTTTTTCTACCCTGAATGGGTGGATGGGCATGTTGCTGCCATGCAATCCAAGCTTCGGCAATTAATCCATTGACGGCGACGATCGCCGCCGTTACGGCGGTGGTTCCGGAGAGCTGACCGAGGTGCAAAATCACTAAATTCGTCGGACTTTGGGTATAGGCTAAAGAGGTCCACCACAGGGAGGTGGAACTGCCTAAATATTCCACACTACACCAAAGTGTCGTCCCGATTAAGACGCGCAGGAAGGGGGAAAAAAAGGCGGAGGAAAGCGGGGCAAATTTGGCGGCAAATAACCCTTGACCCAATGCCCAAATGAGGACTAAACCCGCGCCCCATAGGGTAATAAAGACCCAACAAAAGCTGGCGATCGCCAAACTGGCTAACCAGGGCACCCCCAACCAGGTCATCGGATGAATGCCGGTAATCCAAAATAGGGCGAGTCCGTGATAGGCAATTCCCCACAATACGGGCAACAGAAAAAACCACCCGTTCACCGGTTTGCTTTTGGTTTCCCGGTTGGATAAGAAAGCGATGGGAGGGCGTTTTGTGCCTTCTTCCACCACCAACACCCACAGGGGAACTAAGGCAATCCAAGCCAAAGGCCAAAGGTTGAGCGGGGCGGGGGTAATTCCCATCAAAATGCCACCTACAAATGCGGCGGCAAATTTCCATAATTTTTGGGGTTTTAGGGGGTTAGCGATAAATTTGGCCACGGGTTTTTTCTTGGAATTTAGCAATGCCCAGTTACTTATCTCAAGGTAGGGTGAGCCATGCCCACCCTATGGAAATATAGGCGGGTTCACCGAAAGGCTTTGCATTGAGCAAAAAATGAGGTGAACCCGCCTTTACGCTTGCACGTAAAAACCCCTAAGCAGGAGTTTAAGGAAAGGAAATCTTATTCCTCTTCGTCAATTATCGGTTCGTCTTCTTCACCGGATAGGGGAACTAAGGCGACGCCCACGATCGCATCATCGGCATCTAAGCGCTGGACTCGGACGCCGCGCGCGGCACGAGATTGGGAAGAAATCGCTTTGATGGCTTGGCGAATAATGATGCCACGGCTAGTAATCATCATCAACTCATCATCTTCGTTGACGATTCGCAGGGCAGCCAATTGGTCTTTTTCGTTGCGGAATTTAATCGCAATTACGCCTTTTCCGGCGCGCCGTTGCAGGCGGAATTGGTTCACCGGGACGCGCTTACCATACCCTGCAGTGGTAATGACTAATGCCCAAGGACCGGTAAAGCTGCTTTCTGCTTCGGTCTCGGAATCTTCGCTGTCGCCGTTGAGATTGTCTTCGACTTCGGGTTCTTCATCGCCTAGGGCAGCCATCTGGGCACTCACTTGGGAGGGTAGCACATCCATGCTGATAATTTCGTCCCCTTTGCGGAGGTTCATGGATTTGACCCCTCGGGTGGCGCGACTTAGGGGACGCAATTGCTCGTTATCGGCTCTGAAATGAATTGCCATTCCTTTGCGCGAGCTGATAATGATGGTATCGTCGAGTCTGGCTTTTCGCACCCAGCGCAAGCAATCTCCTTCGGAGAGGGAAATGGCAATTAACCCATTGGCGCGGATATTGCTAAAGGCAGAAAGTGCCGTTTTTTTGATATAACCGCCTTGGGTCAGCATCACCAAGAATTCCTCGTCGGTGAATTCTTCCACCGCCACCATCGAGGTGATTTTTTCGGCGAGGGGAATGGGGAGCATTTGGGTGATAGCTACCCCGCGTGCGGTGCGAGAGGCGGTGGGAATTTGATAGGCATTGAGGGAGTAAACCACGCCGCGATCGCTGAAGAACAGCACCTTATCGTGATCCCGGCACGTGAGAAAATGCTCCACCCCATCATCTTCTTTCATTTTGGTGCCGGATTTGCCTCGGGTGGCGCGACTTTGTGCCTCGAAGGTGTTGACGGGCATTCGCTTGATGTAACCTTGTTCGGTCATCATCACGATCGCTTTTTCGTTGGCGATCAAGTCGGTGGGATCGATTTCCCCTTCGGCATGTTCGATGACGGTTCTGCGCGGGGTGGCAAATTTTTCTTTGATTTCCAGGGCTTCGGTTTCGATGATTTCGAGAACCCGTTCGCGCCGTGCCAAAATATCGCGCAAGTCGGCGATCGTGACTTGTAGTTGTTCGTGTTCTTGTTGAATTTTCTCGGCTTCTAAAGCGGTCAAGCGTCGCAATTGCATTTGTAAAATTGCGTCGGCTTGCTCTTCGGTGAGTCCGAAGGAGTCGATTAATTCTTGTTTGGCGGTGGGGGTATCTGCTGCGCCTCGGATCAGGGCAATGATTGCATCTAAGTTATCCAGGGCGATCAATAATCCCTGTAAGAGGCGATCGCGTTGTTCGGCTTTCCGCAGTTCGTACTGGGTGCGCCGTTCGATGGTTTGGATCCGGAATTCGATAAAGACTTCCAGGTATCGTTTCAGGGTCAGCAGTTGCGGTTCGGCTTCCACCAACGCCAGCATGTTCGCCCCAAAGTTGGCCTGCAGGGGGGTTTGTTTGTACAGGTTATTGAGCACCACGCGCGGATAGGCGTCGCGTTTGAGTTCGATGACGATTCGCATTCCGTCGCGATCGCTTTCATCTCGAATATCCGAAATCCCCTCTAAGCGCTTCTCGTTCACCATTTCGGCGATTTTTTCGATCAGCGCCGCTTTGTTGGTTTGGTACGGTAATTCGGTGACGATAATCGCGTTTTTGTCGGGACGTCCGCGCTGTTCGATGACTTCAATTGCGGCTACGCCGCGCATGGTAATCGAACCGCGTCCCGTGGTGTAGGCTTCCCGGATACTGCTGACGCCGAGGATTTGTCCTCCCGTGGGAAAGTCCGGCCCGGGAATGTAGTGCATCAGCTCGATGTCGGTAATCTCGGGGTTGTGGATCGTGGCGATCAATCCATCCACCAATTCCCCGAGGTTGTGGGGGGGAATATTGGTCGCCATCCCCACGGCAATTCCGGAGGAACCGTTGAGCAACAGTTGGGGGATTCGCGCCGGTAGCACGATCGGTTCTTGCTGGGATCCGTCGAAGTTATCGAGAAAATCGACGGTTTCTTGGTCGATATCCCGCAGCATCGCATCGGTGCTGAGGGCTTGCAGGCGACATTCGGTGTAACGCATCGCCGCCGGCGGGTCGTTGTCAATGGATCCGAAGTTGCCGTGTCCGTTGATTAAGGGCGATCGCATGGAAAAATTCTGCGCCATCCGCACCAAGGCATCGTAAACCGCTGTATCGCCGTGGGGATGGTACTTACCCAGCACTTCCCCAACAACTCTGGCGCATTTGCGGAACGGGCGGTCTGGCGTCAAGCCCAATTCGTGCATGGCATAGAGAATGCGGCGGTGTACCGGCTTGAGACCATCCCTGGCATCTGGGAGTGCCCGCCCTACAATCACGCTCATGGCGTATTCTAGGTAGGACTGTTGCATCTCGTTACGCAGATCCGTTGGGAGTATCCGCTCCTGGGAGGTTGTCATAAGATGAAAAACTCCAAATTTGTAAGAGGAAAGGTAGCAATGGCGAAAAAAAAGCTTCACCTACTACCTGACTTCTAAATCTTTCCTATTTTCTGATATTATTTTATCATATTTCCCCCCGGCTAGCGAGGCTTTTCTGGCTCAATAGCTGCCGGAAATTTTCCCGGTGGCAACCACCCAGGAATCCCCTGCCGCGATCGCCCGGGATGACCCCCCGGATTGGCTTGGATTTCGCGCCCTCCCGAACATCGGAAAAGGCTGTTGTAATCGGCGGGAATCTTTATCAAAATTCTCGATAAAATCCATAGTCAAACCCCATCGTTTTTGAGGGTCTGTCGGTTTCTCTCAAACCGCTTTCTATTCGGCGATCGCCTGTAGGGCTTCTGATGCTGGTTCAATGACAATCCTGGGCTGCGATCGCGGCGGAAGCCGACGGGAGGGCGTTTCCCTTGCCTGGGCCAACTCTGGCAATAAAAACTGCACGCCAGGAAAGGGGGATTGAAGTGACATGAAAAGGCGAGGGGGAGTTGATAGTTAAACCTGGCGAATTTCTTAATTTTTACTTTTTAATTCTTCCTTTCTCCATCCGGCTTTCCACCCTTGGCACAGGTGGGGAAAGTCCGGCAAGATATCAATAGTTGAAAAGGTAACAAATGTCAAGCTCGATGAAACTACCAGTCATTTATTCGGATGAATTTCAACTGCACCAAACCGGGCGATCGCATCCGGAACGTCCCGCCCGCTTGGGTGCGATTGTCGAAGCGCTCAAAGCCTCTCCCTGGGCGGATCGCATCCAGTGGGAACTGCCCACGCCGGTGGAGGAGCGATCGGTGATGGCGGCGATCGAGCGCCTGCATGCGCCGCGCCACATCCATGAGGTTGAAGTGTTGGCCCATCACGGCGGTGGGAGAGTGGATATGGATACGGTGGTCTCTCCCCACAGTTACGAGGTGGCGTTGCTGGCGGTGAGTGGGTGGCTTGATGGGGTCGATCGCGCCTTGGCGACGGGAAAACCGGCGTTTGTGTTGGCGCGTCCCCCGGGACATCATGCAGAACGCGATCGGGGAATGGGGTTTTGCTTGTTTTCCAATGCGGCGATCGCGGCGTATTACGCGATCGAACAGTGCGGCTTAAACCGGGTGGCTATCCTGGATTGGGACGTTCATCACGGGAATGGCACCCAAGCGGCGATCGAAAGCCACCCCCAACTGGCTTACTGTTCCCTCCATCAGTCCCCTTGCTATCCCGGTACCGGTGACGCTAGCGAAACCGGTCAGCATCACAACGTCCTCAATTTACCCATGTCCGCCGGAAGCACCCGGGCTGACTATCAGCCGATGTTCGAGTCGAAAGTGATGCCGTTTTTAACGAGTTTTCAACCGGATTTATTAATTGTTAGCGCCGGATATGACGCCTGTGCCTCGGATCCGTTAGCCAGCATCAACCTGCAACCGGAAGATTACGGCATCTTTACGGATTACTGCCTGCAACTGACGCGCCGGATTGTCTTCGGACTCGAAGGGGGCTATCATCTCGATGCCCTCAGTCAATCGGTTGTCGCAACAATCGGGCGCTGCTTGGCCTAGGCGTCGCGCGGCCAACCGCCGATTCAGAGCGGCTTAGAACCGTTTGTAGAGACGCTTTCGGGCGTCTCTACCGTCCAGCAGGCGATCGCGCGATCGCGCTCGCCACAACCCGCAACCGGCAAGGGGATTATTTGCCAATTTTGAGCGGCGGTACCTCTAAGCCAACTTGCCACAGCGCCTCGCGCCACTTGTTGATTCTCGTTTGAATCCGCTCTTTATTTTTCGTTGAAGAGGTAATCGCTTCATCAAACTCCGGGTCGATACAGACTTTTTTGAGTGCCTCGATAATCTCCTCTTTTTTGCTGCGAATCGCCTCGGACTCCAAAGAAGCAAACGTCAGCATAATGACGTCATAAATGGCGCGGTTAATCGATTTTTCCCATCCCACCTCGGGATTGTAGCGTCGAAACGCTTGGTCGCCAAAGACATAGAAAACATCGTCGATGGTTTTGCGGAAAACTTCGCGATGATGTTCCAGGGTTTCTTCATCGAAGTTAATGCCGCTTTGCAAATAGCTATCGAGAAAGCGAGACAAGGTGCCGCGATAGGCGATCGGATCGAAAAAGAACGCAAAAAAGCGCAGAATCATTTCGCAGTCTTGCATTCGCTTGTCGATGCCACTCACCCGGCGAGCTTTTTGGAAAACCTCATCCTCCGACAGTTTGAGAATTAAATCGTTTAACTTGCCCCGAAAAACGCTGTTGCGAAGTTCCTGAGCATTGAGGGGCACAAAACCGCTATTGAGTCGTTCAAAGACATCGAATTTAATATCCGGGTGGGACTCTTTGAGGATAACAATACAGCGAATCGTGCGCGACAATAGCAAGCGTTGGTATCCCATGTCGAGATCTTGGAATTTCTTCCGGTTAATTTCCGGAAGCACTTTCAAGGCGCGCAGGGGAAACTCATTATTCAAAAAGCGATAAATTGCCGTTAGGCGCTGCTGACCGTCGATGACGCTATAGCAGCCATCATTCAATTCGGCGAAATAGCAAACTGGAATCGGAACATTGAGCAACAGCGACTCGATCAAGCGACTGGATTTGGTGCGGTCCCACACGTGACGTCGCTGAAACTTGTCTGCCAAAACCAGCGTATTGTCATCGATTTGTGCTTTGAGCGTTCGGATGACAAAATCGTAAGGGTGAGTGACGAGCTTTCTTTCCTTCAAGGGAATGTCGAATTCGCCGAGTTCTTCTTCGTCTTCCACTTCAAATTGTTGTTCGAGTATTTCCTGGCTGTTGTTTTGATTTGCGCGATCGCCAATATTTTGTTCGAGCATGGCCTCCCTCCTTGTTCTGCGCGTTGCTTGCTCTCTATAGCTATAGAGCTATTTGTACTGGCTGGGTGTTCCGAGTTCCGGGGGACGTAACCGTAAAGGCAACGGTTGCGGGCGATTTTTCATTTTTCCAGTGTAACAGTTTGTTGGAAATCAAGCATTTTTTACCACTCAGTTTTTCACTAACCGGCGATCGCCGTGGGATTTCTGTCATCCTAAAAGGAACCATCTGAAAAATTTTACACCCAGATCACACACAAAAGCCCCTATGACTCAGCGATCGCTGCTATTGGTCAATCCTCATGCGCGAAGAGGACTGCTAGCACAACGACAAGCGCTACAAATTCTGCAACCACTCGGATTTGAACTCATCGAAGTCTCTGCTGCAGCCCCGCAGGACTTGAGCGATCTGATCCGCCGCTATAAAACCGAGGTGGATTCGGTAATTATTGCCAGTGGTGACGGCACCATCAATGCCGCAATCGAGGGATTGCTCGAGACGCAACTTCCCTTGGGCATTCTCCCCGTGGGCACCGCGAACAATCTAGCGCGCAGTCTCGGCATTCCCTCGGCGTTACCGGAAGCCTGTGCCATTATTGCCCGGGGTCATCTGCGATCGATTGACCTGGGGTGGGTGAATGGCAAATATTTTTTCAATGTAGCCGGTATTGGCATCAGTGGCGAAATCAATCGCACCGTGAGCAAGCGGTTCAAGCGCCATTTCGGGGTACTGGCATATGCCTTCACCGCCATGCAGGTGCTATTGCGATCGCGTCCTTTTCGGGCAAAAATTCGCACCCCAACCCAGACCTATTCCGTCAAAACCATTCAAATCACCATCTGCAACGGTCGCTATTACGGCAGTGGCTTAGTGGTGGCAGAAGATGCCCAAATTGACGACCAACGTCTGGATCTTTATTGTATCGAAATCCGCCACTGGTGGGAAATGCTCCGAGTGCTACCGGCGATGCTACGGGGCAAAACGGCGCAAGGCATCCATACCTTGCAAGGTCAAGACATCGAGATCGTTACCCGAAAACCGCGCCCCATCGATACCGATGGGGAACTCACCACCCACACCCCCGCCTCGTTTCGCGTGTTACCTCATGCCTTGCGGGTGTTTGTGCCGCAAAGGCGCGATTGAGACCCATTGGGGCGCTACCCAACCGCCTCAGTTTCCCCCTCTGCAGAAGGTGCTACGGTGGCTTCGAGTTGGCTAACCACCCGGTCTAATTCGTCCACGATCGCACTAGAACTCACCTTGCGTTATGTTTCCACCAGGGAACGATAATACCACAAGGTGCCCGATTTGCCGCCTTTGAAGCGGTTCTTTGGTTGTTCGCCCACCACTCGATAATCTTGCAGGATCGACCGCGCCGCCGTGCAGCTTGTCTGCCGCACTGACCAGTATAACAGCGGGAGAGGCATGATGCAGGTGGGCGATGTAAGCTTCTTTGCGCTTTCGCCACGGGGGTTTCGGGGTGGTGTGAGCGTCGGTGCAGCCTTCCACGATCGCGGTGACGGTATCCCCAAAGCGACGGCGAATGTCTTCCCGGGTGGCGACTCCCCCTTGGTCCTCGATCGCATCATGCAGTAAGGCGGCGATCGCTTCGTCTTCTTGCGCCCCATATTCTAGGGCGATACTGGCAACTCCCAGCAAATGGGCAATATAAGGCACTCCGGATCCCTTGCGCGTTTGGGTCGCATGCAGGTCCGCCGCAAAAGTCAGGGCTTCGTTAAATCGCTTTGAAAGCATCAGATAGCAGTGTTTAGACTGTTTAAAGTTAAAAGGCGAAGGTTAAAATGGCATAGGTTTGACAGCGAAGCATCAAAACAACATTTTCCCCTCTGGCTCATTTTAAGCTAAAATGACTTCCCAATGGTTTCCACCCCGAAGGGGAATTTCTCTAAACCATTCCTCGAATTGTTAGTGGAGATTTGCTCTATGTAAAATAATATGCCTCCCCCGGACTATTTCTATCCGTAACATCCCGCTAGAGGAATTGAGCAATCTGGCATCGATAGCCTCAAATTTTGGGGCGATTGAAGCTGGCTCCGAAAGGGTGCCTGAACCCCAGAAGTGACGCGAATCGATTCGTGCTTCTATAATAAAGGAATGCGGTTTTTCATCCGCGCCCCCGTATCCCTTCGGGATTGTCCGGTGGGTCAGTCAAGCGCTGGGAAGAATTAACCCCTTGCACCGGCTAGCCAAAGCTCCGTTTGGCGGAAATTTATTCGCCCCGAAACGCGAATGGACATTAATATGGAAACACAAAAACCCGAAGATGTAGCGGCATACAACTCGCGCTCGTTAAACACGTTATCCCGGGCGATCGCGTTGGGATCTGCAGAAGGAGAATTTGCGTTAATTTTGGTGCGCTGCAACTATTCGGATTTGCAATGGGAAACGATCCAACGCTTGTCACGCCACTGTCCGATTCCCCTGCAAACCCTGCGGTTATCGCCATCTGCGACAACGCTTTACGGCACGATAAAAGAAGAATTAAACCCCGCCGATCGCCCATCAGTTTTGATGGTGGTGGGATTAGAATCGGTATTGGCCATTGATGAATTGCTGACGCGCCTCAACCAAGAACGCCCGTTATTTCTAGAAGAGTTTCATTTTCCCTTAGTGTTGTGGGTGGCGGACGATCTGCTGCACAAATTGAGTCGATTTTGCCCGGATTTCAAGAGTTGGGGACCTCCTTCGATTAAATTCGCGATCGCTCCCGATCGCGCGGTGGCTTTATTGCGCGAAAAAGCGGAAATTTTATTCCAGTGTATTTTAGATGCCGGTGCGGATCGAATTCAAGCCAATGCAGTGCTGGAATTGTTAAGCGATAACCACCGCCGAGAATCAACTTTTGCCTTGCAAGATATTCAACGTAGTGGAAACCCGCTCGATTCGGAATTGCAAGCCTGTTTGGATTTCGTGCGCGGGTGGGACGCTTATACCCGCGACGCCCTGGAAACGGCCCGGGAACATTACGAAAGCAGTCTCGCCTTTTGGCAATCCGGCGCGCCAGGGGACTCGCCGTCTAAACTCCCGAATCGGGCGTTAGAACGCGCCGGTTGCGTGTTATTTTATCTGGGGGTCTGTTGGCATCGGGCGGGGGTACTGCACGGCGGGGCGATCGCTTCGGCTGCGTGGGAAGAAGCACGGCGTTATTTTCAAGCCTGTGTTGAGGCGTTCGATCGCTGCGGGCGTGCGGATTTGGTGGCTAAGTTTATCAATGCGTTGGGAGAAGTGCTGCAAAGACAAGAAGATATCGCCGCACTCGAACCGGTGGCGGCGCGGGCGCTTTCCCTGCACGATCGCTACCCGGATCCGATCGCCCAGGCACAAGATCGCGGCTTTTTGGCTCAGGTGGCCCTGTGTCGCGCCCGCTGGGCGATCGCCAAGGAAGAAGCGTTAAGGGCGCTGGAAATTCTCGGCAATGCCTATGCTGCGGCAACTACAGTGTGCGAATACACTTGTTTGCACTGGGCCTGGTGCTATCATCGCGGTTGGTATTTACTGCTGCTGGGTCGATCGCGGGCGGCGTTGGGTGAGATATCCGTGGCGCTCCAAATCCTGGAAACGGCTCAAGCCCAGACGAAACCGGAGTACGACCCGCCGCTTTACCTTCGCATCGTGCAGGAGTTGCGATCGCTGTATTGCCAAAGTGGCGAGGGGGTTGCAGCCCTGGAATGCGATCGCCGTTATCGGGCGATCGCCTATCAGTATAGATTGTCTGCCTTTATCGGCGGCCAACCTTTGCTCCTGCGCCGTCACCCCATTAACCCGGCGCGCGTCTTGCAGAAACACTCGCCGGTTCCTTCTGTATTACAGGATCCGGCTGCTGCAAAAACTAGGGATAAAATTGGCCGATTCTCTCAAATCCACCACTTGCTGGAACGCATCAGCCGCGATGATTACAAGCTCACGATAGTTTGCGGGCAACCGGGCGTCGGCAAAACCTCCCTGATGCGGGCGGGTTTGGCTCCCGCTCTCGCACAACGGGCGATCGGGGTCAAGGTGGCGTTGCCGGTGGTGGTGCAGGTTAATGCCGATTGGGTGGCGGCTTTGTGCCGAGGATTGGTCAACGCACTGGCGGATGCGGGCTTATCTGAGATTGCTGAGGCGCAAGCCGAGCCTTCATTGCCAGCGGTTCTGGAGCGTTTATGGAACAATGTGGATGCCAATCTGTTAACGGTGCTGATTTTGGACTGGGTGGAAGAGGATTCTCATTATACTACAACTCGTGAGTTTTGTCAAGCCTTCGATCGCTTTTTAGGTGAGTGTCTCGATATTCCGTTCCTGAAGTTGATTTTGTGCTGGCGCGACGAGTATCTGCCCGCTTTTTTGAGGGACAATCGCCTACAATCCTTGAAATTAATGGCCAATTCCCAGGGGGAAGGCTCTTATTACCATCTAGAGAATTTATCCCTGGATGAGGCGCGCATCGCCATCGCCGGCGCGATTGAAGGCACTCCCTACTCCGTAGACCCCGCTTTGCGCGATCGCCTGGTGCGGGATTTGGCGGAGGGGGGAAACCGGGTGCGATCGCTGATGTTGCAAATTGTGGGAACGCAACTGGAAGCAGAACAGATAACCACTCTGGATGACTACTTGCGATATGGCGGGGTCGAAAAACTGCTGGAACGATTTATGGAAGCGGCGATCGCCTACTGGGGAAACCAGCACAATCCCCCGGTGCGTCTGATTCTCCAGGGTTTGGCGCAACATAGCCCGCACTCGGTATCCAAGGGCGAGTGTCCCCGCAAGACGCGCACAGAATTGGCAGCGTGGATAGGAGAAGGACGCGATCGGCTGGATGCGGTATTAGATGGGTTAGTGTCTTCTGGATTGGTATTGTGCCGCTTCGGGCTTCCGGAAAAGCAATATCAGCTTGTAGATCGCCGTTTTGTAAGGGCGATCGCGAATCCACCGGAATTCCTGCAGTTGTGAGTTACAATTATTCCCCACATGAGGGTGGGCATTGCTGAAGTGACCTGAAGCAACGTTCTAGTTAATCTGGTTGGTTAAACGATTCACTGTATCCGCCATTTTTTCCGGCTTTCCAGACAGGGGAAAAAACAAAATATTTTCGATTTTTGGGTTGTCCACTAATTCTTCTAAGCGATTAAATTGGCGCTCGCTAATGGAAATTCCATCATGGGCTTCTACATATTTCAGTTCATCTTTAAAGTTCCTTTCCCCATACACTTGAATAAACACGCGATCGACCCCCCAGGTTTGCCAATCCGCTGCAAAATATCGTTTCGCCCAGTAGGGGTTATGATGACAAATATCAAAGCTAACCGAGGGATTGGCGGCTTTCATGGCAGCGATCGCATTTTTTACAAAGTTAGTGAGTTGAGGGGTGCGATCGACTTTTCCGGGTAACTCCGCATGATATCCCAAATAATCATCCCATTGCACCGCATCAATGGTAGGGTATTGGGTGACAAACTCGACCAGAATATCGGTAAAAAATTTCGCGACTTCCGGTTGGCTCACATCTAGCACGTAATGCTCGACTCCCGGATGGGTGCGATCGATGCCCGGGACGATCCAGCCTCGCTCAACCGCGATATCGAATACCGGACTTTCTTCGTCTATTTTAATCCCTTTCTCGAAGTATGCATGCACTTCCATTCCCTGTTTGTGCGCTTCATCAATCAACCAATGAAGCCATCGGTCTTGAAACTCATTCGGACAACTTTGATAGCCGAATTTCGCCCGCATGACTTCGCTTTTATACATCGGGCAGGCATTTCCCCAGACGCCATGAATGATGGTGTTAATGCCGCGATCGCGATAGTATCGCACTCGTTCGCGAATGGTTTTTTCGCTGGCATTATTCGTGGCTTGATAGCGACTCAAATATATCCCTCTAATCTCTTTTTTCTCCCCAGGACTTTGCGGTGTTGAGGGGGTTGCAGTGGGTGTGGGTTCCGGTGAATTTGCTGGCGGGTTATTTTCCGCATTTTGCCCCGGCGGCGCTGGGGAAGGAATTGGATTTGTCGGTAAATCTGCTGGCGGATTCGATGTGTGCGGCGCTGGGGGAACTGTGGGGGTCGCTTCTGTAGAAGGCGTTCCATTCAAAAAGGGAATATTCCTGGGTAAATCGGTGGGTAAAAACCGACTCAGTTCTAAATGTTCTCGCTGGGTGAATAACCAATATCCCCCACCGAAGATGAGGAGGATGACCGAAAACGGAATGCTTGCACATCCACATCCACTGGGTTCTTTCTTTTTGGCGGACATAATTTGTTAATAATTTCTCAGATTGTCGAAGAATTGAGTTGTACGCAGTACCAGCAGTTCCACAGGGATGATAAGTGTTTGTGCTGGCCAAACATTGGCAAGGCTATTCTATTAGCCATCATAATATTCCGATAGTGCGGATTTGTCAATCTGGCGGTGAGGCGGAGAATAGCTGTCAGGAGTTGGCGAGAGGGAAAAGCGATCGCGCCTTACCCTTAACCTGCCCCCAGGGACGCGAATAGCACCCTAAAAGTGTGGGATTTCAATCGCCCCAAACGCGCAACAGTTGCGCCAACTGCCATCCCTGCGGCCCACCTGGCTACAGCACTTTCACGGTTTCTTCAAACTCTTCTATAATGATATGTACTCGGGCAAAAATAATTGCAGTGGGTATGGTGGGCAGATCCAGATGAGCGAGGTGCCAATAGCAACTGATTCAAGGAACTGCCTACCCTACAAACCTCAAAAATGGATGGGCAATTTATTTGGCATGAGTGCTTAGTAGAATTCCCAATGAAAACCAGACCTAACGGAGAGGAATTACCCCTTATGATTGCTGTTTCTGACCATCAAAACCTAACCCCAGAAGAATACCTAGAACTGGAAAGCCAAAGCGCCATAAAACATGAATATATTAATGGCGAGGTCTACGCAATGGCAGGAACAACCGACACCCATAACACCATTGCTTTAAACTTGGCCATGCTGATTCGCAGCCACCTACGCGGAACGGAGTGTCGCGTTTATTTTGCCGAGGTCAAAGCCCGACTGGAACAACGAAACTGCTTCTATTATCCCGATTTGTTCGTGACTTGCGACCCGCAAGACCGAGAAACATCGACTTATAAACGCTTTCCCAAACTGATTGTTGAAGTGCTTTCGGAGAGTACCGAAGCTTTTGACCGAGGGGATAAGTTCAACGATTACCAAACTTTAGACAGTTTAGAAGAATACCTGTTAGTCAATACCAGACACCAACGAGTGGAAATTTTCCGACGCAACGAAGTCGGGGGATGGCTGTTTCATGCTTATAGCGCCACTGATGAAAATTTTACCTTGGAAAGCATTAATTTAACGGTAGCTTTTGCGGAACTCTATGAGGAGGTTAACTTGGAGAGGGAATCGGCAGAACTATCAGACGCCTAAAGTAGAGGGATACTTTATTGAAAGTGGGAGGAGGGGAGAATGACGATCGCAGCGCAAATCATGTCTTTAGAGGAATTTTTCAACTATGACGATCGCACGGATACCCGGTATGAACTCGAGGATGGGAAACTGCTGGCTATGCCCACCGAAAGCGAGATAAATCGACGAATTGCCACCTTTTTGTTGGTGTATTTTGCCCAACTCGGGATTGCATTTTCTCGATTGACGATGAAGACAGAAGTGGTGGTGAGTGGTAGGCGGGCAACGGTGCGTCTCCCGGATTTGATGGTGTTAACGGAGGAGTTAACGGAGGAGTTGGCGGGTGCGAATCGTTCTCTGGTGACGCTAGATATGCCCCCACCGCAGTTGGTAGTTGAGGTGGTGAGTCAGGGGGGAGAAAATGAGGCGCGAGATTATCGCTACAAGCGATCGCAATACCAAGCGAGAGGAATTGCTGAGTATTGGATTGTTGACCCGATGCAGGAGCGAATTACGGTATTGTCTTTGGTGGCAGGACTTTATGAGGAAGCGGTGTATGAGGGGTTGCAGCGATCGCCTCTGCACTGTTGAAACAGTGGGAACCGCGCTCATCCTTAACCGCAGTGCAGGTATTGCAGGCGGGGATAGGCGGATGAGAGGGAGTCAGGAGTCAGGAGGGAGAGATTTTCATCTCTCGATCCCTTCTCCCCCAAGAAAAAAGCCCCCTGATGGGGGCGAGGTTGCCAAGACCCCACTGCGAGTGGATGTGGGGTGAATTCACCAGAGTTTTAGCCCTGACCCAGAGGAACTGCAGGGACGAGGGGTAGGGTTTCCGGTTTCAACAAATCGGTTAATATTTCAGCAGGTGGTTGCTGATGAGGCCATGCAAAGGCATGACGGAATGCGGCTTGCTGACAGGCTTGCATTTGACGAAAATCGATGATATCTCGAGTCAGCAAGGTTTCGTACTCGAACGGTAGGCGGACGTTGTGCAAGCCGGCATTATCGGTGCAGATGGCAATATCCACTCCCGCCTCGAAACAGCGATCGAAGACGATTTTTAACTGTTTGAGGTCATCGAGGGTGCCGGTTTTGAGATAGGTCGTCGGACAGACTTCCAAACACTGACCCCTTTTGGCCACTTCAGTTAATAATTCCGGATGCTTCAGGGGAATTTGAATCCCGTGACCGATTCGCATTAAATAAGGGAGCAATTCGGGATAGCAGCCCTCGGGAGTTTCGTAAAGGTGCCCAGTGGTATTGATGCCCAGAGTGCGGGCATAGTCGTATAATTGGATGAATTCATCCAGGCGATCGCCGTAGTGATTGTCGCCACCGGCTAAATCCACCGCACAGACATACTCTGATTTTTGATGGGCCAAATCCACGATCGCCCGGTTCACCTCATAAGGCAAACGGGCGTGCATGCATAAAATTTGGCCAGTGACGATCGGGTACTCGTTCACCTCAGACGCTTTCCCCACCACCTCCACAATCTCCGCCATTTGGTCGATCCGGGCAGATTGACTCAACTGGTCCGAAGTTCGTAGATAAGGGGTGTAGCGCAGTTCCAAGTACGCTAGATTTTCAAAAATATAAGCACCCCGAATCAGCCGATAAATAAAATACGGCAAAGTTTCGATAGTTTGGACCCCTTCAACCAGGGTGTGTAGTTCTAAATACTCATCTAGGGTATTGCGCGGTTTGGTGTAAAATTCCTCAAACGCCGGGTATTCGGGAAACCGACGGCCCAACGCCGGATCGTGACGCTGAAAATAGCGCCAGAGAATGCGAGGAACCACCGAACCGCCTAGATGTCGGTGCAGTTCAGCATATAAAGCCACAATAACCTCTCAGGATTGTCAATAATAATAGATGAACGCGATCGGTGAGGGGTGTAGATGCATTCTAGCTAGCATAGCGCAAAATTGCGATCGCCTTCAAGCCCTCAGCCCCGATCGAAAGATTACGATTTGTAACTCCAATCTTAACGAAAATTTATTTGACAAGCGTGACACTCTAGGATGATAATCGTAGATTGTGTAAACTTTCGCTTGTAAGACCCTTGGCTAACGTCGTAGTAATAGGTGCCCAATGGGGCGATGAAGGAAAAGGCAAGATTACCGATCTGCTGAGCAAGTCAGCAGATGTTGTAGTACGTTACCAAGGAGGGGTCAACGCGGGACACACGGTCGTGGTAAAAGACCAGACCTTCAAACTGCACCTGATTCCCTCTGGCATCCTCTATCCGGCAACCGAATGCATTATTGGTTCCGGAACCGTCATCGATCCGAAAATTTTAATAGAAGAACTCGTACGCCTAGAAGAACTCAATATTTCCACGAAAAACCTATTAATTTCGCAAACCGCCCATGTGACGATGCCCTACCACCGCCTCATCGATCGGGCATCGGAAGAGCGGCGCGGGACGCATAAAATCGGCACCACCGGACGGGGCATCGGCCCGACCTACGCCGATAAATCCGAGCGGACCGGGATTCGGATCCTGGATTTGATGGATCCGGAAGGGATGCGAAAACAGCTCCACTGGACGATTAACTACAAGAATACGATTCTGGAGAAGCTGTACGATTTACCGCCGTTGGATCCGCAAGAGATTATCCAGCAGTACAGCGAATATGCCGATCGCCTGCGGCCTCATGTGGTGGATGCCTCGTTAAAAATTTACGACGCAGTGCAGCATCGGCGCAATATTTTATTTGAAGGGGCACAAGGCACCCTGCTGGACTTGGATCACGGGACTTATCCTTACGTCACCTCATCCAACCCCGTAGCCGGCGGTGCTTGTGTGGGGGCAGGGGTCGGACCGACCACCATCGATCGCGTGATTGGGGTGGCAAAAGCCTACACCACCCGGGTGGGAGAAGGGCCATTTCCCACCGAAATGACCGAAGGCATTGGGGATGTACTGTGCGATCGCGGTGCGGAATTCGGCACCACCACCGGACGCAAACGGCGCTGCGGATGGTTCGATGCGGTCATCGGGCGGTATGCGGTTCGCATCAACGGCATGGACTGCCTTGCGATCACCAAACTCGACGTGTTAGACGAACTCGAGGAACTGAAAGTCTGCGTCGCTTACGAAATCGACGGTAAGCGCTGCGAAAACTTCCCCAGCAGTGCCCGTCAGTTTGCCCGGTGCAAACCGATTTACGAAACCCTTCCGGGCTGGAAGGAGTCTACCATGCACTGCCGCAACCTGTCCGATTTGCCCAAACAAGCCCTGGACTATTTGAAGTTCTTGGCGGAATTGATGAAAGTGCCGATCGCGATCGTTTCCCTCGGGGCCAGTCGCGACCAAACCATCATCGTCGAAGACCCCATCCACGGACCGAAACGCGCCTTATTGGATGCCAACGGCACCCCAGTGGAAAACACAAACGCCTAAGTGTTTCGCCGGGGAAAAACCAGGCTCTTGTCCGGGATGTTTCCGCCCTGAATCGTTCGAGAGCGGCGATCGCATCTATTCGAGAGCATCACGCGATCGCCCCACGGGCGATGGATGAAAAGTGCAATTGAATTGTCTATCCAGAATTTGATAGGATAGGAGATTGTGGCGTTTTGTCGCTCCCGTTGGGGGCGAGTCGAGCAGCGCCATGCCTCAGTTATAACGAACCAGTAACCCGTAACCCGTAATCAGAAAGATGGCAGTAACAGTTGAATGTCAAAAACGGGCCGAAGGCAGCAAGCCGAAAGCCTTACGCAGAGAGGGATTAATCCCCGCCACCCTCTATGGGCATCAGGGAGCTCAATCCGTCTGCCTCACCATCGATGCGAAAACAGCAGAACTACTGCTCAAAGAAGCCTCGGTGAACAACACCCTGATCGATTTATCCGTTCCCGACCTCTCCTGGAAAGGAAAAACGATTCTGCGGGAAGTGCAAACCCATCCGTGGAAACCCTTCCTTTACCACGTCAGCTTTTTTGCCGTCGCCGCTCAAGCCAGCCTGGATTTGGTGGTGCCGTTAAACTTCGTCGGCGAAGCCTATGGCGTGGAACAAGAAGGGGGCATGTTGGATCTGGTCGTCACCGAATTGCCGATCCAATGTGCGCCAGATGATATTCCCGACTCGATTGAAATCGACGTTTCCCAACTAAAAATGGGAGAGTCGATCCACGTTGGCGAACTGATGTTGCCCACAGGCGTCACCCCGCAACTGGAGCCAGAACGCACGGTCGCGACCATTTTGGCTCCCAGAGTCACCGCGCAAGAGGAAGAAGAGGAAGCGGAAGAGACATCCCCAGAGGTGGCTTCCCTTCTGGAATCCTATGGCGAGACCGACGAGGAACCGAGCGGCGAAGAATAAAACCCGCGATCGCTTTCATATTGTCCTCAAATAGTGGCGATCGCGCCTCGCTCCAGCTTTCAATTCACCCAAAGAAAGCATTAAAAAGGAAAAAGCGACTGAAACAACGGTTGCCTTTTTCCTTTTTCATTTGTAAGGTGGGTGTGGAACACCCCTAAAGGTTTTACCACACTCAATTCACACTTCTAGATTTATGAGCAAATACCACGTTTATGGCATCGGAAATGCTCTGGTAGATATCGAATACGAAATCTCCCCCGAGCAGATGGAAGCGATGAAAATCGAGAAAGGCGTAATGACCTTAATCGAGGAAGATCGCCAAAAAGAAATCCTAGAGCAATTGAGCAGCAGCCCTTGTAAAAAAAGCTGTGGGGGTTCCGCCGCAAACACCGCGATCGCCATCAGTCAATTTGGCGGGAAATCCTTTTACTCGTGCAAAGTAGCCAAAGACGAAATCGGTGCTTTTTATCTCGAAGACCTGATTCGCAACGGTGTAGACAGCAACTTAACCGTGCATCCGCGCGCCGCCGGGATCACCGGCACCTGTTTGGTGTTCGTGACTCCCGATGCCGATCGCACCATGAACACTCATTTGGGCATTACCGCCAACTTTGCCGATTCAGAACTGGTTCCCGAAGCGATCGCCAATTCTGACTATCTCTATATCGAAGGATATCTCGTCAGTTCCCCCACCGGGAAAGCCGCTGCCATTACTGCCCGCGATTCCGCCAAAAAAGCCGGGAAAAAAGTGGCCCTTTCCCTGTCGGATCCGAACATGATTAAATTCTTCAAAGAAGGTCTCTTAGAAATCATTGGCGAGGGAATTGACTTTATCTTTGCCAACGAAACCGAAGCCTCGATAATGGCGGATACCGATGACCTGAAGGTGGCGATCGAATATCTAAAAACCCTCACCTCCTGCTTTGCCATCACCCTCGGACCGAAAGGTTCCTTGATTTTTGATGGCCAAAACCTCATCGAAATCGAAGGGGTGAAGGTTGACGCGATCGATACCGTAGGTGCGGGAGATATGTATGCCGGTGCTTTTCTTTACGGCATCACCAACGGCATGAGTTTCGAACGCGCGGGCAAATTAGCTTCATTGGCATCCGCCCGCCTCGTTACCTCTTATGGACCGCGTTTGGACAAAGAAGTAACTCAATCTTTGTTAACCGAAATTTAACCCAAATCCCCCACCCAGGGTAGCGGTTAATTCGGGAGATTCGGGGGCGAAAACGCGCCAGTCGCGCCCAGAATTGCGACCAAACCACCTCTGGAAACTCACAGGGCGATCGCCAACCCCAACTCCAACATCCGCTTCGTTTGTCAAAAAAACCAGGGAACTCTCCCTGGTTTTTTGTTTGCGCTACAATTGACAAAACATTCAGGATAGAAATGAGCGAAACAACACTGCCCCCCGTTATCGAACACATGTTGCAGCCCGAATTCTATCCCCATCCGGTGCAACAGCCCATCAAGCTGATGCAGACTCATGCCTCTTTCGTACTCCTGACGGGGGATTATGCCTACAAAGTCAAAAAAAATGTCGATTTTGGTTTCCTCGACTACTCCACATTAGAAAAACGGCATCATTTTTGTAATGAAGAATTGCGGATGAATCGACAGATTGCCCCCCAGGTTTATCTGGATGTAGTGGCGATCGCATCTTTAGGCGATCGCTACCAACTCGATGGCAAGGGCAACATCGTAGAATATGCCGTCAAAATGGTTCAATTTCCCCAAGATGCCCTCTTTATCAACCTGTTCGAACGGGGGGCGCTGACCGAACAACACATGGAAGACTTAGGGCGAGTCGTGGCCAATTTCCACGCCGAAACCCGCACCGATGAGACAATTCGCAGCTATGGCACAGTGTCGCAAATTCGCAAAGCCATTGACGAAAACTACCAACAAACCGAATGCTATATCGGCGGGCCGCAAACCGAAACGCAATTTCAGGAAACCAAGGCATTTAGCGATCGCTTTTTTGACCGCAGACCCTCACTGTTCCAACAGCGCATAGACGGCGATCGCATTCGCGAATGTCACGGCGACTTACATTTAAAAAATATCGCCCTCTGGCCCGATAAAATCTTCCTGTTCGATCGCATCGAATTTAACAAAACCTTCCGCTTCGTCGATGTCATGTACGATATTGGCTTTGCCGTCATGGATATCGACTCCCGAGGACGCCCGGATTTAGCCAATGCCTTTTTAAATACCTACATCGAACATACCGGCGATTGGTCCGGCTTGCAAGTGCTACCGCTATATTTAAGCCGGCAAGCTTACGTTCGCGCCAAAGTCACCTCTTTTCTCCTCGACGACCCCAATATTTCTGATGAAAGAAAACACAACGCCCAATCTACTGCAGCCAATTATTACCAACAAGCTTGGAAATACACTCAGCAGCAACAAGGACGGTTAATTTTAATGTCCGGGTTATCCGGGTCGGGAAAAAGTACCTTGGCGCGGCGTTTAGCCAGAAGAATAAATGCCATTCACATCCGTTCCGATGCCGTGCGAAAACATCTAGCCGGCATTCCCCTGCATCAGCGCGGAGGGGACGAGATTTATACCGCAGAAATGACGCAAAAAACCTATGGAAAACTGTTGGAACTCGGGCTAATGTTGGCCCGGGAAGGATATCCGGTGATTTTAGATGCGAAATACGACCGCCAGGGGTTGCGCGCACAGGCGATCGCCGCAGCAGAAAAACAGGGATTTAATCTGAAGATTTTACACTGTTGCGCCCCGATGCCCGTCTTGCGCGAAAGGCTCAACCAGCGCAGTTCTCAAGCGGTTTCCGATGCCACCGCCAATCTCCTGGAAAGTCAGCAAGCGGCTGCCGAACCCTTTACCGAAGCGGAACGAGTTTACGTGCAAACAATCGACAGTACCCAATCGCTAGAATCCCAACTGCAACAAGTCAAGGGGTAGGGTGGGCACTGCCCACCGGATTACCTTGTTCCTAGCATGAGCTGGGCAACCCTCGCGTAGAGACCCGATTAATCCCGCGTCTCTACGCAAGTAAAATTATTTGTTTAATTGCTTAAAAACCTCTCTATTTCAGGTAGAAAATGGCAGAAGAAAAAAAAGAAAAAAAACCATCCCCAGTGAGCCAAGGAATTATCCGGGGATTACAATTGTGGTTGTTTTTTATGTTTGCCTTTGCGTTTTTGGGGTATTCTAGATTTTTCAGTATTGTGCTAGGCACGATCGCGGGAGTGGCAGGGGGATTGAGTGCGGCTTGGTGGCAGATGACGGATATTCCCACACCAAAGCCAACTTTCGAGCAGCAGAAAAGCTTAGCAAATGTGACCAAAGAACGGTTGGAAAAAACAGAGAATCAAGAGTTTAAGAAATTGTAATGTTCTGCGAATAAGTATCGGTAATCAGCCAATCTATAGGAATTTAAAAAAATGAAGTGCCGATCGCGCGACAACCCTGCCTTCCCTGGGGGAAGACAAGGGCGATCGCTGCAACGCGCAGGTGGGGATTTCATCGGTGCTTGGGGGGTGTCCTCAAGCCGCCAGAATTCAGGACAGGGGGTATCATTTCCGAGACAAATCCCCCAAAGGGCGATCGCAGAGCGAGCGATCGCCCAAAAAATTTTGTAGACTAGCTGAGATTGGCAATTCAATACCCTAAGCAAACATACACATGGAATTTCTCTCAGACACCGTAGTGCTGTCGCGCCTACAATTTGCGCTGACTGCCATCTTCCACATGTTGTGGCCCGTGTTGACCACTGGCATGTCCATTTACCTGGTGGTGGTTGAAGGGCTGTGGCTGAAAACCCGAAACCCTGACTACTACTACCACGCCCGCTTTTGGGCGAAACTCTACGTGCTTAACTTTGGCATTGGCGTCGCCTCCGGGGTGCCGATGGAATTTCAGTTTGGCACCAACTGGGCACCCTTTTCCGAAGCGGTGGGGAACTTTTTTGGCAGCATCATCGGGTTTGAAGCCTCCTGGGCCTTCATGCTCGAAGCCGCCTTTTTAGGCATTATGGTGTTTGGCTGGGAGCGAGTCAATCCCATCATTCACTATATTTCCACCATTTTTGTGGCCATTGGCTCCAACCTGTCCACCTTCTGGATTCTAACAGCTAATTCCTGGATGCAAACCCCTGCCGGCGTGGAAATGGTAGAGGGGCAATTTGTGGTCAAAGATTACTTTGAGGCAATTTTAAATCCCTTCATGGCAGTCAGCGTGCTGCACATGTTCTTTGCCACATTGGAAACCTCTTTATTTGTGATTGGCGGAATTAGCGCCTGGTACATTCTCAAAAAGCGCCACGAAGCCTTTTTTTCCAAAGCCTTCAAAATAGTCTTAGCCGTGGCGATCGCCGTAGCTCCCTTACAAATCTATATCGGACACTTAAGCGGCGAACAAGTCTACCGCTATCAACCCACCAAACTTGCCGCAATGGAAGCCCAATGGGAAACGGTTCCCGCCGGACAAGCTGCAGACTGGAGTATGTTAGCCATTCCCAATGAAACCGCCGAACAAAATGACTGGGAAATCACCATTCCCAACGCCTTGGGCTACATACTGGAATTCAAAAAAGAATTGCCCTATCCCGTGCGAGGTTTGAAAGAATGGCAACCCGAAGACCGACCGCACATGGTAGGTTTAATCTACTACTCTTTTCGGATTATGGTGGGGATTGGCTTTTTCCTCGCCGGCTTGATGTTTCTCAGCGTTATTCAATGGGTGCGCGGACAATTATCCGAGGGTAACATTGAAAAACAAACCTGGCTGATGGTGGGTTGGATTGCCGCTGCACCCCTGGGTTATATTGCGATCGAATCCGGTTGGATCGTGCGCTGTGTGGGGCGACAACCTTGGACGGTTTACGAACAAATCCGCACGGTGGATGCCGTATCTAACCTGCCAGCGAGCAATGTTTTAACCTCTTTAACTGGTTTTGCCACAGTTTACACGGTGTTATTTTTTACTGCTTTGTACTTTGGCAGTCGCATTATCCAACGCGGACCGAATTTTAAACTTCCCGTCCCCGGAGTGGAAGGCAAACCCGCCGTGGAAACCAAACCCGGAGAATTCGTTCCGGACCAACGTCCCATCGAAACACAACAATAGGAGGTTGTATGGAAACGCTCAGTTATTTTTTGCCGCAAGTTTGGTTTGCAATTTTGGCGTTGTTCCTCTTCCTCTATGTCATGCTCGATGGGTTTGATTTAGGGGTGGGTATCTTGTCTCTGACCGCTTCCTCTGAGGAACGACGCGGCATTTTGATGACCAGTTTGAGCAATATTTGGGATGCCAATGAAACCTGGTTGGTGTTGATGGGCGGCGCGCTGTTTGGCGCGTTTCCCCTCGCTTACGGCACGATTCTCAATGCGTTGTACATCCCGATTTTTATCATGGTGTTTGGCTTTATTTTTCGGGGGGTAGCGTTCGAGTTCCGCGAGCAAGCAACCCGCAAGTTTTTTTGGAATGTAGCCTTTGGCGGAGGCAGTTTTTTGGCTGCACTGGGTCAAGGGTTATCCCTCGGCGCAGTGCTATCGGGAATTCGTGTGGATGATGCGGGTCATTTTATCGGTAGCACCTGGGATTGGTTGACCTGGCAATCGGTTTTGGTGGCTTTAACGCTGATTCAAGGGTATGTTTTGATTGGCTCGACTTACTTGATTTGGAAAACCACCGGAGAGTTGCAGCAAACTCACTATAAAACGGCGAGAATTGCCGCTTGGACGACTCTAGTAGGGGCTATTTTGATTACGATTACGACGCCGGTGTTTTACGAGTACGCCCGCGATCGCTTGTTTCATCAGCCGCAAATTTATATCTTTGCCCTGATTCCGCTTCTGGGGGTGTTGTTGGTGGCGCTGCTGTTAAGAAGTCTGAACCAACAGAAAGAAAGAACGCCGATTATTTGGACGATTCTTATCTTTTTGCTGACGTTTATCGGGTTGGCTTTGGTTGTCTTTCCCTACATCATTCCCACGAAAATCACCATTTACCAAGCGGCTGCCGATCCGAGTTCTCTGGTGTTTATGATTATCTGGATTGGGGGTTTGATTCCGGTGATGTTGTTCTACAATCTGTACCAATATTTTGTCTTCCGGGGCAAGGTGACGAGCGGCAGCTATGGCGGGGAATAATTTGCGCTCTGCCTAGCGATCGCTCTAGTCTCTGTTAACAGTTTTAATCGGTTAGATTCGCGTCTTGGGGATGAATCTTATCGTCTCCCAGGCGCTTTTTTATTGGGAAAATGCGGGATAATACCGTAGGGTGGGCAACTTGTTGCCCACCCTACAAGGGTAAGTAGAGATTAGGAAGGAGTGGGTTTAGGGGTGGGGAGGAAATATCCAGTATTTCTCGGATGCTGCTACTGTAATTGAGTAGTTCTGATTGGAAAATTCTCTGGGGGAAAGATGTTTTTATTTTTGTCCAAGCTGTTGCCGATATTTGTGTATCCGTTGGGGTTAAGTTGTTTGTTAATGGTGGTGGCGCTGGTGACGTTGTGGAAGCGCCCGAAATGGGCCGCCGGGGCGATCGCAGGTGCATTGGTTCTGTTGCTATTGAGCAGTAATAGTTGGGTGAGTTATGGGATAGTGCGATCGCTGGAAGCGCAGCATGTGCCCACCGATGAGTTGCCCAACGCGGCGGCGATCGTGGTGCTGGGGGGTGCCACTAAACCGGCAATTCCCCCGCGCCCCTGGGTGGATGTGAACGAAGCGGGCGATCGCGTGTTGCATGGTGCCCAATTATACCGCCAAGGAAAAGCGCCGGTGGTCATCCTCTCTGGCGGGCGCATCGAGTGGAAAGGGGGCGGTCCGCCGGAAGCGGAAGATATGGCGCGCATTCTCGAAACAATGGGTGTTCCCGAGTCTGCTATCCTGAAAGAACCCAATGCCCTCAACACCTATCAAAATGCCGTAGAAGTCAGAAAACTGCTGGAAGAAAAGGGCATCGAAAAGCGCGTTTTGCTGGTGACTTCCGCCACTCACATGCCGCGATCGCTCCTGGTTTTCAAACGTCAAGGCATCGAAGCGATACCCGCACCCACGGATTTTCAAGTGTCGGAACAAGAACTCGCAGAACTAAAAGGCACTTGGCAATCCACACTGCTCAATATCTTCCCCGATGCTTACCGCCTGCAAGAAACGACCAAATCCCTGAAAGAATACATCGGAATGGTGGTTTATCGTCTGAAAGGATGGATTTGAAGCGATAAAAAGGGGGCGATTGAAATCGCGCCTGGGCTTTTCTTCGTCCGCCTACGCGGACTCATCCGTATGATACTTTGTCTCTGGCATATCGATAGATATCTGCCGCCTGTAAGGACACGGCAGTGTCGTGTCCTTACATTTTCTCTCGGTCGTTCGTGCATAAAACATGCTATAAATTACTTTATGTGCGATTTTAGGGTTCGAGTTTTATACAAAAAACAACGGGATGGCGAACCATCGCACTTTTCAGGCTGCTTTTTTAGCACAATTGCTGCTCTCGACCCATTCCTAATTGTAAATTCTAAATTCTAAATTCTAAATTCTCTCCTTTGTCAGAGGCGAGTGCTAAGATGGAAGTCCATCGATCGGGAATCCTGAGACGGTGGGGAATGATAGATGAAGCGCTTATAGAAAAAAATTATGCTTCCCAAAGAGTTTCCTCAAATCACGCCAACGCCGCAAAATTTCGCTGAAAGCTTGCAAGCGGCGCAAGTCACGCGGGAGTTTTACGAAGAACTGGAATATCGAGAAGAGTTTGAGAATTATTGCCAGTGGTACCGGGACAGTGCAGAATGTCATCGCCGAGAATTGGAGAAAATGCGGGGGGACATCAATATTTTGGGTTGGTTTAGCCGAGGCAAAAGATAAATTTTAATTATAAATTAGCAATTAGCGGGTGCTAATTGCTAATGAAAATCGCTCCGAAATCAGTGGGGAAAGGTTCGGCGACACAAATCCGATGGCAAGAGAAGAGCCTAAGAGATAACCTCTAGTTCATCTTCTCGGAAGTGGGCCTTAAATTTTTTATCAAATTGGACTTGCACGGGTAGGTTAGCGCTAACGGGTCTGCCTTGCCATTCGTTAGCGAAGCCGATCACTTCCCCTTCCTCACCCTGTACGTCATAGGGTTGATTGCGATTTTTGGGACTGTGGTACACGATAACAGACTGGATGACGCGAACGCGATCGCCAACTTTCATATCCTTAAACCTGGTGTTGTGTCTCTAACTTTCTGCACCGAATAACAGTGCAAGTTTACAGTATCTTCTCAAACAGCTTTTCTATCTTCTCATATCGAGACCCCGGTTAAGGGATGAGGCGGTGAATCTGCATGAAGAATTCACCCCAAACCCCTACAGGGTGGGGAAGACAGAGCAATTATTCATCGAGATTTTCGATAGGTGTCGGTGAGGAATCGGATCCGGGGGAGGCGAGTTGCCACCATAGAGCAAAGCCGACCACAGCACTGACGAGCATCACTCCGATTAACAGCAGGGGGATTTTCCAGGGGGAGGAAGCGGGGCGATCGCCGCTGTCGGTTTCCTCGGAAGACTCCTCCTCATAAAGCAGCGCTTGAGAGGCGCGAGACATTTCCGCTTCGGAAGACTCGGAGGGCAATTGTGTGGGATCGAACAGCACCAACTTTTCGGGAGAGATGCGGAAATAGGTTAAAACCACCGAGGTATTGTCGTGACCGTTTTTTTCATTCGCCAGATTTAGCCAACCTTGGACCGCCTCTTCCACAGACATCTCCCCATTGAGAACATCGACCACAAAATCCCCCCAATACTGCTCCACGAGATCGTTATCGCTCAACCCATCAGAGCACAGCAGCAGCAGACCATCTTCTTCCACAATAAAGCGCTGAATGTGGGGGCGCAGCAGTTCCCCATCGCGGGTGCCCAGGGCTTGCGTTAGCGCCCCGGCGTCTCGTCGTTGCAGGGCTTCGCGATAAAACGATCGCCCCATTCGGACTTCGCGCGTGGCCACATCATCATCCACCGTGAGGCGCTGACAGTAATGGGGGGTAATCCAATAGGCGCGAGTGTCCCCCACATGAGCGAGATAGAGTTCGTGACCGTTTTCGCTCTCGATGCCCTCCTCGCTTCGCACCGATTGGGGAAGCTGAAGACCCAAAACCAAGGTGGTGCCCATGCGCTGACGTTCCGCGCGTCCTTGCTGGTCATTTTGGGCGGCGATCGTGTTATTCACCACTCGGATAATCGCTTCGAGTTGCTCGCTGACCAGTTCTGGGCTGGCCAGATCCGGTTGGTCGGCAATTTCGGCCATCAACGCTTGGATAGGCAGTTTGAGCGATTCTACCGAGAGTTGGCTAGCCACTTCACCGCCTTCGTGACCCCCGACGCCATCGCAGACCATCGACAAGCGACCGAGCAGAGGGGTCTTGCTTTTTTGTCCGTCTTGCGATAAATCGGCTAAAGTCGGATAGCAGGCATCTTCATTGTGGTGTCGGTGCGGGCCAGAGTCGCTCAGACCGGCGACGCGCCAGCGCAAGGGCA
Source organism: Phormidium sp. CCY1219 (assembly GCF_035615515.1). Classification (GTDB taxonomy): domain Bacteria; phylum Cyanobacteriota; class Cyanobacteriia; order Cyanobacteriales; family Laspinemataceae; genus CCY1219. Next base: position 40,691 of record NZ_JAJENT010000524.1, read on the forward strand.
ACTGACCCGCCAGTTCGAGCAGCAGTTGATTGACTTGGGGGAGAATGGCGGATAAATCCGCATCGGGACGGCGCATTTGCTTGCCGATGTCTTGCAGGCGATCGCCCAGGGGTGGGGGAACCTTGCCCGCCCAAGTCAACCAGTGATAGCCGAGATCCTGCAAATCCGGTTTGGTAATCAAACCCGCATCAGCATAGAGTTCGCGCAACCACACGCGCCACCCCTGCACCCGGATATTGTCCGCTTGCAGTAAGCTCGAGGCGACCCCGACTTCTACCAGGGGCGTCCACAATTCCAGAATTTGCCACAACCAATAGACTTGGCGCACCGGTGGCGCTTCCGACCACAGGTCTAGCATTGCCGGATAGAGGGTGCCGCTTTTGCCATCGATGGGGGCATTCTCGAGTAATAGCAGATTTGCCGATTGGGTTTGGTCCCCCAGGGGACAAAAGCCATACACTTGGGGAATGTGGAGTTGCAGTGGATATAATTTGAGATAGGGAAGAATCGCTTCTGGCAGGTCTTCGGGGAAAAACGGTGGCGTTGCCGGTTGGGTATCGAGCCATATTTGCGGCGCGATCGCAGCATAGCGATCGCCCACCCATTCCTCGCGATACTGGGCCGCCGCTGACCCCACCGCCCACAAATAGCGATAAATCAGCGGGGTTTCACAGGATTCGCAGAACCGACTCCCCAAGGCGTTATCCGGTTTGCCACAAGCGGGATTAGGGCAAGACAACAGCGGCTCAAAACTGCTCATAAACTAGACGAGGTGGTACACAACAGTGTGAAGAGCGCCCGATCGCGCTAGCATCAAAGGGCTGACACCAGCTAAAACGGATTTGAGCTGACCGGAACGAAATACACTCTGCTTCGGTCCGGGATACCCACAACGGCGATCGGCTCTCGGTTTTTCTAGAGACACTGGATGAATTACCCCTTACTGGATCGGGGATGCCGTTTAGACTAGAAAAACATCACCCTAATTCTATCCCTAAGTTCTCGCAAGCACGGCGATCGCGATCGCGCAGGTTGCACCGCCATACCAACCTCACCCCATAAGGTGACATTATGCCAATCAACGCCACCCCGACTCTATTACAGATGGTTTATCAAATGAGTCCAACAATCCTTTGGTTATTGCTGGGGGCAATTCTCTGTTTGATGGAGCTGTTTGTCCCCACCGCTTTCGTGGAATTTATGATGGGTTTGAGTGCCCTCGCCGTCGCCGCTATCGCTCTGGTGGTGCCGAATTTCGCCCTCCAGGTGGTACTGTGGATTGCACTGTCGGCAGGTTCGATTTTCTTATCCCGCCGGATCCTGTCTCGCGGCAAACTCCCTCATACCCTCGCCGACGCCCAAGAGGCCCAAACCTTAACCGCAATTCCCCCCGGAGAAGCGGGACGGATCCTCTACGATGGTAACTCCTGGCGAGCGCGTTGCGACGACCCCCAACTGGCGATCGCACCCAATCAAAAAGTTCTGGTGGTGGGCCGCCAAGGCAATACCTTGGTTGTCGTTCCCGAATCTCTCCTGCATTCGTAAATCGCTTTTTTCTAATCCGGCGTTTCTGAGGCTTCCCCTGGGGTTAAATCCCCGCTATTCTCCCTCGATACGACGATTTTAACAAACCCAAACCCGGAGGTTTAACGTGGAATCAATCTTTATCATTGCTGCCGCTCTTTTCGGATTTTCTGGCATCGCCGGCTCGGTCAAAATCATCAACCAAGGAAACGAAGCCTTGGTGGAAACCTTGGGAAAATATAGCGGCAAAAAACTCGAACCCGGTCTCAACTTTGTGCTGCCTTTTTTAGACCAAGTGGTTTTCAAAGAAACCATCCGCGAAAAAGTATTAGATATTCCCCCGCAGCAATGTATCACTCGGGATAACGTGGCAATTACCGTGGATGCGGTGGTGTATTGGCGGATTATGGATATGGAGAAAGCCTATTATAAGGTAGAAAATCTCCAGTCGGCAATGGTCAATTTGGTGCTGACTCAAATTCGCTCGGAAATGGGCAAACTGGAACTGGACCAAACTTTTACCGCCCGCACGGAAATTAATGAAATCCTGTTGCGAGAACTGGATATCTCTACTGACCCTTGGGGGGTGAAAGTGACGCGGGTGGAACTGCGCGATATCGTTCCCTCGAAGGCAGTCCAGGATTCGATGGAATTGCAAATGGCGGCGGAACGTCGCAAGCGCGCGGCTATTTTAACCTCGGAAGGGGAACGGGATTCTGCGGTTAACAATGCCCGAGGTAAAGCCGAGGCGCAAGTGTTAGATGCAGAAGCACGACAAAAAGCAGCTATTCTCGATGCTGAAGCGCAACAAAAGGCGATTATTCTCAAAGCACAAGCTCAACGTCAAGAACAAGTGCTGAAAGCTCAAGCCACTGCAGAAGCACTGCAAATTATTGCCAAAACCCTGAAAACTGACCCGCAAGCTCGCGAATCCCTACAATTTTTACTGGCTCAAAATTATATTGAAATGGGCTTGAAAATTGGCAGCAGCGATAGCAGTAAGGTGATGTTTATGGACCCGCGCACTATCCCAGCTACCTTGGAAGGCATGCGCTCGATTGTCAGCGAACAACCGAACAATAGCGAAACCGTCTAACGGCTAAACCCCCGAGGATGAAGGAAAAATAACTTCCTTCATCCTTTCGTGATTCTTTGACTCGTTCTCCGACCAAAAAATTCCTCGCTTGCCCCGAAAAATATCTTTTAAAAAAGTTATTCAATTCGAGATTTAGTCGGCTTTTTTGAGTCGATTTTTAACCCTTAAAAAGCACAGAAAATCCCTCGCTTTAGGTGGGGGGTGAGCAGTACACAACCTCGGAGAATTCTATTCTGCAGTGGAGTCTTTTTCCTGTTCGAGAGCGCAGCGATCGCACAGACCAAAAAATTCTAAAGTATGATAAAATACTTTGAACTGGTGCGTGGTTTGTAGCTGGTTTTCTAACTCGTGAACCGGACACTCATCAATCGGAATGGATGCGCCACATTGCAAGCAGGTCAAGTGATGCTGGTCTTGATGAATGCAGCTATAAACAGACTCGCCATTTGCCAACGTCCGCACCTGAACCACTCCTTCGAGCTTCAACGCATCCAAGGCGCGATACACCGTTGCCAGTCCCACCCCTTGATTGCGCTTGCGTAGCTCCACATACATATCCTGAGCCGAAATCGAGCGATCCAGGGTGGTAAGCAGGTTGAGAATCCGTTCTTGAGAGCGAGTGCGTTTGACTGTCATGGTCACTGTGGTTATCGGCTTTTTCTGGGTGAGCCTGGGTGAATTAATAATTTAACACCACAAGAGGTGAAAAACGAAAACGCAAATATTGCGAGTTCGGGGATTAAAATGAAAGAGACACCAGCAACTGTTAAGCATTATCGCAAGAATTGAGGGCGAATCGCTGTGACTCAAAAAAAATATCAGGCTCATATCTATGTTACTCTGCGTCCCTCGGTGTTGGATCCGGCAGGAACCGCTGTAGAGTCTGGGGTGCAAAATATGGGATATGACAATGTAGAGGGGGTACGGATTGGCAAGTACATCGAACTAACTATCTCCTCGGGTAGCGAAGAGGAGGCGAGAGAACAACTCGATCGGATTTGCGATCGACTCTTGGCAAATCCGGTGATTGAAAATTATCGCTTCGATTTGAATGAAGTGTCTGCAACCATGAATGCGGGGGCAAAAGCGTGAAATTTGGCGTAGTCGTTTTTCCAGGTTCGAACTGCGATCGCGATGTGGTGTGGGTGACGCAAGGGTTGCTCAACCAACCCACGCGCTTGGTATGGCATCAGGAAACGGATATCTCGGATCTCGATGTGGTGGTTCTCCCGGGAGGTTTCAGCTACGGGGATTACCTGCGCTGCGGCGCGATCGCCCAGTTTTCTCCGGTAATGCCGGAAATTATCAACCATGCCGAAAGCGGCAAACTGGTGTTGGGCATTTGCAACGGTTTCCAAGTGCTAACTGAGGTGGGACTCCTACCTGGGGCGCTGATCCGCAACCGGGATTTGCACTTTATCTGCGATCCGGTGTCGGTGAAAATCGAAAATACCGATTTGCCCTGGACTTCGGCATATTCCCCCGGGGAAGTGGTCTCCCTTCCCATCGCGCATGGCGAGGGGCGCTACTATGCCGATGCAGATACCCTGGCGCAACTGGAAGACAATCACCAAGTAGTCTTCCGCTATTGTACGCCCGCCGGGGGAGTCAATGTGGCGGGGAATTGCAATGGGTCTTTGAACAATATTGCCGGGATTTGCAACCGCCAAGGGAATGTGTTGGGCATGATGCCCCACCCGGAACGCGCCTCGGATCCCATGCTCGGTCCCACCGATGGCAGAAAGTTGTTTGAAAGTTTGTTAAGCCCTGCATTTGCCGCAGTTTAATCCGGGTAAAATGTGGGGGGTGGCGGGAGAGTGTTTGATGACTCTCCCGGTTTGATTCTTAGCTGCAAGCCCGTTTTTCTACTGGTAATTTCAGGTGGAATAGTTAGAGGATACATTGCGTTTTATTCGGCTACAATGGATGGAGGTGAACCCGTGCGATCGCCGAAGTTAATGGCTTTAGTTATGGCCTTGTCCGTGGCGATGACGCCACAATTGGCAGTAGGTCAAACTGTGGAAGAGCTTTATCAGCAAGGCAATGCCGCATTTAATGCGGGCAATTTTGACGCGGCGGCAGAAATCTGGCGTCAGGTGATTGCCCAGGATGCCAATGATGCGGCAGCTTATGTGTGGTTGGGACTGTCTTTATTTTATCAGGAGCGAGTGGAGGATGCGATCGCCGCCTATCGCAATGCCCTGGAAATCGATCCGGAGAATGCCAGCGCTTATAATAATTTGGGAAATGCGTATAATGAGTTGAATAATGCCAGGGAAGCGATCGCGGCATATCGCCAAGCGCTGCAAATCAATCCCAATCAAGCGCAGACTTATTATAATTTAGGGGTGGCACTGAGTGCGGCCAATCGACTGGATGAGGCGATCGCGGCCTATGGCAGGGCGATCGAACTCAATCCCGACGACGCAGAAGCCTATGTGAAAGTGGGTCTCTTGCTGCAACGTCAGAATCAGTTGGATGAGGCGATCGCGACTTATCGGCAAGCGATTCAGTATAATGCCGAGTATCCCGAGGCTTATTTGAATTTGGGGTTAGCGCTGGCAAGTCAGGATAAAATCGACGAGGCGATCGCGGCATATCGTCAAGCCCTGGAAATCAATCCGAATTTAGCAGAAGCATATAATAACTTGGGGGTGATGTTCCGCCGCCAAGAAAATTGGGATGAAGCGCTGCAGGCATATCAACGGGCGATCGCCATCGAACCGGAACTGGCAACGGCGTATAATGGTTTGGCGGTGGTCTATCGCCAGCAGGGCAATCTCGACGAGGCGATCGCCTCTTATCAGCAAGCCCTCAGTTACCCCGATCGTCCCGCCTTACCCGCCAGCGCTCACACTTTGGCCTATAATGGGTTGGGGTTGGTGCTGCAAGAGCAAGGGAAAACTGAAGCGGCGATCGTCCAGTTTGAGCGGGCGATTGAATTAGACCCGAATTACCAACCCGCACAGTACAATCTGCGTCAAGCTTCGGCAGGGAATTAAGCCCCTGACAGGGTGATTCGTTGGCCTCGTTCCCCCGAGGGGGGAACGCCACTCCCGAGGGTGCGCCTCGCCGAAGTTCGCACAAGCACGACCGCACTTGATTAGGCGATCGCTTCTTGGAAGGGCAACTGCGATCGCTGACGTGCTGCGGCGACCAAGGATTGAAAGATCCGCTGATGAGAAGTATCCCCCGGCGAGAGTTCCGGATGCCATTGAACCGCGATCGCAAACCCACAGTGCTGATGTTCCACCGCCTCGATCGCGTTATCTTCCACCGAATGTGCCACCACTCGCCAACCGGGCGGAATCGTCCGCACCGCTTGGTGATGCCACGACACCACCGCCAATTCCGCATTCCCCACAATCCCCGCCAGACGACTTCCCGGCGCAACTCTCACATAGTGCTGCGAGGGATAAAGAAGTCCCGGGGAGGGATTCAGGCGATGGTTGACTTTCGTGCCATACTCATCCGGTATGTGAGCAATTAACGTGCCGCCACAGGCCACCACCAGCAGTTCCATCCCTCGACAAATTCCCAAAACCGGGACATCTCGATCCAGTGCCAAATGTGCCAAAGCCAGTTCCGATTCATCCCGCTCTCGGTCTATATTGTAGGTGAATTCGTGCGCCGTCCCGTTATATAAGGCGGGGTTGATATCCCCACCGCCAGATAAAATCAAACCATCTAATCGGTCTAAAATCGCCTCCGGATCCGGTTCTCCCGGCGGTAACATCACCGGGACGCCACCCGCCGCACGCACCGCATCCACATAGATCGCCATCAGGGAAAAAGCGGTGGCTCCATTTCGACCAGAGGTGGTAATTCCCACAAGGGGTGCTTTTAGAGATTGCGTCATATTTCAATGGGTTGAAAGGTCTATTGCTATATTCGGGGTTTGACAGAGAAAAGCAGTATAGCCGATCGCATTTTCCGGAAAAATTCGCGATCGGCTGGCGTTTTTTTATGGCTGTTAGGCGTTGGTGCGTGACCCCCGGATTCGATTGGGCGATCGCCCTACCCATTCAGTCGCGGGGGCCACACACCTTAATCTGGGAAAACAGTAACTCATGGGTTTATTGCCCTTGGCCATGATGCTCAAACCGTTTTTAGAAGATATCTGCATGCAAATAGAGTTTCTACGAACCCTTGCACCCTGTAACTCTGGCGATCGCATTAAGCCGCCTGAGTTTTGCCCGGGGCTAATGTCACCAAATAGGCTTCATTATTAACCGCCAAAAACACCGTCTCTTGACCCAATTCTACTAAAATTTCGGCCAATAACTCCTCAAGGGCTGCTTTCGCTTGTTTCAGACCCACTTCAGTCGTCCAAGCTTCAATTTCAAACACCGTTTCTTTGACCAATCCGTGATTTTCGCTGATGTAAAAGCCCAAAGCGGCTGGTTTGCAGGTTGCTCCACCAAAATGCGCTGAGAAGAGCTGATTGGCACGATCGACCCATGCGGCGGTATTGGCGGGATGGTCGATATCCTCGGTGGTGGGAATTAAAACGCGGATGTGGCGGGTGAAGTGCTGGCAGACTCGCACTTTCGAGCCTTGGCGAGTGGGGTTGGGAAACCGGCGATCGCCACAGTTGGGATGATAATCTACGCGATCGGTCATAATCCTGTCCTCTTTGAGGTAACACTCTTTTTATTATTGGGAGGCGATTTTTTATGCGTTGCGATCGCCGCAGGGCATATCCATCAGAATTGTTCGCGCCGTTTAACTCCCTTGAGTGATTCGCGATCGCTCCTTCTCCGGTGCAGCAGAGGCACCCCACCCGAAGCTCTGCCTCATTCTATCAACCGCCCTCAACCCCCGCCTTTTTGCCAACCCGCCAGATATTATATCCCCATCGCTCGCCCATGCCATTTTTTCAACCTTCCTACAGACTCACTCACTGTCAGCACACCGCCTGCCACCTGCTTATATTTCCTCCCCATCATTCAGGCCAAAAATATAGGACAAACCACACATAACTCGCCTCAGAGCGGCTCCGAACGCAAAAACCCCACCCTGGGGGCGGGGCTTTTTCCAGCCAAGCTGGTATTTATTCTAACGCCTCTCGCACAGAGTGAAAAATTCGCCGCAAAATCGAGTATAACTCAGCGCGATCGCCGCTTTCCCTGTCATCCTCCTCCCTGAATGCCAATTCTCGGTCTACCGTGCCCCCAGTGTCTTCATGGATTAAGGCTTCTAATTCCTGAGCCGCTGATGCGAGTTGTAACGATTCAATATCCTTTACCAGTAAAACCCGCTCGAGTTTGGCCACGATCGCTTGTCGCCGTTGCTCCGACCAACTCGCCTGTTGTTTTTCCCAATAGGATTCTAACTCAGAAAAAACCGCATTTTCTGCCAAGGGTTCGGCCATTTCCAGTAAATCTAACAGTCTATCTGCGGAAAAGAGTTCATCTCGCTCGAAGCTCAGTTCTGGGAACTCGGTTTCTAGGGCCGGGGTGAAACCCACGATCGCCCCCCAAGTCTGTTGCGGGTTCACTTCCACTGCAACATAGGCGATGCGATCGCCCATCACCAAATGTTCCGGAATCTCCAAACTTTCCACATCCGGCGGAAGTAGCAGACATTCCACCGTTCCTAAAAAGCACTGGTCCTCAAAAATCTCTAACTCTGCAAAATCTGAGAGAACCTGCAAATAGAGATTCCAAGCACTGCTGTTATCTATCCGACAATCATAGCCAAAACGATTCAGATAGCGAGCCACCACCCAAACAGCGATCGCCCGTTGACGAACCCCCTCCACTCGTTCCGGACTCACACCAGCGGTCAACTCAGCGAGGCGCTGGTGTAAACTCGGGGGAATCGGAACCCTTTGGCCAAATTGTGCCACGTTCAGTTCGGCAGTCATAATCAACCTCTTCAAATACTGTGAGTGTGCAAAAGCAATCGACAAAATGGGGAAATTACAATCAACGCCCGGGATAGAAATCGCACGTGAGCCAGCCCGAGCCAAGCCATGCGCCACAGCGCCATCGTTCCCCCGCGCCGACTCATTCCTTTCGTGAGAATCGCTCCAGACATGAGATTAAACTCGATCGCGAAGGCGATCGCCCATCCGTTTCAGTAGCGGATTCAGAGTGCGACTCCAGGCTGAATTCATCGCCCCTGGCGGCATGTCAAACGCTGCCGCCACTGTTTTCAAAGTCCATTTTTCCCCACAAGACGCACAATCATAAATCTTCAGCAGCACCGCTTGCGCCGTAATCGGAGGCGGTGGACTCTTGCGGACATACGTTCTCCGTAACTCCCCGGTAGGGTCGGTTTCAAACTCCTCGCGGACCAATTCCAGTCGCGGGATATCCCCATCGGGAACAGCCACCTCATCCAGATTCAGGCGTTCTCCCGTTCTGGCATCCCTGGGGTGAGAATGAATCGACGCTTGGTGTTCTTGCCGGAACCTGCGATACTCTCCCTTGCAATATTTATTCCAAAGGGTAATCGGGCTAGCACCGCCTTTATCCGGGTCATAGGCTTTTTCCGCCGCCGTCCCTTTCCCGCGAATCTCACCATTGATTTTGCGCTCGATGTAGTCCCAGGCGCGATGGGAAGCTTCCAGATAGAGAAGGTCGTTATCCCACTGCGGGGCTTCCCCCCGCCAAAAACAGCCCGGTGGCGCTTGCATCATTCGACGCAATCCCTGCTTTCGCAGGCGTTTGCGCGCTTTGGCTGACTTCGCCCGTAACGCCTCGCGAAAAATCCCTTTCAACTCTTCGTGGATAGGATGATTCAAATCCTCTGTCACCGTTCCCCTCCTCAAGTTAGTGGACTGGAAACGATTATCCCTCATCAATTGCATGTTTGACCTCCCAGTAAAAGAAACTATTGGCTGTTTAACTCGTTCCCAGCACATGCTGGGAACGCCCCGCTCGAGGCTCCGCCTCCCCCCCCAATCCATCTACGTGCAGATCCCACCGTCATGGAGGGGAGGGCACGCTCACCAGCGGATTCACCCCAATCCATAGCACGCCAAACCGGCCCAATGCACGGGATGCTGAAACGGGCATCCCTTATCCGCTGCATACTGGCGAATCAACTTTTCTGCATCGGTTGCTGGTTCCACTGGTTTCCCGTTCTTGTCGAGGCGTTCCCCTTCCGCCTTCACCGCCCGTTTCATCGCCTTGCTGTGATGCTCGCGAAACTCCGCCCCGGTCATTTGCCGCATCTCCCGTTGTGCCAGTTGCAGCGCCCGGGGACGATTCCGCCCCTGCTGGCGGTATTTGTGATACAAACTGGACAGCAACGCCGAGGAACAATCGTAAATCGACCATTGACTGGCAATCACCCCCCGCGCCCCGGCACAGAGGAAGCCGGTACTCACCGCCACCGGTTCGTCAATTCCACTGCGGGGCAGAAATAGGCCGGTTTCGCAACAAGACAAGTAAACCTCCTCCAGTTGCCGGAAACGCCAAGCCGGAGAAAACAGTTGACTGACGCTAATTGTGCCATCACTCAGCCGCAACCCGGACTCCAGAGGATTGTCAAAGCGACTTTGGGCGTGGTGAGTGCTGACCAGGCAGTTGGCAGTGGCGAGTAACTGGCGGTACGCTTCCCGGGTGGCGTTGGCCCCGATGAGTCGCCGTTGTCGGTCAACCTGGAACAGTTCCGCCACTTTCATCCCTTCAAAACAACTGAAAGGCAGGTCATCGGTGGCGTTTTCTGCCGTGGCATAGGTGGCATCGGAAACCGAGGGGCGATTGTGGCAAAAGCCGAGCACTTGCAAGCTGGGGGCATAACGCAGAAGGAATTTATCTCCCAGATATGTTTCGGGGAAAGCCGCTGCCGTGGGCTGTTGCGCCTGGGATTGGCCTTGTTTCGCGGTATTTAAGGGCAAGGCGGCGAAGGGGATGTGATGCAGCAACAGATGGGGCACCAGCACCAGTTCCTCCATGTCTTCCAGGTACTCTCGAATCAGGCGATCGAGTTCCAGTCGTTGGGAGAGTTCGGCCAGCAATCTGGGGAATTCCCGTTTCCATTTTTGTTTGCGCGGTTTGGGTTTCTCGTTCTGCCCGCCATACCCGGCATAGGGAACCACCCACTTTTCCCACAACCACCCTTGTAGGGTTTCGTAGCCCTGTCCTTTGCAGGTGAAGCAGTGGGGTTGGTGCGCTCCCGGGCGGAGGATGAAGATATGAGTATCCGCATCGGTGGTATAGAAGCTCAGCAGGGCGGTTTTCTCTTGCCGGAGGGGTTGAAAATCCGCCAGTTTCGGCGGTTGGAGTTCCCGCAGTTTGGCAACCGCTTCATCCATGCCGCTGAGTTGGTCGAGGATGGCTTGTTTTTGGTCTTCCAGGTGGGTAATTTCAACCGTAACCTCCGTGGCGGCGCGCAGTTGGCGGCGGTGAGAAACCCGGGACTTGGAGGGGGTCTGCGGGTCGTCCCCTGGCGATGGGGGGTTGTCTGCCGTTTCTGGTTCCCGGTATTCCTGACGTTTTTGCAGGATTTCCCCGTCTAACTCGTCCAGACGTTGCAGGCATTGCCGCACTTCCCGGGGGATATCGCCCCCTTGATAGAGGTCGGCAGTGGCCATCAAGTCTACCAGGCGTTTGGCTCTCACTCGTTCCACGATTTCCAGGGCGGTGGAGATGCGGTTGAGGTTGATAGCCGCTTGGATGGCGTTTTCGTAAACATGAAGAGACTCTCGCACAATCTGCTGCCGACGGTCTTCACTGAGGGCAGAACGGCGAGACCGTTCGATTGCTTCAATGGCAACCTGGTACTGGGTTAAGGCCGCTTGCCAATGCCCTTCCGTAAATTCTAGGTTGGCCCAATTGCGAGCGGTTTGCAGGCACTCCAGGGGAAAGAGCTCCGGCGTCCAGACGGTGAGGGCGGCTTGGTAGCACTCAATTGCCCGTTGCAGGTGGGCGGCGCGATCGCCGGTGGGCAGGTC